>DATIYO010000029.1:0-2843 GCA_035517575.1 Methanomicrobiales archaeon
GACTTGCTATCGTTTAGATACCAATCCCAAAAATTGCAATTTCATCCATGAAGGATAACGATTAAATGATTGGTTCTTATCTTAAAAAATACACCTGCGTTTTATAGACCGCTTTGTAGCTTGTCTAATGATGGAAATTGAAGACGAAACTGCAAAAAAAGGATTACACCAACCTAACATCCGCGATGCTGTGCTGGCGCTGGGCAAGGCGCTTGGCCTTGAAGATGTTCTTCCCTTCCTTGCCGATGGCGATGCCCTTGTCCTCGTCGCGCACCGTCACCTTCGCGACCCTTTCTTCGCCCTCGCCCTCGAACTCGAGGGTGTTGACCTTTGCGGGGAGGAAGCAGTTCCTGATGAACTGCTCGGGGCTCGGGGAGTACTCGACCACCTCGATCTTCTTCCCCATGACCTCCGAGGCCTTCTTGATGGAGGCGCCCTTCTTCCCGATGGCCCGGCCCATCTCGCCGGGGTTCACGACGAGGATGATCCGGCCGTTCCGGTCGTCGATGATGCAGTCGCGGCTGCTCGCACCCGTCAGCTGCTCGAACTGCGACATGTTGCGCATGCAGTCCTCGGAGAGGATGACTTCGCCCATGTCAGGCCCTCGCGAGGGTGAGGATGTCCGATTCGCCGGCCTCGGCGACGGCGAGCGCCGAGACGAGGAAGGGCTTCCCGCAGGCCATCCCGAGCTGGACGCCGGATCCCGCGAAGACATGGATCGGGACGCCCTTCGTGGTCTCGAGGTAGGTGCGGAACTCGGCCGGGCAGTTGGATGCCACGACGACGAGCCGCGCCTTTCCCTCGGTGATGCATTCTCTCGTGCTGTTCTGTCCCAGGTAGACCTTCCCGGTCTTTAGTGCTCTCCTCAGTGAGATGTTGAAATCCATTGCGATTGCTCCTAGTGGATGGTTTTTGCGATGAGTTTCACGTCGCCGGTCCCCAGCTGGATGGGCTGCCCGACGATGATGTTCTCGGTGACCCCGTTCAGTTCGTCGACCTCGTTCGCCACGGCCGCGTCGAGGAGATGGTTCACCGTCACCTCGAAGGCCGCGCGGGAGAGGACCGACTCCTTCTCGCCCGCGATCCCGTGGCGGCCGATCTGCTTCACCTCGCCGTCCATGCACATCATGTCCGCGACGAGCATGATGTGGCGGACGTCGACGAGGATGCCCTGCTCGGCGAGGGTCGAGAGGGCCTCGTAGATGATCGAGTTCCGCGCCGCCTCGATCCCGAGGACGTCGGCGACCTCGCTGATGTTGTTCGTCCGCGTGCGGGAGGTGTCGACGCCCTCCACCTCGAAGACGTCCTTCAGGTTGGAGCCCTCGGTGTAGAGGATGTACTCCCCCTCCTCCTTCCGGACCACGACCCTCTCGATGTCGTCGATCCCCTGGACGATGACGTTTCGCACGTGCTCCGCGAGCTGGAAGAGGTTCTGGTAGCTCTCCCGGTCCTTGGGGAGGAAGAGGAGGCGGGCGGCCTCCTCGTTCACCTCGCACTCGAAGTCGCGGTAGTGCCGCCGTTCCTTGATCTTCTTGGGGGCGACCTCGATGATCTTCTCGACACCGATCTTCCGCTTCTCGGTGACCGCCGTGTTCAGCTGGACCACGACGAGCATCTTCTCCATGTCGATGGTGATGTCGCCGAACTCCGCGAGGGGCGCCGCCTCGACCTGCCAGCTCACCTCCCGGGCCCGGTCCCGGTCGGCCGAGTACTCGGGTTTCAGGTGGATGGTCATCGTGGGCGTCGAGGGCTCGCGCCGGGCGTCCATGATCTCGATGAGCCGGGGGAGCCCGAGGGTGACGTTGATCTCCGCGACCCCCGCGTAGTGGAAGGTCCGCATCGTCATCTGCGTCCCGGGCTCGCCGATGGACTGGGCGGCGACGATCCCCACCGCCTCGCAGGCCTCGATCCGGGTGTTCTGGTACTCCCGGACGATCCGGTCCAGGATGCGGGTGAACTGCTTGTCCGTGACCGGCCGGTCGGCGAGGAACTTCTTCATCTCCTCCTTCGTCCGGTCGGGGAGGTCGGCGGCGTCGACCTTCTTCTCGAGTGACTCCTTCATCTAGACCTCCTCCTTGAGCTCGCTCTCGATGATCCCCTTCACGTCGACGGGGCTCCCGAAGGAGGACTTCGACGGGTCGGTCCCGTCCTCGCCGTACCGGAACTGGATGATCCGGCCGCCGGTCGTCCTGACCGTGCCGTCGTAGGCCACCTTCAGGTCCTGGAGGGCGTTGATCATCCGCCGCTGCAGGTACCCGCTCTGGGACGTCCGGACTGCGGTATCGACGAGCCCTTCGCGCCCGCCGATGGCATGGAAGAAGAACTCCGTCGGGGAGAGGCCGCTCTTGTAGCTGTTCTGGATGAAGCCGTGGGCGGCCGCCCCGCGGTCCCCCTTCACGAAGTGGGGGAGGGTGCGGTCGTCGTACCCGCGGACGATCCGCTCGCCACGGACGGACTGCTGGCCGATACAGCCCGCCATCTGGGTGAGGTTGAGCATGGAGCCCCTTGCCCCCGAGACCGCCATCACCACGGCGCTGTTCTCGAGCCCGAGGTGCCGGCCTGCGATCTCACCCGTCCGGTCCCTGGCCTTCCCGAGGACCTGCATGATCTGCATCTCCAGGGTCTCGTCGAGGGTCCGCCCGGGCATGGGCTCGAGCTGCCCGTCCTGGAAGATCTTGATCCGCCGGTCCACGTCCGTCGAGGCGGTCGTGAGGACCTCGCCGATCTGCCCGTGCTCGGTGCGGGAGAGGTCCTCGTCGTCGATCCCGAAGGAGAAGCCGTCGAGCATGATCGCCCGGATGGCGAGCTTCGTCATATCGTCGATGAACTCCGCGGCCTTCCTC
>DATIYO010000030.1:0-4425 GCA_035517575.1 Methanomicrobiales archaeon
ACCTTAGGGCCATGTGGATCTACCTGGATGGGAGGTTCGTCCAGAGGGAGGAGGCGAAGGTCTCGGTCTTCGACCACGGGCTCCTCTACGGCGACGGTGTCTTCGAGGGCATCCGCGCCTACAACGGGAAGGTCTTCCGGCTCGAGGCCCACCTCGACCGGCTCTATGACTCGGCAAAGACCATCAACCTCGTCCCGCCGGTGACAAAGAAGGAGTTCGCGGGCCTCGTCCTCGAGACCCTGCGGAAGAACAAGCTCAGGGACGCCTACCTCCGGCCCGTCATCACCCGCGGGGTGGGCGACCTCGGGCTCGACCCCCGCAAGTGCGCGAAGCCCACGGTCTTCATCATCGCGACCGAGTGGGGCGCGATGTACGGGGACCTGTACGACAGGGGCTTAAAGGCGGTCTCGGTCTCGGTGCGGAGGAACGCCGCCGAGTCGCTCCCGCCGAACGCAAAGACCCTGAACTACTTAAACAACATCCTCGCGAAGATGGAGTCGTACCTGAAGGGAGGGGACGAGGCCATCATCTTCGACACGAACGGGTACCTCTCCGAGGGCTCGGGGGACAACATCTTCGTCGTGAAGAACGGGGTCCTCGCCACCCCGCCGAACCTGAACAACCTGCGGGGGATCACCCAGCAGGTGGTCGTCGAGTGCGCGGAAGAGCTCGGGATCGGGATCCAGTGGAAGAACATGGGGTTCCACGACCTGTACACCGCGGACGAGGTCTTTGTCACCGGCACGGCGGCCGAGGTTGCCCCCATCGTCGATGTCGACGGGAGGACCATCGGCGACGGGAAGCCGGGCCCCGTCACTCAGAAGCTCATGAAGGCCTTCCGCGAGGTCACGAAGCGCGAGGGCACCCCGATCTGATCCGGTGGGGACGACCCCGCCCGTTCCCCTTCCCCATCCGCAGGACCTCTTTTTTCATCTCTCACCGCTTCTCGCCCTCGGCCACCGGCTTGTGATCCGGGATCCGGATGACGTACCTGGTGCCGCCGTCCCGCTCGAGCGCGATGGTCCCGTCCACCTGGGAGACGAGGCCGTGGATCAGGCGCATCCCCAGGGTGTTGGACTTCTGCCAGTCGAAGCCCGCGGGGATCCCGACCCCGTCGTCCCCGATCCGGATCGTGAGCCCCTCCCCCTCCCGGTCCGCGGAGATGGAGATCTTCCCGTTCCGCCCGTCGGGGAAGGCGTACTTGAGGGAGTTCGTCAGGATCTCGTTCAGGATGAGCCCCACGGGGATGGCCTGGTTGATGTCGAGGAAGACCCCCTCGATCCGGAAGTCGAGCTCGATCTTCTGCGCGACCTTCTGGGACCGGATCAGCTCCTCGACGAGCTTCGTGAGGTAGTCATGGAGGTCGATCCGGGAGAGCTCCTGCGTCTTGTACAGCCGCTCGTGGACGAGGGACATCGCGCGCACCCTGGCCTGGGTGTCGGTGAGGGCCATGACCGTCGTCGGGTCGCCCACCTTCTGCATCTGGAGGTTCATCAGGCTGTTCACGATCTGGAGGTTGTTCTTGACCCGGTGGTGGATCTCGCGGAGCATCACCTCCTTCTCCCTGAGCGACGCCGTGATCTGGGCCTCCATCCGCTTCCGGTCGGTGATGTCGATGATGGTCCCGAAGATCGCGGGCCGGCCGTGGAAGACCATGGAGGAGCCGTAGGCCTCCACCTCCCTGACGGCCCCGTCCTTCTCGATCGCCCGGAACTCGAGGTGCTCGGACAGGGTCTCGCCCCGGGTGAGCCTGCCCATCGCCTCCCGGACCTTCGGGAGGTCCTCGGGGAGGATCATCGGTTCGAAGGGCATGCCGGTGAAGGACTCCCCGAAGTACCCCGCCATCTCCGCGAGGCGCGGGTTCGCGTACTTCACGGTCCCGTCCTGGACGAGGAAGATCCCGACCGAGGAGCGCTCCACGGGGTTCCGGAACATCTCCTCGCTCTCCCTGAGGGCGGCCTCCATCTGCTTCCGCTCGGTGATGTTCCTCACGACGGAGAGGATCACCTTCCGGCCGATGAGGGTGATCACGTGGGCG
The DNA here is from genome assembly GCA_035517575.1 of Methanomicrobiales archaeon. Taxonomy (GTDB): domain Archaea; phylum Halobacteriota; class Methanomicrobia; order Methanomicrobiales; family JACTUA01; genus JACTUA01. Next base: position 2,039 of record DATIYO010000030.1, read on the forward strand.
TTGATCTCGACGGGGAAGGTCGTCCCGTCCTTCCGCCGGTGCCCGGTCTCGAACACGGCATGCCCGCCGGCCAGGAGCTCCCCGAAGATCTGCGGGAAGGGCCGGCTCGAGGACTCCGTGGTGTAGGTGAGGGGGCTCATCCCGAGCATCTCCTCCCTCGTGTACTGGAGGGCGCTGCAGGCCACCTCGTTCACCTCGAGGAGGAGGCCTGGCGACCCGTCCTCCCTCATCTCCATGATCTCGATGGCATCGTTCGCGCTGTTGAAGATCTTCCGGAACTTCTCCTCGCTCTCCCTGAGGGCGGCCTCGGCCCGCTTCCGGTCGGTGACATTATCAAAGACGGCGACAAAGTGCTCCCGCCCGGGGCTGAAGACCGCGATCGAGAGCCAGATCCCGAGGCCGGGAATGAAGGTCTCGAACCGTTCCGGTACCCCGGTCCCTGCGACCTTCCCGTAGATCTCGAAGAGCTCCGGGTTGGACTCCCGTATCCCCGGGATGACGGAGGTCACCCTCCTCCCGACGACGTCCTTCAACCCCGTGAGCCGCCCGAAGGCGGGGTTAACGTCGAGGTAGACGAAGTCGGCGGGCCGGCCCTCCTCGGAGATCATCCTGCAGTAGGCGTACCCGTCGAGCATGTTCTCGAAGAGGGAGCGGTACCGCGCCTCGCTCTCGCGGATGGCGGCCTCGGCCTGCTTCCGGGCAGCGATGTCCCTGACGATGGCGAGGACCGCGGGCCGGCCCCCGAAGCTGATCACCCCCACGTTGATCTCGGCGGGGAACCGGCTCCCGTCCCGGCGGAGGAGTGGGGTCTCGTAGATGGAGGGCACCTCTTCCCCGGCGAGGCGCTTGCGGTACAGGTCGAGGAGCTTCTCCCGTTCTTCCTGGGGGAAGAGGGCGTCCAGCCGGAGACCCGTCATCTCGTCGACCGTCCCGCCCCAGACGCGTGCCAGGCCGGGGTTCGCGAACCGGATGGCCGCGTCCTGGACGATGGCGATGCCGTCGTTCGCCCGGTCCACCAGGTTCCGGTACTTCTCCTCGCTCTCCTGGAGGGCCTTCTCCGCCTGCCTCCGTTCGGTGATGTCCCGGAAGCTGACCAGGAGGTACCGGGAGCCGGCGATGGTCACGAGGACAGCGCTCAAATCGGTAAAGAAGACGCTCCCGTCCTTCCGCCTGAACCTGATGTCGCTCCGCTGCCCCTCCCCGCCTTTCGCGAGCTTCGCGATCTCGCGGTAGATGAAGGGGAGATCCTCGGGAGGGTGGATATCGGCGATCCGGAGGGAGGGGAACTCGTCACTCCCGTAGCCGATCATCCTCGCGCAGGTATCGTTGCAGGCGACGTACCTCTGCTGTTCCAGGTCGACCAGGAATATCCCGTCGCTCGCATGGTCGAAGATGGCCCTGAACCGCTCCTCGGACTCCCTCAGGGCATTCGCGGCCCGCCGGCTCTCGGTGACGTCGATACCGATGGCGATGTACCGGTTCCCGCTGCCGTCGGTCCCCGGGATCGCCCGGGTGTTCCAGGAGATGTCCTTCCGCCCGCCGTCCCGGCACCTGATGGTCGTCTCCAAGTTCTCGAAGAAGTTGTCCTCCCCGACGATGCGCGTGATCCTCCCGGTGATCGAGTTCCGGTACTCCTTCTCCGGGTACAGGAGCTTCCAGATACCGTTCCCCCCGATCACCTCGGCGGCGGGGAACCCGGTGATCCGCTCCGCGGCCTTGTTCCAGATGAGCACCTTCCCCCGGGCGTCGAGGAGGACGAGGAGCACGTTCGCGTTCATGAGGCTGCTCTCGAGGATATCGGCGCTCCGCTGCGTCTCCCGCTGGACCCGCACCAGCCGCGCGGAGAAGTAGGCCACGAGGGCGGCGATCCCCAGGAAGACGATGACCCGGACGAGGGCCTCGGTCACCGGGACCGGGTTCGAGGGATTGTAGAACAGGACGAGCCCGAGATAGGAGAGCGCGAGGAGGGCCGAGAGGTACACCCCCCTCCTCCGGTAACGGTAGGCGAGGAGGATGATCGGGAAGTAGTAGAGGTGCATGAAGACGATGGTGATGCCATGGGAAAGGCACCACACGGCGATGAGGGTGACCGCCGCGGCGACGACGAGGATCAGGCCCCGCCACGCCGACTCGGACAGGCCCGCCGGAAAGACCCTGCAGAATCGCGCCCCCCCGTCGCTGCCCCCGGCAGGGGAGACCCCCGCGGGCCCTGTTATAACGTCATCTCCTATAATAGAGATTGTATAGATACGTAAAAATAGCTTTACCCGCCTCTTCCGGCGGAGGGGGACGGATCGTTCCAGTGGGACGGAGAATGAGGACCGTTGAAGACCGCCGCCCGCCTCCGGCGCTTCCCGCCCAAACAATGCCACCGGTGTCGGGAATGG
>DATIYO010000031.1:0-8127 GCA_035517575.1 Methanomicrobiales archaeon
CGCCCTGCCCAGGCGGGTGACGAGCTCCACGTCGAACATGAGCCCGGCGAGCTCGCTGTACCCGAAGGCGTTCGGGGACATGAGGGTCCGGTCCAGGCTCACCTTCACCTTCTCGACGGCGGGCTGGAGGGCGACGCTCCGCTCGATGGCCCGCTCCAGGGTCTCCGCCGTGGCCGGCGAGACCGGCGCCCCCACCCACTGGTGGTACAGGGCACCGAGCTTGATCCCCGCCTCGAAGGCGGCGCGTTCGCGGTCGGTTACCAATTCTCTCACTCCTCGTCCGTTCAATACCCGATCAGCTTGATGATCCCACCCCGCGGCTCCAGCGCCTCGCCGTCGCGGAGGAGCATCTTGATCATCTGCTCCACCTTGTCCTTCGCGAAGCCCTGGCCGGTCACGATCTCGATCACCTGGTCCACGCGGGCCTCGCGGCTCTCTCCGCCCAGGTCGCGGATGACCTCCTTGATGGACCGGATGATGTCCCGCTGGGACTTGGGGACGCCGGTCACGAGCTTGTCGATGTCGAAGGAGCCGCTCTCGGCGTCGTAGGCGACCTGACGCAGGCAGGTGTCCACGATGTGGATGACCCGCTCGGCGTCCGATGCCTCGATCTTGTCCGAGAGCCGGATCCGGGCGCTCGCCTCCCCGAGCCTCACCAGGGCCTCGATCTGCCTCGCGGTGACGGGGACGGGTTTGTTGCTGTCCGCGAGGCCCCGCAGCTTCAGGTAGTACGACTCGAGGGCGTCCTTCGCCTCGTCCGAGAGGATGGGGTAGCAGGTCCGGCGGGCGTACGCGACGTACTTCCTCATCTGGGCGGGCGGGATGTCGGGCGTGACCGGCGAGAGCTGCTGCCTGATGAACTCGTCGTCCACGCCCGGGATGGGCTTCTTCCCGTGCTGGACGATGAGCTCGCCGACCCGGTGGGTCTTCAGGATGTGCTCGGCGATGGCCTCGTCGAGCTTCGGGTCGGGCTGGTCCTGCATGACGAAGATAAGGTCGAACCGGGAGAGGAGCGCGGCGGGCATGTTGATCTGCTCGGAGATGGGGGTGTAGGCGTCGAACCGGCCGAGCTTCGGGTTCGCGGCCCCGAGGAGGGCGCACCGGCACCTGAGGGTCGCCGTGATCCCCGCCTTCGCGACCGAGATGGATTGCTGCTCCATGGCTTCGTGGAGGGCAGACCGGTCCTCGGTGCGCATCTTGTCCATCTCGTCCACGGCGGCGATCCCCATGTCGGCGAGGACGAGGGCCCCCGCCTCGAGGGTCCACCGCCCGTCCCCGAACTCGTCCTTCACCGCGGTCGCCGTGAGCCCCGCCGCCGTCGAGGACTTCCCGCTCGTGTAGATCCCCCGCGGCGAGAGGGTGACGACGTACCGGAGGATCTGGGACTTCGCGATCCCCGGGTCCCCGACGAGGAGCATGTGGATGTCCCCCCGGAGGTGTGACCCGTCCGGCATCTCCTTCGGGATCCCGCCGAAGAGCTGGAGGGCGATGGCCTCCTTCACGTCGTCGTTCCCGTAGATGGTGGGGGCGATGGACCTGATGATCTTCCGCTGGAGCTGCGGGTCCCGGGAGAGGGCGGTGATGGCCTTCTCGTCCTCCTCGGAGACGGTGACCTCCTCGAACTCCTTCTCGGAGACCTCGATGCTGTTGCACTCGAGGTAGATGTCGAAGAGGGTCCCCTTCACGCCGGCGGTCACCCGCTGGATGGTCCGGAGGATCCCGTTGATGACCACCCGGTCGCCGGGGGCGACCGTCCCGGTCAGGTCGTCGGTCACGTCCACGTCCATGGTCTGCGGCTGCTCCCCGCCCCGCAGGCCCTCGGGGGACTCCTGGATCCGGAGCTTCTGGGAGTCGGTGAACCGGGACCGGGAGGCCACGAGGTCCATCCTCGCCTTCTTCTCGCAGCTCGGGCAGAAGTCCGGCTCCTGGAACTTCCCGTAGGACTGCGTGACGGTCGTGATCTTCCCGCAGGAAGTGCACCGGAGCGCGGCCTCGACGATCCTCGGGCGCACCTCCGTGGTCTTCCGCAGGATCCCCTCGACCGTCAGGAACTTGTTCATCTGGTCGGCCCGGATGTCGCGGATCGGGGTCTTCACGAGGAGGTTCGTGAACCGGACGTTCACCCGGTCCCGGTCCTTCTCGTCGACGGTCTTGTGCTGGACGAGGGCGTCCCGGATGTCCTCGATGGCCTTCCCCGGCGACTCGAGGACCGCGTCCCCGAGCCTCGGGATGACCCTCGTCTCCCGGAAGTCGATGTAGAGGGACCGCCGGTGGGGGAACTCCCTCTGGAGCTCCACGAGCGGCTGCTTGTAGTGCCTGACGAGGAACCTGCGCCACTCGCCGGCGGTGTCGGTCACCTCGGCCTGGGCCGGCTCCTGCTTTGCCTGGGCCTCCCCCTTCGCCACCCGCTCACCCCCCGCCCTTTGCCGCGAGGACGAACCGCGCGATGAGGGCCTCCATCTGGATCTCGGAGTCGGCCCCCTCGGAGAGCCGGAACTCGGTCTCCCCGATGGCGTCGATGAGGCAGACCTTCAGGGCGAGGTCCATCTTCCGGCCGACGAGGGCGCGGTAGCACTGCCCCAGGAGCTCGGCGGGGGCGATCCCCCGCTCCCGGAGCAGGCCGCCGAGAACCCGCTCCGCCCCCTCGAAGTCGCCTTTGAGGGAGAGGTCCAGGAGCTCCCCGATCTCCTCGGGGCGCGCGTTCGCCGTGATCTCGTACACCATCTTCTCCTCGATGGACGGCGAGAGGATGGCGGCCCCCTGGAGCGCGTTTATCGCCTTCCGCATGTCCCCCTGCGCGATGAAGACGATGGCGTCGAGGGCTTTCCCGGAGACGGTGAGCCCCTCGCGGTTTGCGATCCGGCGGACCTCCTCGGCGACGGCCGCGCGGTCGAGGGGCCGGAACCGGTAGATGGCGCACCGGCTCTGGATGGGGTCGATGATCCGCGAGGAGTAATTGCAGGAGAGGATGAACCGGCAGGTGGCGGCATAGCTCTCCATGGTGCGCCTGAGGGCGGCCTGCGCGTCGGTGGTGAGGGCGTCCGCCTCGTCGAGGAAGAGGATCTTGAAGGCGGCCCCCCCGAGGGGCGAGGTCCGGGCGAACTGCTTGATCTGGTTCCGGACGACGTCGATCCCCCGCTCGTCCGAGGCGTTCAGCTCCCGGAAGTTCATGTGCCAGGTCTCGCCGAAGAACTCCCGGGCGAGGGCGACCGCCGCCGTGGTCTTCCCGACCCCCGCGGTGCCCGTGAAGAGGAGGTGGGGCATGGAGCCGGTCTTCACGTAGGACTGGAGGCGCTCGACGATCTCCTTCTGCCCCACCATCTCGGCGAGCCGTGCGGGGCGGTACTTCTCGATCCAGATGGTGTGGTCCCTGCCTTTCCCGTGGTCCTTCTCCTGCTCCAGCGGTATCACCATCGTGAATTCAGCCCCCCTTCCTCGCTTGACGGACCTCTCGCGTAAGTATAAACAGGCGTGCGGGAGACATCTAAGCAGATGGCTGCCCAGTCATTATCCGGATTCCCCATCGTGAATTCGGCCACCTGGCTGGTCTCCCCAGTTTGTAGGTATCAGTGTCACGAGAAATTATAATTATACTTTCAGATGTGCAGGGTGAAGGTGTCCGGGTGATGAGACCCCCCGTCCCTGACACCCGGGAAGAGCGTGGGAAGACGTGAGCGAGAAGGTGGCGCATCTCTTTGCAGGCGAGTTCAACCGCTCCGACCTCGTGGTCCCCGCCGAAGACCCCCGCGGCCGGCCGGCCCTCCTCACCCCCACCGGCCTCTCCCTCGGGCGCCTCACCATGACGGGCGCGCTCACCGAGGTCGAGGGGAAGTCGGGGGACTTCGTCCATGCCCGGGTCGCCGACCCGACGGGGGCCTTCGCCCTCAGGAGCGGGTGGCACCGGCCCGAGGTCACCGCCGCCCTCGCGGCGGTGGAGCCGCCGGCCTTCGTCGCGGTGACCGGCTCCCCCCTCCTCCCGTCGCGCGCGCCCGCCCCGGTCCTCCTCCCCGAGGCGGTCGCCGTCGTGGACCGGCGGGCCCGGGATACCTCGGTCATCGCGACCGCGGAGCTGACCATCGGCCGGCTCGAGAAGCTTGCCGCGATCCTCGCCGGCGTGCAGGGAGACGACCCGACCATCGGGCGGGTGATCGCCCATTACCGGATCACGCCGGCGTTCCTCCTGGACCTGGCCGCGATGGTCGACCAGGCCCTCTCTTCCGTCGGCGAGGCGAAGGCTCCCGCGGCCGCCCCGCTGAAAGACCCGAAGGAGCTCGTCCTCGCATTCCTCGGGGCGCGGCCGAAGGAGGCGGTCCCCCTCGACGAGATCCTCGCGGAGCTCGGCAGGCAGGGCGTCGGCACCGAGGCGGGGACCCGGGCGGTGAACGAGCTCCTCGAGGAGGGCGAGTGCTACCTGCCCCGGAAGGGCTCGGTCCGGCTCGCGTGAGACCATGGCCCTCCACTTCCTGCCCGACGGACCGGCGCTCGTCGTGGAGAACACGGAGCGGGTCCTCGTCATCGCCGACCTCCATATCGGGATAGAGTCCGACCTCGACGTCCACGGGGTTCACATCCCGAGCCAGACACGGGGCCGGCTGGAGCGGGTCCTCGCCTGCATCGACGAGGGGCGGCCCGACCTCGTCCTCCTCCTCGGGGACGTGAAGCACTCGGTTCCCCTCACCAGCCGCCAGGAGTATTACGAGATCCCCGCCCTGCTCGACGCGATCCGGTCCCGCGCCCCCCTGAAGGTCGTCCCCGGGAACCATGACGGGGGCATCGAGCGGTTCCTGAAGGAGGGTGAGCTCCTCCCGATGAAGGGGGCCCTGATCGACGGCGTCGGGTACCTCCACGGGCACACCTACCCCGATCCCGCGCTCCTCGGCCACCTCCTCGTCATCGGCCACCACCACCCCATGGTCTCGCTGCGGGACGAGGTGGGCTGCGCCCTCAGGGACCGCGCCTACCTGCTCGCCCCGCTCGACGTGAAGTGCCTGGGACTGGCGAAGGCGGAAGGCGGTAAGGAGAATGGCGGGGATGGGAACGGGGAAGGGGAGGGGGACGGGGATGGGTGCCCGACGAAGGTCCTCGTCATGCCGGCCTTCAACGAGTTCACGGGGTTCGACATCACGAGGATGAAGGAGAGCGGCCTCGGGCCTCTCTCGAAGTGCATGGACTTCCCCGCCGCGGAGGTGTTTCTCACCGATGGAACCTACCTCGGGATCCTCGGCCGGCTCGCCGGGGAGTGAGGCCCTCTCCCTCCTCGACGGGAGGGTGCGGGCGACGGTCGGGAAGCGGGGGTGGAGGAGCCTCTCCGAGCCCCAGGCCGCGGCCATCCCCCCGCTCCTCGCGGGAAAACACCTGGTCCTCATCGCCCCCACCGGCTCGGGGAAGACCGAGTCGGCGATGCTCCCGGTCTTCGACCGGCTGGTCCGCGAGGAGGGGCCGGGCTTCCGCGCCATCTACCTCACCCCGCTCCGCTCCCTGAACCGCGACATCCTCCAGCGGATGGAGTGGTGGTGCAAAGAACTCGGGATCACCGTCGGGGTCCGCCACGGGGACACACCCGCACACGAGCGGCGGAAGCAGGCGCTCCACCCGCCCCACCTCCTCATCACGACGCCCGAGACCCTCCAGGCTGTCTTCATGGGGAAGGTGCTCAGGCGGCACCTCGCTCACGTGAGGCACGTCATCGTGGATGAGATCCACGAGCTCGCCGGCTCGAAGAGGGGCGCCCAGCTCTCTGTTGCCCTCGAGCGCCTCGCCGTCTACGCGGGCGAGTTCCAGCGGATCGGCCTCTCGGCGACCGTGGGGAACCCGTCGGACGTCGCGGCCTTTCTCTGCGGCGACCGCCCGTACCAGGTGGTCGAGATCCCGGTCACCCCGCACCTCGAGATCGGGGTGCGGTACGCGGGCGAGGACTTCGCCGGCCAGGCGCGGTGCGTGGAGCGGTGCATCGGCGGGAAGGGCTCCTCCCTCGTCTTCGTGAACACCCGGGTCACCGCCGAGGCCCTCGGCCACCAGCTCTACGAGACGGGCGACGTGGAGGTCCACCACGGCTCCCTCTCGAAGGAGGTGCGGGTCGACGCCGAGGAGCGGTTCAAAAAGGGCGAGATCCACACCCTCATCTGCACGTCCTCGATGGAGCTCGGGATCGACATCGGCAGGGTGGAGCACGTGATCCAGTTCGGGTCCCCGAGGGAGGTCTCGCGGCTCGTCCAGCGCGTCGGCCGGGCGGGCCACCAGCTGAACACCATCTCGAAGGGCACCATCCTCACCACGGGCTTCGACGACACCCTCGAGTCGATGGTCATCGCCCGCATGGCGAAGGAGAACCGGGTGGAGCCGGTCGTCCCCCACATCGGGGCTGCCGACACCCTGGCGAACCAGGTGGCCGCCATGGCCGTCGAGTACGGCGAGATCCCCCGGGCGAGGGCCCTCGCGATCCTCTCCCGCTCGGGATGCTTCCGCGATTCGGGCCCGCTCCTCGACCGGGTCTGCGAGCAGATGGCGACCCACCGGCTGATCCGCATCGACGGCGACCTCATCCGGCGGACCGGCCGGACGAGGAAGTACCTCTCCCTGAACCTCTCGATGATCCACGACGAGAAGAAGATCCGGGTCTTCGACATGGTCACCCGCCGGACGGTCGCCACCCTCGACGAGTCCTTCGTCGTGGGCTGGGCGTACACGGGCGCGGTCTTCATCGCGAAGGGGCAGCTCTGGCGCATCCTCGACATGGACGGGGAGCGGATCACCGTCGAGCCCGCGAAGAAGGCGAAGGGCGAGCTCCCCTCCTGGGAGGGCGAGCAGATACCGGTCCCCTTCGAGGTGGCCCGCGAGGTGGGGGGGCTCCGCCGCGAACGCGACTTCTCCCGCTACCCCGCCCACCCCGCGGCGGTCGCCTTCGCGGAGGGGTTCCTCGCCCGGATGGACCGGGTGCGGGACCGGATCCCCGACGACCGGCTCATCACCCTCGAGGCGGCGGACGAGGGGGTGGTGGCGAACATCTGCGGCGGGCACAAGGCGAACGAGGCCCTCGCCCGGGTCCTCTCGATCCTCCTCTCCGCACGGCACGGGACCACCGTCGGGATCGAGGTGGGGGCCTACCGGTTCCTCCTCCGGCTCCCCTCCACCGTCGGCCCCGCGCAGGTGAAGGAGGTGCTCCTCGCGACCGACCCCGCCCACCTGGACGGCATCCTCGCCCTCGCCCTGAAGCGGACCTCCCTCTTCCGCTGGAAGCTCGTCCAGGTGGCGAAGAAGTTCGGCGCCATCGACGTGGATGCCGACTACGAGCGGTTCAGCATCCACCGGCTCCTCGACCTCTTCGAGGGGACGGTCATCCAGGAGGAGGCCTACCGCGAGCTCTTCACCCGGTACATGGACGTGCCCGGCGCGGCGAGCATCCTCTCCTCCATCCGGAGCGGGGAGGTCGCGGTCGCGACGGGCCCCCTCACCCTTCTCGGCCGGGAGGGGATCTACTCCTCGAAGGACCTGATCCCGCCGCCGCTCGCCGACCAGGCGGTCCTCGCCACCCTCAGGCAGCGCCTGGACCGCGAGGAGGTGGTCCTCTGCTGCCTCCACTGCCGGAAGTGGCACGCGAAGACCCCCGTCGCCCGGGTGCCCGAGCGGCCGCAGTGCCCGAACTGCGGCGCCCGGCTCATCGCGGCGGTGAAGCCGTACGAGGAAGACCTCTGCACGGTCGTGCTTCGGAAGAAGCCCGCGACCGAGGAGGAGAAGGCCGTCCAGGCCCGGCTCCTCAGGAACGCAAACATCGTCCTCTCGTCGGGGAAGAAGGCGGTCATCGCCCTCGCGGGGCGGGGGGTCGGCCCCGAGATCGCCTCGCGGATCCTCGCGACCATGGCAGAGGGGGACGCCTTCTACCGCGAGATCCTGAAGGCCGAGCGGAACTTCATCCGCACGCACAGGTTTTGGTAGAAGGAGGGTCCTCGAGGACCCGCCTTCGAGCAACCCGCCATCAGGCGGGGTGCGAGTGGCGAGGTTTCATCGGAAACCGAGCTGGAGCGATCCGCCGTCAGGCGGGGTGCGAGTGGCGAGGTTTCATCGGAAACCGAGCTGGAGCGATCCGCCGTCAGGCGGGGTGCGACTGGAGAGGTTTCATCGGAAACGGAG
>DATIYO010000032.1:0-24462 GCA_035517575.1 Methanomicrobiales archaeon
ATAAACAAATGAATATTTTTGAGTCCCCGGAAGAGGCGCGGGTGCAATCCAGGCAAGCAGTTCAGGACTGCGTCAGGCCGGGAACGCGCGTGAATCGGTGGATACCACCGTAGGAGATCGGGCGCTGGCCGGTGCCCTCCCGGGCCTCTGCATCCTCATCGGGTGGATGATCTATCTCTCCGATGTGGCACCGGGAAAGGCCTTGGCCAGGACCCGGAACCCCCGGGCGGCATTCACCGAATCACGCGTGTCCCCGGCCTGACGCGGTCCTGAACCGCTTGCCTGGATTGCACCCGCGCCTCATCCGGGGACTCAAAAATATTCGGTTATTTATATACATTAACATGTCCTAAATATAAATCATAAGACTTATCCATGATCAGGGGAACCTTCATCCGGAAAACAGGAGAACCCTCCATGACACCACGCACTGTCTCACTCCTCACGGGGATCGTCTGCCTGGTCGTCCTCGCGGCGGCGATCACCGCCGGTTGCACCTCGGGCAGCGGGGAGACCGGCCCCGTATCGACGGCCACGACCATGCCGACCCCTGCGGCCGTTGCCACGACCGCCCCCGCTGAAACCACCCCCGCGGCCACCGTCGCTACCACGAGCACCCCGGCGCCCACGTTCAGCGCCCCGCACGGAAGCCTCATCGTGTTCACGGCCGCGTCGCTCTCGGGGGCCTCAAAGACCATCGGCCCCTCCTTCACCGACGCCTACCCCGGGCATCCCGTCGCCTTCAACCTCGACGGCACCCAGGCGCTCAAGACGCAGGTGGAGAACGGCGCCTATGCCGACGTCTTCATCTCGGCGAGCAACAGCTACACGAACGCCCTGCAGGCCGAGGGCTACTTTGTCAACGGGACCGTGAAGAAGCTCACGACCAACTACGTGATCCTGATCCTCCCTGCCTCGAACCCCGCCGGGATCAGGACGCTCGCCGATCTCGCGAGGCCCGGTGTGAAGATCGCGATGGAGGCAAAGGCAGTGCCGGCCGGGACGGCGACCCTCGCGGTCCTCGGGAACCTCGCGAATTCCACGTACAGCCACGACTGGGAGAACGCGACCCTCGCGAACGTGGTGACCTACGAGACCTCCGAGCCCGCGGTGGCGACCAAGGTCTCCCTCGGCGAGGTGGATGCCGGTTTCGTGTACCAGTCCACCTATACCGCCGCGCCTGCAGGCACGTACGCGGCCATCACGATTCCGAAGAAGGACAACTACCTCCAGACGTACACCATAGGGATCCTCAAGGAGAGTACCGACAGGAACACGGCCGCGACGTTCGAACAGTACATGCTCTCGGTGGTCGGCCAGACCATCCTGAAGAACTACGGGTTCACCGCACCATGATGTTCGGGGAGATCCAACCCCCTTTCTGAGCGGGGACCGGTGACGGTTCCTGCCAGCGGGAGAGAGACGAGAACATGCCACCCGGACGAACCCTGTCGACGAAGAACCGGCGCCGCCTGACCCTTCTCGCCGCCGGGATCCTGATCGGCGCGGTCACCCTCTACCTCGCGCTCCCGATCCTCGCCCTCTTCCTCAGGATGACGCCGGACATGTTCCTCGCCGCCATCCGGGACCCCGTCGTGGGAAGCGCGCTCTCCCTCTCCCTCTTCACGACGGCCATCACCCTCGCCGTGGTCATCCTGGTCGGGACCCCCTTTGCCTACTTCCACTCCCGCTGCACCTACCCAGGAAAGGTCGTCGTGGACACCCTCATCGACCTCCCGCTCGTCCTCCCGCCCGCGGTCGCCGGGGTCGCCCTGCTCGTGCTCTACGGCAGGGTCGGGATCCTCGGCCGGTACCTCAACCTGTTCGGGGTATCCCTCGCCTTCACGACGACGGCGGTGATCATGGCGCAGATATTCGTCGCGTCGCCGTTCTACCTCAGGCAGGCGAAGTCCCTCTTCGAGCAGCTCGACCCGGCCTACGAGCAGACCGCGCGGACCCTCGGGGCCTCGCCGGTGCGGACCCTCGGCCTCGTCGTCCTCCCCATGACCGCGGGCGGCCTCGTCTCGGGCGCGGTCATGACTTTCGGGAGAGCCCTCGGGGAGTTCGGGGCCACGATCCTCTTCGCGGGCAACCTCCCGGGCGTGACCCAGACCATGCCCCTCGCCGTGTACGTGGGGATGGAGAGCGATGTCAATGTCGGGCTCGCCATCTCCATCGTGCTCGTGATCATCTCCTTTGCCATCATGATGGCCGTGCGTCTCATCCAGAGGCGGGAGGCCGGCCATGCTTGAGGCCGCGATGGTGAAGCGCCTCAGGGACTACACCCTGGACTACTCGTTCTCGGTGAAGCCAGGCGAGATACTCGTCCTCATGGGCCTGAACGGCTCGGGCAAGTCCACGACCCTGAATATCATCGCCGGCCTCCTCAACCCCGACGCCGCGACCATCACCCTCGTCGGGAAGCGCCTCTGCGACACCGGGAGGGGTATCGACGTGCCCGCCGAGGACCGTGGTATCGGGTACGTCCTCCAGAACCCCGCGGTCTTCCCCCACATGACCGTGCGCGACAACATCGCCTTCGGCCTCCGGACGCGCCACCTCCCCCGCGCCGTCATCGCGGAGCGGGTCGGCTTCTGGCTGGAGCAGATGCACATCGCGGACCTTGCGTCGGTCAGGGCAGGCAGCCTCTCGGGCGGCCAGAGGCAGCGGGTGGCTCTCGCCCGGGCCCTCGCCATCGAGCCCGACCTCCTGATGCTCGACGAGCCCTTCACCGCCCTCGATGCCGAGAGCACGCGGATCGTGAAGGATCTCACCCGGAGGTTCGTCACCGAGCTCGGGATCCCCTGCATCGTCGTGACGCACCGGGCGGGCGACGGCACGGAGATCGCCGACCGGGCCTGCGTGATCTGCGAGGGCAGGAAGGAGTGGGAAGGGCCCCCTGCCGGGATACCCGAGCTCTGCACGGTCTGCCGGTGCACCTGACCCGGGCCGTTTCAGCTTCCCTGCTCCCAACCAAAGGATTCATGAGGAGCCTCCGGAAACATCGATTCCGGAGATCATGTGCGCGGGAACCGGTGAGGGGGTCGGGGATCGCGAGCCTGCCGCATCGACGGCGGTCCCCTCCCCGGTCCACCGGTTCCTCTCCGAGCTCGCGGGGGCCTTCGGCGACTTCGGGACCATCGTCCCCCTCGTCCTCGCCGCGGCGGTGGTCTGCCGGCTCCCCCTCGCCCCGATCCTCCTCTTTTTCGGGGTCTGGTTCATCCTGACCGGCCTCGTCTACCGGCTCCCCATCCCCGTGGAGCCGATGAAGGCCGTCGCCGCCGTGGCCATCGCGGGGAGCCTGGGGGCGGGCGAGATCGCCGCCGCGGGGCTCGTCCTTGGCCTGATCTTCCTCCTCCTCGGGTCCGAGGGCTGGATGGCCTGGGTCGCGAGGTACATCCCCGAGGGCGTGCTCCGCGGGATCCAGCTCGCCCTCGCGCTCCTCCTCGCGAAGACGGCCGCGGGGTACGTCGCCGGCGACGCGGCGGTCTTCGCCCTCGCTGCCGCGGTCATCCTCGCCGGGCTCGTGATCTCGGTGAGGGCACGGGTCCCCGACCTCTCCGCCCTCGCGGTCATCGCCCTCGGGCTCGCGATGGGGATCTCCCTCCACGGGCTCCCCGGCATCCAGCTCGCGGGGCTCCCCGTGCCGGTGATCCCGACCCTCCCCGACCTCTCCGCGGCCCTCGTCGCCATGGTCCTCCCCCAGGCCATCCTCACCGTGACGAACGCCATCCTCGCCACCTCCCTCCTCACCCGCGACCTCTTCAACTCCGAGGTGAGCCCGGCGCGCCTCTCCCGGACCATCGGGCTCATGAACCTGGCCTCCGTGCCCTTCGGGGGGTTCCCCATGTGCCACGGGGCGGGCGGGCTCGCCGGCCAGTACCGGTTCGGGGCCCGGACCGGCCTCGCGAGCATCTTCGCCGGCCTCGTCTTCCTCTCCGTCGCGCTCTTCTGGGCGAGCCGCGAGGTCCTCACCCTGATCCCCGCGGGGATCTTCGGGGCCCTCCTCCTCTCCACCGCCCTCGAGCTCGGGAGGTACAGCCTGAAGCGGGACTCCTGGTTCATCGCCGTGTTCATGGGCGCGGTGGCCCTCCTCTCGTCCATGACCGCGGCCTTCGTCGCCGGCCTCGCCCTCGCCTACGCCATCCCGTGGGCCGCGGGGAAGATCCGTCACCCTGATGAAGGGCGGGGCGATACCGGATCAGGCTGATACCATGGGAACGCCGAGCACCCCCGTCTTCTCGTACCGGCCCATCGGGGTCATCCGGTCGCCCTTCCGCGACCCTGTCGGGATGCCCATCCAGCCCGGCGGCGCCCGGGGCATACGGGGGACGGTGGAGGTCTTCGGGGAATACCGGGCCGGGCTCGCCGACCTCGACGGCTTCTCCCGGATCATCCTCATCTATCCCTTCCACCGGTCAGAGGGGTGGAGCCCGGCCGTCACGCCCTTCCTCGACGACCGGCCGCGCGGGGTCTTCGCCACCCGGGCCCCGCGCCGGCCGAACGCCATCGGCCTCTCCATCGTCAGGCTCGTCGAGGTGAGGGAGGGGGAGATCGCGATCGAGGACGTCGATGTCCTGGACGGGACGCCGCTCCTCGACATCAAGCCCTACGTGCCCGCCTTCGACTCCTTCCCCGACGAGAAGAGCGGGTGGCTGACCGGGTCCGGTGACCGGGTCGGTTCGGCGAGGTCGGACGACAGGTTCCGGAAGGGCTCCTGAAGGGGACTCGCGCCTGTCCTATTCCGGCCCCGGCATCTCCCCGAGAAGGGACAGGGCCGCTCCCAGGCCCGCGGCGGCGGTCCCGCCGTCCTCGGCCCCGACCGCGACCAGGATCTCATCGGTGCCGCCGAAGAGGGAGCCCCGCCGGACGACCGCCCTCGCCCCGAGAATCCCGGGAAGGCCCTCCATGAGCTCCGCGATCCCGGGGAGCGTCTTTTCCGGGTCCCCGATACCCGCCGGCAACGGGACCTGCGAGGATACCAGGACGCACCGCCCTCCCCCCCCGCAGCGCTCTCCGAGCTCCCTCATGACCTCCCTCGGGGAGAAATAGTCCGGGAACCGGTCGAGGGCGGGGATCACTTCCGAGGGGTCCGGGTTCCGGAGGACGGTCCCCTCGGCCTCGAGGTCGCCGATGACGATCTTGGGGAGCGGGCTCCCCTTGTACCCCTCGATGACCGCGAGGGCGACCCCGTGGTCGGCGAGGATGTCGAGCGCCTCGGTGAGGGACGTCCCCGCCATGGTGACCAGGGTCTTCTCCAGGTCGATACCGGCCACCGCCCTCGCGCCGGCCTCGAACATCACCGTCGTGTCCTTCCCCTTCGGGATCTCCATGGCATGGTGGCCGGTGTGCTTCACCGTACCGACGGTGCCGAGCCCGGCGAGGAGGGGGACGAGGGCACGGATGAAGGTCGTCTTCCCCGAGCCGGAGAGCCCCGTGACCTGGATGACCTTCATGGTGCGGTCCTCACTCTCAGGATGATCCCTGCGGGACGAGATGAACCCTTCCGTACGCGGGGCGAAAAGGAAGCCTTAAAGGATCGGGGGGCCAAGGGAACGGGGTGGAGAAGGCCCGGGGTGAGGCCCGCGGCGAATCAAACAATTTTCAATAACTTAACAACATCTGAAACAAAAAACCCGGGATTAATCATTCCTCGTGAATCCGCCTCCAAATTAACAATATTTAAATTGACCTCTCGGGAAACATTTGTCCAAACCCTTATTCCATCAGGAGAGAGTATGGCGTTTTCCGTACATGTGAACACAGACCGTTGCTCCGGCTGCGGCAACTGCGTCGCCGCCTGCCCGGTCGATGCGATCGAGCTCTTCACCATCGACCCGGCCACGAGGGAGAAGATCTACCAGGTCCAGGACGGCATGGCCGTCTCCATCGACATCAAGTCAGAGCTCTGCGCCGGTTGCGGGGTCTGCGTCGAGGCCTGCCCCATGGACGTGATCAAGATCCGGGTCCACGAGGAGATGCCGCCGGCGAAGGTCACCTGACCCCGGGGCCGTCAGCGAAAGGACGCGTGAGTACCATGTCAAAGAAGATCACCCTGAACATGATCACCTGCCGCTCCATCAAGCAGGGGGTCGGCATCGAGGCCGGGAAGACCTCCCAGAAGTACTTCGATGCCTGCTCGATCATCGAGATGCATCCCGACGACATCAGGGAGCTCGGGATCCTCCCGAACACGAACGTGAAGGTCACGACTCCCGTGGGGAGCGTCATCGTGAAGGCCGTCGTCCCGAGGCAGGCCCACTACCCGGGCCTCGGCCACATCCCGATGGGGCCGTGGGCGAACCGGGTCGTCTCGGCCTACACCTACTCGACGGGCGAGCCCTGCTTCAAGGGCTTCCCCGCCGAGATCGAGCCGGCGCCGGACGCGAAGATCCTCTCGGCGGTGGACGTCGTGAAGGACGCCTGTGGACTGCTGAAGAAGGGATGAGCCATGCCGAAGGTTGTTGAAGACGTAACCTGCCCGTTCTGCGGGACCCTCTGCGACGATATCTCCATCACGGTATCGGACGACAACAAGAAGATCCTCCAGGTGCGGAACGCCTGCGCCATCGGGGCCGAGAAGTTCAACCACACGAAGGAGCCCGGGAGGGTCACCCGCCCGCGGATCCGCCAGCCCGACGGCACGTACCGCGAGGGGACCTATGACGAGGCCATCGAGTTCACGGCGCAGATGCTCGTGAAGTCCCGTAAGACCCTCATGTACGGCTGGGCGAACACGAGCTGCCAGGCCATGTCCATCGGCCACGAGATCGCCGAGAAGGTCGGCGGGATCGTGGACAACTGCGCGACGGTCTGCCACGGGTCCTCCCTCATCGCCATCCAGGACGTCGGCATCCCGAGCTGCACCCTCGGCGAGGTGAAGAACCGGGCCGACCGCGTGGTCTTCTGGGGCTGCAACCCCGCCCACGCCCACCCGAGGCACATGTCCCGGTACTCCATCTTCCCCCGCGGGTTCTTCACGGTGAAGGGCCACAAGGGCCGGAAGATCTACTGCGTCGACTGCCGGAAGACCGACACCTCGAACATGGCCGACGAGTTCATCCAGGTCGAGCAGGGGCATGACTACGAGCTCCTGAACGCCTTCCGCACCGCAGCCCGGGGCGAGCCGCTCCCGGACTTCATCGGCGGGGTCCCGAAGGAGCGGGTCTACGAGGTGGTCGAGGAGCTGAAGACGGGCCGGTTCGGGGTCATCTTCTTCGGCATGGGCCTCACCCACACCCTGGGGAGGAACCATAACATCGACATCGCGATCAGCTTCACCCGGGACATGAACGAGTTCACGAAATTCAACATTATTGCCATGCGGGGGCACTGGAACGTCACGGGCTCCGGCCAGGTGCTCTCCTGGCAGTACGGGTTCCCCTACGCCGTGGACCTCTCCCGCAGGAACAAGGCCCGCTACCAGACGGGCGAGACCACCTCGGTGGACCTCCTCATGCGGAACGAGGTGGAGGCCACCTTCTACATCGCGACCGACCCGGGGGCGCACTTCCCCATCGACGCGATGATCTCGAGCTCGAAGAAGCCGTCGGTGGCCGTGGACCCCCACATCTCGCCGACGACCGAGCTCGCCGACGTGCACATCCCGGTCGCGATGGTCGGGGTGGAGACCGGCGGGTGCGCCTATCGCATGGACAACGTCCCCATCGAGACCCGGAAGGTCGTCGAACCGCCCGAGGGGATGCTCACCGACGAGGTGCTCCTGACGAGGATCCTGCACCGGGTCGACGAGCTCCTGGGAGAGACCCGCGCCCAGTGGCCGACGGGGGCAAAGGCTCCCGGGGCCGGCGAGGTCACGGGGGGAGCGAAATGACGGAGTACGTGATCAGGAACGGCCACCTCTTTGATCCCCTCCAGGAGATCAAGGGCGACCGGAAGGACATCGGGATCAAGGACGGGAAGATCGTCGACGCATCGGACGTCTCCTCCTCGGCAAAGGCGATCGACGCGAAGGGCATGACCGTCATGGCGGGGGCCCTCGAGGTCCACGCCCACGTGGCCGGCCCGAAGGTCAACGTCGGCCGGTGGTACCGGCCCGAGGACAAGCTCTTCAACTCCCGCAAGAACTCGGACGCGACCCGGATCGAGGGCGGGTTCTCCATCCCCACGGTCTTCAAGACCGGGTACGAGTACGCCCGGATGGGGTACACCTTCGCGATGGAGGCGGCGATGCCGCCCCTCTATGCGAGGCACGTCCACGAGGAGATCCACGACACCCCCATCATCGACGAGGGTGCCCTCCCCGTGCTCGGGAACAACTGGTTCCTCATGGAATACCTGAAGAACAAGGAGATCGAGAACGCCGCGGCCTACACCGCCTGGCTCCTTCGCCAGACCAAGGGCTACGGGATCAAGGTCGTGAACCCGGGCGGCACCGAGGCCTGGGCCTGGGGCCTGAACTGCCTGACCATCAACGACCCCGTGCCCTACTTCGACATCACCCCCTCGGAGATCATCACCGGGCTCATGGAGACGAACGAGTTCCTCGGGCTCCCCCACTCGATGCACATCCACGGGAACAGCCTCGGGAACCCCGGGAACTACAACGTCACCATGGACACCCTGAAGCTCGCGAAGGGCGTGAAGCCGAGGAACAACTTCGGCCGGAAGCAGGTGATGCACGCGACCCACCTCCAGTTCCACTCCTACGGCGGGGACGGCTGGGGGACCTTCGAGTCGAAGGCAAAGGAGATCATGGACTTCGTGAACAAGCAGAAGAACATCACCATCGACACGGGGAACGTGACCCTGGACGAGACGACCACCATGACCGCCGACGGGCCCTTCGAGCACCACCTGACCGAGCTCAACCACCTGAAGTGGGCGAACGTCGACGTGGAACTCGAGACCGCGGCCGGCGTCGTCCCGTACATCTACAGCCCGAACATCGTCGTGAACGCCATCCAGTGGGCCATCGGCCTGGAGCTCGCGCTCTTCTGCAAGGACCCGATGCGCTGCTTCATCACGACCGATCACCCGAACGCGGGGCCCTTCACCCGGTACCCGCGGGTCATCAAGTGGCTGATGAGCCGGAAGGCGCGGGAGGCCCAGATCAAGGCCTTCAAGAACAGCGACAAGGTCGTCGGGGCGACGAACATCGCGAACCTGGACCGGGAGATCAGCCTGTACGAGCTCGCGGCCATGACCCGGGCCGGGCCTGCCGAGGCCCTCGGGCTCTCGAAGAGCTATGGCGGCCTCGCGCCCGGCATGAACGCCGACATCGCGATCTACAACCTGGACCCGAAGAAGCTCCCGACCGACCCGGAGGGCATCGAGAAGGCCTTCTCGGCGGTCGCGTACCTCTTCAAGGACGGGAAGATGGTCGTGAAGGACGGGCAGGTCATCGACCACGGCCACAAGAAGACCTTCTGGGTCGACGTGAAGGTGAAGGAGAACAAGCAGGTGATGCACGACATCAGGGAGAAGTTCCTGAAGTACTACTCGCTGAACGAGGGGAACTACCCGGTGCCCGACAGCTACGCGCCGCACCCGCACGTCATCGCGCTCGACGCGACCACGGGAGCGGGGTCATCATGAAGACCGTCACCCTGACCCCGACGAAGCAGCCGGAACTCATCCTCGAGGCCGACTGCATCACCCCCGACACCTTTGCGGGGAAGACCGCCGAGCAGATCGCGAAGCTCCCCGTCTACCAGGGGAAGCAGGACTGCACCCTCGGCGAGTTCTTCTCGGTGGCAGGCGGGGCGGGCGCGACCGCGGCCGACACCCAGATCATGATCGCCGGGAGCTGCCCCAAGGTGAAGTACATC
The DNA here is from genome assembly GCA_035517575.1 of Methanomicrobiales archaeon. Classification (GTDB taxonomy): domain Archaea; phylum Halobacteriota; class Methanomicrobia; order Methanomicrobiales; family JACTUA01; genus JACTUA01. The sequence continues at coordinate 9,792 of DATIYO010000032.1, forward strand.
GGGAGCAAGATGTCGGCGGGCGAGGTGGTCGTGAACGGCGACACCGACATGTACGCCGGCGCCTGGATGAAGGGCGGGAAGCTCCACGTGAAGGGGAGCGTCCACTCCTTCTGCGGCCTCGGGATGGAGGGCGGCGAGTTCCTCATCGACGGGAACGCGGGCAACTACCTGGGGGCCTCGTACCGCGGCGACTGGCGGGGCATGCAGGGCGGGCTCATCCGGGTGAAGGGCAACGTCGGGAGCGACATCTGCTCCTTCATGAACGGCGGGACCCTCATCGTCGAGGGGAACGCGGACGTCCACATCGCCACCCATGCCGAGGGCGGGAAGATCATCATCAAGGGGAACGTCAGGCGCCGGATCGGCGGCCAGATGGTGAAGGGCGAGGTGATCCTCTTCGGCACGGTCGACGTCATGATGCCCGGCTTCAAGTACGTCCGGGACGTGGAGATGGAGGTCGACGGGACGAAGGGGAAGTTCGCCGAGTACATCGGCGACCTCGGCGAGCGCCACCCGAAGCGCAAGGGCGAGACCGTCTACGGCAAGTTCTACCAGAAGATCAAGGCCTGAAACGGCCGGCATATCCTCTTTTTCTGCCTCTTCCCCCCATCCATCCTCCGGCGGGAGAACCGTACGACCGCCGGGGTAGGTTCACCGAGGGGTTGTTTGATCCCGCTCTTTCATCGCGGAACTGGATCCCTCCATCCCTTCCCCCTGCCCCTGAACCGGGGGGATCCTTGCCCCGTGAACAAAACAGAAAGGGTCCTCGCCGAGAAAATCCCCGGATGCCGCATGCCCGCGGACCCGGCAGCCTCCCCCGCAGAGGTCCCGGTAGCTGCAATTACCACACCTGCCGCCCAACTGCGCTTCTTTATCCCGAAACCGGGCGAGCACCGGATTGGACGAGTCTGCCCACAGCATGCTGAAGGGCCGTTCCCGGATATTCCCCACGAGGAATTCCGGGGTCCGGGCGAACTGGCAGGGGTACACGTTCCCGCAGGGGTCGATATTCGCAACCCGGCTGCCCGCGCTGCACCCCCCCCGGAGGGATTTCAGGAGGTCCCGGGCATGCGCAAGGTCCGGGGATCCGTCCCGCTCCATGGATTCGAGGAGATGGATGCAGTCCTGGGGTGCGTCCACGGTGAGAAATTCCATGGATTTCGGGTCGGTCTCCTTCGCTTTCCGGTAGAGCAGCCCGAGGGCGTCGGTTACTTCTGAGCCGGTGAGCTGGAGCCGATCATAGACCTCCCTCCCCCGGCCGCTGGGAACAAGCCAGTAGACACAGAAACGGCTCGCACCGATATTCACCGCGAGGTCGATGAGGTCTCCCAGTTCATCTTTATTCTCCCGGGTCAGGGTGACCCTCGCCCCGCACCGGACACCCGCCTTTCGGCAATGGGCAAAGGCTGCAAGGGAGCGTTCAAAGGCCCCCGGCGAATTCCTGAACCGGTCATGGGTCGCGGCTGTCGCACCGTCCAGCGAGATCCCGACGTATTCAATCCCGCTCTCCCTGATCTTCCGGGCTGTGTCGGGAGTGATCAGGGTACCGTTGGTGCTGAGGGCGATCTTGATCCCTCGCTTTCCTGCGTACTCTGCCAGGGCAAAGAGGTCGGGGCGGAGCAGCGGCTCTCCCCCGGAGAACAGGATGAGGGGCACCCCCATACCTGAAAGATCGTCCATCAGGGAGAGAGCCCCGGGTGTGGAGAGCTCCCCGCGGATGTCCCGCCCTGGATCCGAACGGCTGTAACAATGCTCGCAGGCAAGGTTACATCGATCGGTGAGGTTCCAGAAGACAACAGGGCCACCCGTCCCGGAGAAGGCGAGGTACCTGCTCGGCACGGCATCCCCGGTATCACGGCGATGGCGCAGTATCGCGCTCACCGTTCCCCGGCCATGCAGGCACTGGGTTATCCTGTTCATGGCATGCCCCCCCCGTTTTCGCCCATCCGGACATTCGGCACGCGCTTGAACTCCCTCGTGCTGAAAAGAACGACGTAATCGCGGATCCCGGTCTCCTTCGATATCCCCCTCACCTCGTCGAGGACCTCTTCCCTCGTGTACCCGTGATGAACGGTATACAGGGAATATTCCCACCTGCCCGGGACACGTGCCCTTTCATAACAGTGGGTGACCCCGGGATAGGATGCGAGGAGCGGGCCGGCATCGCCATCCCCCGTATCCGGTACTTTCCAGGCCACCAGGGCATTTGCCGAGATGCCGATCAGCCGCTGGTTGATCCGGGCCCTGAACTTTCGTATGACCCCGTCGGACTGGAGCCGCTGCAGCCTTTCGATGACCTCCTCACCGGGTATTCCGAGGCGGTTCCCGATGTCATGGAAGGGCTCGGGCACGAAGGGGAGGCCTCCCTCGAGCTCGCCGAGGATACGCCTGTCAGGCAGGTCAAGCGGGTCCATGGCTCTCCTCCCTTCTCCCGTTCAGGACATGGGAGAAACGGACATCGATCTTGAACTGCCTGACCGTGGGTAAATTGAGGATGTCCGGTTCAGCTATTCCGGTTCTCTCCAGGATCCTGGAGAGCACCTCGCCCAGCCTCTCCTCGTTCTCCGCGGTGAGGGTGAACCACACGGAATAGGTACTATCCCGCTGGAAATTGTGGGAGACCTCCGGGCAGCCGCTGATTATGGCGGCTACCTCGCCGATCCTCTCGACCGGAACCGGGAGGGCAATGAGGGTGGTGGCCGTGAGCCCCAGGCGGTGGGAATCGAGGATCGGTGATATTGCCCTCACGATCCCCAGGTCATGCATCCGCTCCAGCCGTTCCATCACCTCCTTCTCGGGGACTCCTATCCGGGAGGCAAGAGCGGCCCAGGGCCGTGGAACCAGGGGAATAGTATCCTGGAGCGCGTCAAGCAGCATCAGGTCGGTCCGATCCATTCGGGCATCACCGTTCATTGCGCCGCAACCCCTGGTTCGTACGGGCAGAAGGGATCCTCGGAGCAGAGATCCCCTTTCAGCAGGTCCGGTTCAGCGAGACCGTCGCACCACCCGGGAGGGACCGTGCCTGCCCGGTTGTACGCCCGTGCCCGGCATCCCCCGCAGTCTCTCCTGAAACCGCACCGCCCGCATTTGCCGGTGAGCCGGTTGATGTCACGGAGGGCAGCGAAGACCGGGGATCTCTCCCAGAGTTCGGAGAAGGGTGTTTCCCGGATATTGCCAGCCCTCACCGGCAGGTACGGGCATGGCGTGATATCGCCGTTCGCATAAATCCGGCAGTAGCTGATGCCCGCGATGCACCCCCGGCCCCACGCAGGGTTCGAGATCCCGAGGTCCCTTGCTATGCGGCGAAACTGCGGGGCACAGGTCGGGCGGATATTGAGGCCTTCCTCCCTGTACCTCGTGAGGACCTGCCGGATCAGGTCCTCGTATTCCCGGGGTCCTCCCGGATCCATCTCCCTGGCCCTCCCGGTCGGAACCGGGAAGAAGAGCTGGTAATCGCGGACACCGAGGGAAGTGCCCAGATGGATCACTCCCTCGATCTCCCTCATCGCAGGGCGCATGACCGACATGTTGACCTGGACACCGATCTCCTCGTCCTGGCAGTACCGGATAGCCTGGACTGCCCGGTCCCATACGCCGCTCACCCCGCGAAATGCATCGTGAACCTGCGGGTCTGCGGAGTCGAGGCTGATGGCAACCGCCCGGATCCCCGCCCTGCGAAGCCGGGAGGCTGCTGCCCGATCGATCAGGAACCCACTGGTGCCCATGACCATCCTGAGCCCGCATCTGGTCCCGTACGCCGCGATGTCGTAGACATCCTCCCGCAGGAGCGGTTCGCCCCCGCTCAGGACGACCACCGGCTTTCCGCAAGCCCTGACCTCGTCAATGACGTGAAAGGCTTCCTCCGTGGAGAGTGCCTGCTCCGCTTCACGATCCCCGGCGTCCACGTAGCAGTGGGCACATTTCAGCGGACACCGCAGGGTAATGTTCCACGAGATGATTCGTGGCGCCCCGCCCGATGCACCCTTCACGGTTTCAGCCCTGCCTGCCACACGATACGATCAGGCGAGATCGAAGCGATCGAGGTTCATCACCTTCGTCCAGGCCGCCACGAAGTCCCGGACAAACTTCTCCTGCGCGTCCGCGCTCCCGTAGACCTCGGCCAGCGCCCGGAGCTGGGAGTTCGAACCGAAGATGAGATCGACCCGCGTGCCGGTCCACCTGAGCGCGCCCGTCTTTCGATCGCGGCCTTCGAACACGTCAGCTTCTTTCGAGTCCGGCTTCCACTCCGTGCCCATGTCGAGCAGGTTCACGAAGAAGTCGTTCGTCAGCGTCTCAGGACGCTTCGTGAAGACGCCGTGCCGGGTCTGCCCAACGTTGGTGGAGAGCACCCGCATGCCGCCGACGAGCACCGTCATCTCCGGCGCGGTCAGGGTGAGCAGTTGCGCCCGGTCGACCAGCAATTCCTCGGCCGAAACGGCGTAGCGGGCCTTCTGGTAGTTGCGGAAGCCGTCCGCGACCGGTTCGAGGAAGGCGAAGGATACCGCATCGGTCTGCTCCTGCGAGGCGTCCATGCGCCCGGGCAGGAAGGGAACCTTCACCGGGTGACCTGCCTTCTTCGCGGCCTGCTCGACGCCTGCACAACCCGCGAGGACGATCAGGTCGGCGAGCGAGACCTTCCTGCCGCCGGAGGCCGTGCGGTTGAACTCGCCCTGGATGCCCTCCAGGGTTTTGAGAACCTTCGCGAGCCGGGCAGGCTCGTTGACCTCCCAGTCCTTCTGCGGCGCCAGGCGGATCCGGGCACCGTTCGCACCGCCGCGCTTATCCGAGCCCCGGAAGGTGGAGGCCGACGCCCACGCGGTTGAGACCAGCTCCGACACGGACAGGCCGGTAGCCAGTATCTTTGCCTTGAGGGAGGCGACATCCCTTGCATCGACCAGCTTGTGGTTGACGGCAGGGATGGGGTCCTGCCAGATGAGCTCCTCGGCAGGGACCTCCGGGCCGAGATAGCGCGAGCGAGGGCCCATGTCGCGGTGCGTCAGCTTGAACCAGGCCCGGGCAAAGGCATCGGCAAGCAGGTCCGGGTTCTCGTAGAAACGCCGCGAGATCTTTTCATAGGCGGGATCGAACCGCAGCGCGAGGTCCGTGGTCAGCATGCCCGGCGCGCGGCGCTGCTTCGGGTCATGGGCATCCGGCACCGTGCCGGCACCTGCCCCATCCTTCGGCTTCCACTGGTACGCACCGGCAGGGCTCTTCGAGAGTTCCCATTCGTAGCTGAACAGGTGCGTGAAGAAGTCATTGCTCCACCTCGTGGGCGTGGTGGTCCAGGTGACCTCGATGCCGCTCGTGATCGCGTCCCCGCCTTTACCGGTGCCGAAGCTGCTCTTCCAGCCGAGGCCCTGCTCCTCGACGGGGGCTGCTTCCGGCTCGGGCCCGACATGGGACGCCGGGCCGGCGCCATGGGTCTTCCCGAAGGCGTGGCCGCCGGCGATGAGCGCGACCGTCTCCTCGTCGTTCATGGACATGCGGGCGAAGATCTCGCGGATGTCCCTCGCCGCCGCGACCGGATCCGGTCTCCCCTCCGGGCCCTCCGGGTTGACGTAGATGAGGCCCATCTGCACGGCGGCGAGCGGGTTCTCGAGGTCCCGCTCCCCGGAATAGCGCCTGTCGCCGCCCAGCCAGGCCTTCTCGGCGCCCCAGTAGACGTCCTGGTCCGGCTCCCAGACGTCCTCGCGACCTCCTCCGAAACCGAAGGTCCTGAAGCCCATCGATTCCAGGGCGACGTTGCCCGCGAGGATCATGAGGTCGGCCCAGGAGATCTTCCGGCCAAACTTCTGCTTGATCGGCCAGAGCAGCCGGCGCGCCTTGTCAAGGCTCACGTTGTCCGGCCAGCTGTTGAGGGGTGCGAAGCGCTGCTGGCCTCTCCCGCCGCCGCCGCGGCCGTCACCCGCCCGGTACGTGCCGGCGCTGTGCCATGCCATCCGGATGAACAGGGGCCCGTAGTGGCCGAAGTCCGCCGGCCACCAGTCCTGCGAGCTCGTCATGAGCGCCGCGAGATCCTTCTTCACGGCGGCGAGGTCGAGGCTCCTGAACTCCTTTGCATAGTTGAAGTCCCCGCCCATCGGGTTGGACTTCGGCGAATGCTGGTGCAGGATCTCGAGCCGCAACTGGTTTGGCCACCATTCGCGGTTCAACGTTCCCCTGCCGGTTGGTTGCTTGTTTCTTCCGCCCATTTCCGGGCGGATGCTGTCCTCACCCATACCGTCATCACCTGTCGTTGGATGATGTAATCCACTGTGATGCTATTAAAATTCCTTATCCTCTCATTTCATGAAAACAGGGAATCCTCCAGGCAGAAGCCGGGTGATGGATGGGACCATCGGGGGAGCGTCCCCCCCTTCTTATCCCGTCACGAGGGCCTGGATCGCCTTCTTGAACTCGTCGAACTCCAGGTCGTCGAGCTGCTCGGGGAGGAGGCTCCCGCTCGAGGCCTGCCGGTAGATCCAGTACACGATCTTGTCCACGACCCGGATGACGTCCTCGGGGGTCTTCACCGTGATCAGGTGCCGCCCGATCTTCGGGTGCCGGCCGCGGTGCCCCCCGACGGTGATCCGGTACTCGGGCTCCTCCCCCTGCAGGATCCCGAACAGGCAGGAGGCGATGCAGAACCCGCAGTCCATGCACCTCCCCTTGTCCATGATGATGACCCCGTCCTCGACGACAATGGCCTTCTCGCGGCAGTAGTTCGTGCAGGTCCCGCATCCCGTGCAGAGGCCGGGGTCGCGGACGGGCCTCCGGATGCCGGTGATCCCGATCTCGTTCAGCCGCTCGCTCTCGCACCCGTTCGGGCAGGCCGAGACGGCGATCCTGACCTTCACGGGGAGGTCGCGCCCGAAGAACCGCCGGTCGATCTCCTTCGCGAGCCCGACCGAGTCGATGTTCGCGAACTTGCAGTGACGGGTCCCGAGGCAGGCGGTGACGTTCACCACCTCCTCGCGTTCGGCGCCGAGGGGGGTCCCGTTCTTCTCGAGCTCGGCGAGGAGCGGCTCGAGCCGGGTCGGGTCGACGTGGGGGAGCTCGAGGGTCTGGCGGGTGGTCAGGTGGAGGTTCGCGACGCCGTACCGCTCCGCGATGGCCCCGATCTCCGCGAGCTGCCCGGGGGTGACCATCCCCGCGGGGAGCCGGAGCCGGACGATGCAGAACTCGGGGTCCCGCTCGGTGATGACCCCGCCGCGGGTGTAGAGCCCCTGGTTGATGGGAAGCCGACGGGACATTGCAGTACCTCTGGGTCGTGTCAATGGATAGATGTTATCCTTTAAAAATAATAATATAGAAACGCTTCACAGAGTATGATGGATGACCAGGCAATCTGAGTACATGGAGGCTTTTTTCGGGGTGGAGCTCGGGGCCAAGTTCTCCGACATGGTGAACGAGCTCACGGAGCTCGAGGTGAACCTGAAGGACCTCTCCCACGAGATCGGGAAGCTCGGCCTGCCGCAGGAGCCCGAGGAGTTCCGGGGGGTCCTCAAGGAGTGCCGCGCCCAGGCGTACGAGTACGCCCAGCAGGTGAAGGACGTCAGGCAGTTCCTCGAGTTCTACCTGAAGTCTGACAAGACCACGAGCCACATCACCCTCGAGCGGGACGCGTACATGAAGATCTACCAGATCTTCAAGTGGGACGGGAACGATGTCCGGGACCTGCGGGGCTGGCTCCGGGATCTCCGCGACATCACCGAGAAGATCGGCCTCCACATGGAGGACCTCGTCAACTTCCAGAAGCTCACGGCCCGGCCGGTCCCCGAGGACCTGGTCAAGGTGCCGGTCTATGCCATCGACCGGCGGGGGTACTGCCTGACGGGGAAGGGGTACGACCAGGTCATCCACGTCGACGAGCTCCGGGAACAGCTCGCCGGTGAATAGGGAACGGCCCGGACCCCATGCCCCCCCACCTCTTTCTCTTCGGGAGCCCGGTCACCCGGGAGCGCCTCTCCTGGATGGCGGACGCCCTCAAGATCTTCTTCGTGAACCGGATGCCCGAGGCCTTCCGGCAGGCCCCGGGAGCCGGTGCCGAGCCGACGGTCTCCTTCTTCCTGACCGGCGACGCCCTGTACAGCCTCCAGAACCGCGAGACCCTGCCCCTCTGGGAGAGCATCCTCTCCCTCCCGGGCGTCCGGGTCACCTGCGACCGGGAGGAGATGGACCTCCGGGGGATCTCGGTCGAGTCGCTGAAGGTGAAGTTCCCGCAGCAGGTCCTCGACCAGAACGGGCGGCGGATCAGCCACCCCCGCTCGTTCTGGCGGGGCCTCGTGCAGGCCGCGGGGAAATGCGCGCCCGGGTCGGCGGCGCTCGGCTACCTGCAGCTCTCCTCCCCCTACATGCACCGGTCGGCGGGCCTCGCGGTCTCCTGCCTCCAGGCCGCCCTCGAGGAGGGTGTGGGTGCGGAGCTCTACACCTACCTGGACGGGGTCCACGCGGGGCACGTCAACCAGCGGCCCTCCGAGTGCCGGAACGTCGGGGAGGGGATCGAGGAGCTCGACCGTATCGCCCGGAAGCGGGCCCTCCCGTTCCAGGCCATCGCCTGCGAGCGGTCAGCCGCGGCGCGGGGGTACAGCACCTGGGACGACGGGAAGGGGGTGGCCGTCTCGGCCTGCGCCATCCCCCCCGTGAAGATCCGGAACCTGAACGCCATCGTCGGCCGGTTCGCCACCCCGAGGGTCATCCTCGGGGAGGACGCGGCCGACGTATCGACGGCGCCGGCGCACCGGCTCGCGCCCGGCGGGTGGCTCGCCGGCGAGGCCGACCCGCCCCCCGTCCTCGTCCTCGTCACCCGCGGCCCGTACGGCACCGGGCATGCCTTTGGCGCCCTCGCCCTCGCCATCGCCTGCGCCCACCAGGAGATCGCGACCCGGGTGGTCTTCCTCGAGGACGGGATTTACGCCCTCCTCGGCGCCCACGCGGCCGAGCCCGACGACCTGGTCTTCAGCCTCCAGGAGGTCATCGAGGCGTCCGGGAGCCGCGACCTCCAGTTCTATGCCTTCCAGCCCTCGTTCCTCGCCCGGGGGATGGCGAGGAACGAGAAGCTCGCCCCCGTCCTCGACATCGGGATGAAGGAGCTCGGGGAGATCCTCTTCGAGACGCCGAAGGGGGTTCGGACGGATCGCCAGAGGGTCCTCTTCTTCTGAATCGGGAACAGGCCGGGGGACGGGTGGAAAAGAAGGCGCCCCTATCCTTCCCCGGACGCGCTCAGCGCCGCCCCGATGGCACCGACGATCTGGGGGTCGGGCGGGACGAAGACCGGCCGCCCCGTTTCTTCGCCGAGGAGAGCCCTCACGCAGGCGTTCAGCGCGACACCGCCTGCAAAGAAGATCCTCCCCGCCGGCGCGACCCGCCTCAAAAGGCCCGCGGAACGGCTCACGATGGCCCTGTGGATCCCGAGCGCGACCTCGTTCAGGTCCGCCCCCTGCGAGAGGAGGGACACGACCTCGGATTCCGCGAACACGGTGCACATGCTGTTGATCTTCACCGCCCGTTCCGCGGAGAGGGCGGCGGCCGCGAACTCCTCCAGGGTGAACCCGAGGGCGGTCGCCATGACCTCGAGGAAACGCCCCGTCCCCGCGGCGCACCGGTCGTTCATCTCGAACTTGCACAGCTGACCCGCGGGATAAAGGGAAATGGCCTTCGTGTCCTGCCCGCCGATATCGAGGATGGAACTGCAGTCGTCCGAGAGCTGGCGTGCACCGAGGACGAAGGCCGTGATCTCGCTGATCACCGGGCAGTCGAGATGCGCCCGGGCCAGGTGCCGCCCGTATCCCGTGGCGGTCATCGCCTCGAACTCCACGCCGTCCAGGAGGAGGCGGACCGTTCCGAGCGGGTCGGGGGAGGTGGCCGCCTTGCGGGAGAGGACGAGCCTGCCGTCCTCGAGCACGGCAAGCTTGATGGTCCGCGACCCGATGTCAATCCCCGCGCATCTCATCGCTTCTTCAGGCGCTCGATGAAGGCCTCGATCCTGGTCCGGAGCTGGCCCGCGTCCTCCTGGCTGTAATCCGTCTCGATCCGCAGGGTCGGGATGCCTGACTGCTCCAGCTCCTTCTCTACGGGGCCGCTCTCCATGAGGTAGGGCTGGCAGAACTGGAGGCTGTAGTGGATGACGCCCTGCGCATGGAGCTTCTTCGCCATCTCCTTCACAAACCCGACCCGCGAGGGGTTGGGGGTGAAGACGGCGCAGTCGATGTTGAAGTACCGGTCGGTGATGGCATCGAGCATCTCGTCCACCGTGTCGCCCTCCACCTCGGTCAGCCAGCGGCTGCCCCGCTCGCCCACGCAGGACTCCTCGCCCACGATGACCGCGCCGCTCGTCTCGATGAGCAGGGGCACCTTCCAGTTCGGGACGGCCATGGGGCATCCCGAGACGACGACCCGGGTCGTTCCCTTCGGGACCGCGCCGGTCCTCTTCTTCACCCGGATCTCGAGCTCGTCGCAGAGCTGGTTGACCGCGCCGGTGAACCGGACCGGGTCGTCGTAGAAGAAGACCTGGTTCACGAGGAGCGCGTCGAGCCCCGAGATCGGCGCCGGGTCGGCGGCGCGGATCGCGGCGAGCCTCTTCACCGCCTTCCGCTTCGCGTTCACGATCCCGACCGCCCTTTTCAGCGATTCGGGAGTCACCTTCTTCCCCGTCGCTTCCTCGAGCTTTACGAGGAACTTCCGGTACTCCTCCTTCAGGAGTTCCTTCCCCTTTCCGGTCTTCATCTGGGGGAGGTCCATGACGTACAGGTCCCGGAGCAGCGGCCCCAGGATCTCGTAGGCCTTCTTCTTGCCGTCGCAGGTGTTCTCCCCGACGACCACGTCGCAGGCCTCGACGTACGGGCAGACCTTCCCGAGCCTGAACCCGAAGGCGGACTTGATGAGGGAGCAGGTGTTCCGCGGGAGGAGCGTCTCGGCTCCCTCGAGGTTGAACTCCGCCCCCGCGCACAGCCCGACCGATACCCCGTCCACGGCGAGGATCAGCTCCTCGGGGACGAAGACGCAGTACGAGCCGATCACCTTCCGGCCCTCTGCCTTCGCGTCCATGAGCTCCTTTATCCGGAGCCCGTGGACCTCGCTCATGACGAAGTCGAAGTACTTCATCCCCTCCGGCCGGTCCTTCTGCGAGAGGAAGACGTCCGAGTAGCCTTTCCCGAGGGCCGCGAGGAGCGCGTCATGGCTCTTCAAGTCAAGGCCCAGCGATGACCACATTTCGGTGTAATCAGACATGGTGAGAGACCTCCTGCCTGTCAGTCCTGATCCTGGCTCTTCCTGACCTCTGCCTTCAGCCGGATGGCGTGGGTGATGGTGTACATCCCCATGCAGCCCTTCAGCGCACGATCCTTGAGCTCCTGGATCTTCTTCCCGGGGGCGGCCGACTTCACCTCGAGGAAGATGCGGTACTCCTCCACCAGGGGATCCTTCCCCAGGTCGAACTGGGCGAGGTAATTCAGGTCGGCCTCCACCCGGGTCTTCACCCGGTCGATCCTCACCTGCTGCTGCGCCGCCTCGGTCATGAAGGTGCTCGTGAAGCAGGCGGCGAACCAGAAGAGCCCGAAGGCCATGGGGCCGGGGAACTTCCTGGGCCCCGAGAAGTTCGGGTGCGAGGCCTCCAGGGTGTACGTCCCGTCCTTCACGGGCACCGTCGCCCTGAACTGGGGGCCGTCCTCGGAAAAGAGCCACTCTCCCTGGATCTTCGCGGTGAACCTCGCTTCCTCCGGGTCGTTCTTCATCTCTTCCCGGTACTCGGTGACCTGCTCGAGGTCGATGTTGTTCAGGGGCATGTTGAATACCTCTCAATTATATGCGGGAAGGAGTTCATAAAATTAAGTAAACCATGTCAATTTATTATTCACAAGTAGTTGACACAAATGAAACAGGAATGATTTAACTTCCCGGGGAGGTAACCGTTCCTGCAGGAACACCCCGCGGTGGCGTCCGCCGGGGAAGACGCGGTCCGGGCGGTGCAGGACCGATCGGTGCGTGGCAGTCCCATGGTGAAGCGGTACCTCTCCCTCCGGTCCCTCGACGAGGCCCTCGCTGTCCTGAGGACCTCCTTTCCGGCCCCCGCGGGGACCGAGACCGTGCCCGTCACCCGGGCCGCCGGCCGGGTGACCGCGGCACCGGTGTACGCGCGGTACTCCGTCCCCGAGGCGAACCTCGCCGCGATGGACGGGATCGCGGTCGCGAGCCGCGAGACCCTGGGCGCGACAGAGCAGGCGCCCGTGGCCCTCGGGCATGTCCTCAGGGTGAACACGGGGAACATCGTCCCCCCCGGGTTCGATGCCGTGGTCATGATCGAGGAGACCTGGGAGAGGGAGGGGAGGTTCCAGGTGAGGAAACCCGTCGTCCCGGGCCAGCATGTCAGGACCGCCGGCGAGGACATCCGGGAGGGTCAGCTCGTCCTGCCCCGGGGCCACGCGATCCGGCCCTTCGACATCGGGGCCCTCGCGACCTACGGGATCGACCGGCTCGAGGTCACGGCGGTGAAGGCGGGGATCATACCCACGGGGAGCGAGCTCGTGCCCCTGGGGGCGAGGCCAGCTCCCGGCCAGGTCGTCGAGAGCAACACCATCATGGCCGGGGTCTTCCTGGGCGGCATGGGGGCGGCCTGCACGAAGTACCCCATCGTGCCCGACGACCCGGACCGGATCCGGGACGCCCTCTCGGCGGCCGTCGGCGAGAACGACCTGGTCGTCATCTCGGCCGGTTCCTCGGCCGGCACCCGGGACTTCACCGCGGAGGTCATCGCGTCCCTGGGCGAGCTCCTCTTCCACGGCGTCGCGATGAAACCGGGGAAGCCCGCGATGCTCGGCAGGATCCGGGGGAGGCCGGTCCTCGGGCTCCCGGGCTACCCCCTCGCGGCCCAGACGGTCCTCCGCGAGCTCGCGGCCCCGCTCCTCGAGGCCTGGGGGCTCGCCCCCGCGCCCCGCTGCACCCTCGCGGCGAGGCTCTCCGGACCCCTCAGCTCCGACCTCGGGTTCGACGAGTTCGTCCCGGTCTCCGTCGGGCGCATCGGGGGGAAAACCTGGGGCATCCCCCATTCGCGGGGGTCGGCGGTCCAGATGGCGACCGTGAGGGCGAACGGGTACGTCCATGTCCCCGCACCGGTCGAGGGGGTTGAGGCCGGCCAGGAACTCGAGGTGGTCCTGACCACGGACCCGGGGAGCGTCGGGCGGACGGTCCTCCTCGTCGGGACCCCCGACCCTGCCCTCGGGGAACTCGAGGAGCTCGCCACGGCCCGCGGGCTCCTCGTCCACACGAGCAGGAGCGGCATCCACGGGGCGATCCTCGCCCTCCGGCGGGGCTCCTGCCACGCCGCCCCCGTCCGGCTGGCAGCCCCCGACGCCCGGGTGATACGTCACCTCCCGCCGGGCCACTTCGCCTTCCTCCACCTGGCCTCCATCTCCTCCCGGGACGGTTCCCCGGATACCGGCCGGTCCGAGGACTACGGGCTGCTGATCCGGAACGACCTGCTGGACGACCCGATGATCTCCCGCCTGGCCGCGATGGTCCGTTCCCCGGACCTGAAAGAGAAGCTCGCACAGATGACCGGCTACGACACCTCGCGTACCGGCGAGATCGGCCCTCCCGGCTCCCCGTCCGGGGGTTGATTGTTGGGGAAGACCGGGCCAGATCCTTCCTGTCATCGTTTCCCCCGTGGCAAACCGTTATCCCGCGCGTCCGCGAACATCACTCCATGGCCCCCGACACCGATGGCGGGAAACCGCATCACCACGACGTCTTCTGCCCTGCCCGTGCCGGGCACCTGGATTCGCGCCTGCGCCGGTTTGTCTACCGCCCTGACCGGCTCGCGAACCGGTTCGTGAAACCCGGCGGCCGGGTCCTCGACTTCGGCTGCGGCCCGGGGTTCTTCACCCGCGCGTTCGCGAGAGCCGTCGGGGACAGGGGCCTCGTGGTGGCGGTCGACCTCCAGGAAGAGATGCTCCGGATCCTCCGGGAGAAACTGGGTCAGGAGGGGCTCCTGCCCCGGATCAGGACGCACCGGTGCCAGCCCGACTCCATCGGCCTCTCACCGGAGCTCGACGGGACCATCGATGCCGCCTTCGCCATCTTCGTCGTCCACGAGGTGCCGGACCCGGACCGGTTGTTCCGGGAGCTCGCCGCGCTCCTCGTGCCCGGCGGGCTGCTCTTCATCTCCGAGCCACCCTTCGTCGTGAACGGCAGGGAGTTCCGAAAGACCGTCGCGCGGGCCGGGGCGGCGGGTTTCGGGGTGGCCGAATCAGGGTTCTACCTCGTGAACCGGTCGGCGGTGCTGCGGAAAAAGTAAAGTGTGGCGCGAGATCCTCACTTTTTGAAGACGACGCCTCGAAGGGGCGGAGTTGAGAGAAATGAGGATGGCTCCGCCACCCTATTTTTGGATTCGAGCCTTTTGAAAAGAGGCGAGACGAGAGAAATAGGACGTAGCCCTGTTTCTTGAAGACGACGCTTTTGAAAAAAGCGGAGTTGAGAGAAGTGAGGCGCGAGCCTCACTTCTTGAATATGAGCCCGAAGGGCGAATCGAAAGAAATAATGGAATTATTTTTTGAATATGTCGAAGATCTGGTCGCTTCCCGTGGAGGCGAGCCGGCCCCGCTCGGTGGGCTCCTCGACGAGGGCGAGGACCGGGAGCTCCATGGAGATCCCGGGCACGTGCCCGAACATCTTCTCGAGATCGGCCTGGAGGGCGTGC
>DATIYO010000033.1:0-6529 GCA_035517575.1 Methanomicrobiales archaeon
GCCGCGCTCCGGACGAGGGCCGGCCTGATCGGCGTGAACAACCGGAACCTGGGTGATTTCGGGATGGACTTCGGGAAGACCCTCACCCTCGGCCCCCGGATCCGGAGAACCGGCCGAAAAGTCGTCTCCGAGAGCGGAATCCGCTCGCCAGACGACATCCGCGCCCTCAGGCCGGCCTGCGACGCCTTCCTCGTAGGTTCCGCCCTCATGGCCTCGGACGACCCGGGGCGGACCCTGGAGGGGCTCGTGTGCGCGTGAAGATCTGCGGTATTACAAGCGTGGAGGACGCCCGCCACGCCGAGGAGGCGGGGGCGGATGCCATCGGGGTCGTCCTCTTCTCGAAGTCCCCCAGGTGCGTGAGCCTGGAGCGGGCGAGGAGGATCTTCAGGGCGGTCGGCCCTTTCATCGCGACGGTCGCGGTGACCCACACCCGGTCACAGGATGACCTGGCCCGGGTCTTCGCCCTCCGGCCGCGCGCCGTCCAGATCTCCCACCCCTTCGCCTTCCCCGCGAGGCCTCCCGCCCAGGTCCTGCGGGTGGTGCGGCCCGGCGACCCTCTCCCCGGGGACGCGGACGCCCTCGTCGTGGACCAGTCCATGGGGACGGGGAGACCCTATGACCCGGAGTTCGCCCACGGGCTGATCCGCGGGTCGCTCGTTCCCGTGATCCTCGCAGGAGGGCTGACCCCCGGGAACGTGGCGGGGGCGATCCGGGCGATCCGGCCCTACGCGGTGGACGTCGCCTCGGGGGTCGAGGTGCGGCCGGGGGAGAAAGACCCCGAGAAGGTCGCCGCCTTCGTCCGGGCCGCGAAGGAGGCGTTCCCGTGAGGCCCGGCCGGTTCGGGGACTACGGCGGCCAGTTCGTGGCCGAGCCCCTCATGGCGGCCCTCGGGGAGCTCGAGGAGGGCCTCGCCAGGTTCGGGACGGACCCGTCCTTTGTCTCGGCCCTGGACTCGTACCTCACCGAGTACGCGGGGAGGCCCACCCCCCTCACCTTCTGCGGGAACCTGTCCCGGGACCTGGGGTGCCGGGTGTACCTGAAGCGCGAGGACCTCCTCCACGGGGGCGCCCACAAGCTGAACAACACCCTCGGGCAGGCCCTCCTCGCGAAGTTCATGGGCAAGAAGCGCCTCATCGCCGAGACGGGCGCGGGCCAGCACGGCGTCGCGACAGCCATCGCGGGCGCGGTGCTCGGCCTCCCCGTGGAGGTCTACATGGGGGAGCTCGACATGGAACGGCAGGAGCCGAACGTCTACCGGATGGAGCTCATGGGGGCGAAGGTCATCCCCGTGACCTCGGGGACACGGACCCTCAAGGACGCGGTGAACGAGGCCCTCCGCGACTGGGCCGCGTCCGTCGGGGAGACCCACTACCTCCTCGGGTCGGTCGTGGGCCCCCACCCCTTCCCCCTCATGGTCCGCGACTTCCAGTCGGTCATCGGCCGGGAGGCGCGGGCCCAGGTCTATGCGAGGGAGGGGAGGCATCCCGATGCCATCATCGCCTGCGTCGGGGGCGGGTCGAACGCCATCGGGATCTTCCACCCCTTCCTCGGGGACCCGGTCCGGCTCATCGGGGTCGAGGCGGGCGGGGAGGGCCTGGAGACCGGTCGGCACGGCGCCTCCCTCTGCGCGGGCTCGCCGGGCATCCTCCACGGGGCCCTCTCCTACCTCCTGCAGGACGGCGACGGGCAGGTCCTCCCCACCCACAGCGTCTCCGCCGGCCTCGATTACCCGGGGGTGGGCCCCGAGCACGCGATGCTCAGGGACACGGCGAGGGTCGAGTACACCGCGGCGAGCGACCGCGAGGCCCTCGACGCCTTTGTCCTCCTCTCGCGGAGGGAAGGGATAATCCCCGCCCTCGAGTCCGCCCATGCCGTCGCCCGGCTCGTGAAGATGGCGGGGGAGTTCGGGAAGGACGACGTCGTGATCGTGAACCTCTCCGGCCGGGGGGACAAGGACCTCGCCGAGGTGGCGCGGCTCACGGGGGGGAGGCGATGAGCCGGATCGGGGTGGCCTTCAGGCAGCTGGACCGGCCGGCCTTCGTCGCCTACCTGGTCGCGGGTGACCCGGACCCGGCGGGGTTCACCGCCGCCGCCCGGGCGGTGGCCGACGGCGGGGCCGATGTCCTGGAGATCGGGATGCCCTTCTCCGACCCCGTCGCCGACGGCCCGACCATCCAGCGGGCCCACACCCGTGCGCTGGACAGCGGGATGACCGTGGACCGGTACTTCGACCTGGTACGGGAGGTCCGTGGATCCTCGGAGATCCCGATCGTCCTCATGGTCTACTGCAACACCGTCCACCGGCGGGGCGTGGACCGTTTCTACCGCGAGGCAAAAGATGCAGGGGCGGACGGGGTGATCGTCGTGGACATGCCCCCCGAGGAGGGAGGACAGGCGCTCCGGGCGGCCCGCGAGAACGCCCTCGACCAGGTCTTCCTCGTCGCCCCCTCGACCACCGATGCGAGGCTCGACCGGATCCTCGAGTCCGCCGACGGGTTCGTGTACCTCGCCTCCCTGCTCGGCGTCACGGGGGCCCGGGAACGGCTCTCCGGGGACGCGGCCCGTCTCATCGCCCGGGTACGGCCCAGGACGAGCCTCCCTCTTGCCGTGGGTTTCGGGATCTCCCGCCCCGAACACGCGAAGGCCCTGAAGGAGGCGGGGGCAGACGGGGTGATCGTGGGCTCGGCCATCGTGAAGATCGTGGAGGAGCACGCCGGGGACCCGGAACGGATGGCACGGGAGTTACGGGACTTTGTCATCGGGATGCGCGGGGCCCTCGCGGGTTGAATCACAGAGTCCCGACGAGGCGCCTCACCTCCCCAAGCACCTCAAGGAATTTCTCTTCCCTGTCCTCCCGGGTCATCGGAACGACCTTCACGTCCTGCCTCACCTTGATCTTCTCTATCGGTGGCGTTCCCTTCAGGGCAACGGTGGCGAGGAGAGGGATCGGAGACCCGAGGCATTCGCCGATGAGCTCCCGGAACCGGCCGGAGAGGCACTCCATCTTCCCGATCTCATCGATGACGACGAGACGGAGACCGGGGTTCGCCAGGTCGAGCCCGTCGAGGAACGACTCGAAGCCGGGGACGTCCACCCCGTACTTCCCGACCCGGTTCGGCCCTTTCACGGTCACGTGGGAGAGGATACCCTTCCTCCCGTCGAGGCCGACCAGGGCAAAGCCTATCCGCTCCCTCTGCTCGCGGATCTCCCCGGTATGGAAGCCGGCCACCGGGAGATCGCCGAGGTCGCCGACGATGCGACGGGCGAGGGTGGTCTTCCCGCACCCGGGCGGGCCGGTGACGAGGAGGTTCTTGATCATCCCTGTGCCTGGCCCGGTTCGGCCTCCGGTTTGGCGATTACTGCCGGATCCCCGAGCGCCGACAGGAGCTCCACCGTCCCTCCCTTGTCGAGCGGCGTGTTGTCGTTCCCGCACTTCGGGGAGTAGATGCAGGCCGGGCAGCCGGCCTCGCACCGGCAGTCCCTCACCGCCTCGCCCGCCATGGCAGCGATCCGGTCCATCAGCTCGAAGGCCTTCTCGGCGAGGCCGATCCCTCCCTCGTAGCCGTCGTACACGAAGATGGCGGGGCCGTCGGTATCGGGGTGGCTCGTGGTCGAAAGCCCGCCGAGGTCCCGCCGGTCGCAGAGGACATGGAAGGGGGCGATGCCGATGATGGCATGCTCGGCGCCGTGGAGCGCCCCCGCGAGGTCGAAGCCCCCCGCGGTGACGGCGTACGCGAGCTCGGGGGAGAGGGTGAACCAGAGCGCCCGGGTCCCGAACTTCAGGGGCGGGAGGGTCAGGGGCTCGAAGCCGATGAGGGAGTCGTACTTCATGATCCGGTAGCCGGTGAACTGCTCGGTCACCTCCACGTCGCCCAGGTGGAGGGTGAACCCGTTCCCTCCCCGGCGCGAGACCTCGCGCACGACCCGGAGGTCCACGGATTTCAGGGCGTCGGTGTAGTAGTCGACGTCTGCCCGCTCCACCCGGATCCTCCTCGTCTCGAGGTCCATCTCCCTCACGAGGTAGGTCTCCCCCCGGTGGAGGACGACCGCCCCCTCGTGCGCCTCCCGGTAGGCCTGGGCCCGGTCCATGGTCTCGAGGAGGGTGCCGTCGCAGGTCATCCGGAAGGTCTCCGAGGAGATGGAGTCGAGCTTCACCGCCTCCGCGGCCCTCCCCCTTCCGCAGTAGACCGCGCCGTGCGGCGTCGGGCGGAGGAGGTTCGCCTCGGTGAGGGCCCGGATGGGGTCGCCGAGGCCCGCGGGCCAGAGGGGCCCGTCCCGGTCGGGGTGGACGGGGAGCTCGGAGGCGGCGCAGAGGAGGTGGCCCGAGACGATGTACGGGTTCGCGAGGTCGACGATGGCATGCTCGTGCGGGCTCCCGAAGAAGGTGTCGGGGTGGCGCATGAAGTACTGGTCGAGGAGGTCCTGGAAGGCGACGAGGAAGGCCGCGGAGTCGTTCCCCCGCCGGCCCGCCCTCCCCGCCTGCTGCCAGGTCGAGATGATGGTCCCGGGGAACCCCGAGATGAGCACCGCGTCCAGGCCGCCGATGTCGATCCCGACCTCGAGGGCGTTCGTCGAGGTGAGCCCCTTGATCCGGCCCGACTTCAGCCGGTCCTCGATGGCGCGCCGTTCCTCGGGGAGGTAGCCGGCCCGGTAGGCCGTCACGAGGCCCGGGTCCCGGCCCTTCCTCGCCAGGTCCTCGTGGGCCCACATCGCGACGAGCTCCGCCATCCGGCGCGAGACGGTGAAGCAGAGGGTCTGGAGGTCGTGGGAGAGGCAGGAGAGGAGGAGGTTGCTCGTCTCCCGGTGGGCGGACTTCCCGTTCGTCCCGTCGTGGAAGGGGTTGTAGAGCACGAAGTGCTTCCTGCCGTGCGGCGATCCGTCGGTCGCGATGTGCCGGTACTCGTGGCCCGTCAGGTTCTTCCCGAACTCGAGGGGGTTCGCGATCGTCGCCGTCGAAAGGATGAACTGCGGGTCTGCCCCGTAGTGCCGCGCGATGCGCCTGAGCCGCCGGACGAGGTAGGCCATGTGGGAGCCGAAGACCCCGCGGTACCGGTGGGCCTCGTCGATGACGACGAACTCCAGGTTCGCGAAGAACCGCTCCCACCGGTGGTGCCAGGGGAGGACCTGGTGGAGCTCGTACGGGTTCGAGAGGATGACCCGGGACCGCTCCCTGATGAGGGGCCGTCGGGACGAGGGGGTGTCCCCGTCGTAGATCGCGCCGGCCGCGGCGATACCCGTCCCCTCCTCCAGGTCCCGGATGGCCTTCAGCTGGTCGTTCGCGAGGGCCTTCGTCGGGTACAGGTAGAGGGCGGTCGCCTTCGGCCGGTCATGGAGGGCCTCGAAGATGGGGAGGTTGAAGGCGAGGGTCTTCCCCGAGGCCGTCGGGGTGGTGATGATGACGCTCTCCCCCGCCCGGATGGCCTCGAGGGCCCCCGCCTGGTGGGTGTAGAGCCGGATCCCCTTCCGGTCCAGGTACCGTTCGAGCGGGGGTGGGAGCGGTCTCGCCGGTTCCCCGTACGCCGCCTCCCTGGCCGGGATGACCCGGACATGGGCCACCCGCGGGGAGGTGCGGGGGTCCCTCGAGAGCGAGGCGATCAGGTCAGCGACCGGCATAGAGATCCCCGAGGAGGGTCGAGAGGAGGAAACCGAGGCTGACCAGGTCCTGGCGGTTGTGGTCGACGATCGGGACGAGGGGGCCGCAGTTCCCCGTGCGGAGGAAGGCCTCGTAGAACTCGGGGACGAGGCTCCCCGGGATGTCCACCCCGCGGGAGATCCCGAAGACCTGCCGCTCGATCGTCGAGAGCCGGCAGTCGGGGAGGTCCCTCCCCCAGCGGCGGCGGGAGAAGTGGAGGAGGTCGAAGTGCGGCCGGTCGAGCCGGACGGGCATGCCATAGTAGGCGGCCCGCTCGCCGAGGTACGGGATGTCGAAGCTCTTCCCGTTGAAGGAGACGTAGGCCGCGCCCCCGCCGGTGAGCTCCTCGAGGGCCGCGTTCAGGGCGGCGGGCTCCTCGGAGATCTCCCGCACCAGGTACTGGCTCGTCGCGAGGGTGGAGCCGGCGAGCCTCCCGATGCCGATCAGGATGATGGGCCGGGAAAAGATGCCCAGGGTCTCGATGTCGAGGAAGACGAGCTCGTCCCGCCGGTGGAGGCCGCAGGGGGCGAGGGAGATGGAGTGGGACCGGGGGTACCGGCGGGAGATCCAGGCGGCGAGAGGGCCGGTCTCCGCTCCGTCGAGGATCCCGAGGAACTCCCGCGCGCCCCTCCCGAAGCGACGGTGGTCCCGGAGTTCGAGGATGGAGCGGTACCCCCTCCCCCGGAGGCGCTTCTCGTTCACCTGCCCGATGCCGGCGAGGAGACGGAACTCCCCGAGGAGGCGCTCCCTGACCCGCTCCCGGTCGGGGTGGAGGTCGGGCACCTGCGCCCTCGACTCGATGCACCAGGCAGGGCCGAAGCCGGTCTCCACCTCCCTCCCGGGCAGGACGTGCCGGACCGCCTTCCCCTCGTGCTCGGCCATCATCTCCCGCATGAG
>DATIYO010000034.1:0-14870 GCA_035517575.1 Methanomicrobiales archaeon
TGGGAACATCACGAGGTTCTGCCGCGGCGGGCAGCACAACCAGCCCCAGCACGAGTCCTTCCTCCCCATCGGGAACCTCATCGACGTGGATGTCTACATCCCCGGATGCCCCCCGAGCCCGGAGCTGATCAGGAACGTCGCGGTCATGGCGTACCTGCTCCTGCAGGGGAACGCGGACCAGAAGGCACTTGCGGGGAAGTACTTGAAGCCCCTCATGGCCCTTGCGAAGCGCGGAACAACGGGTTGCTTCTGCGACCTGATGACCGATGTGATCAACCAGGGCCTCTGCATGGGCTGCGGCACCTGCGCCGCGTCCTGCCCCGTCCGGGCAATCACCCACGAGTTTGGGAAGCCCCAGGGACAGCGCGACCAGTGCATCAAGTGCGGCTCCTGCTACGGCGCCTGCCCGCGGTCGTTCTTCAACTTCGACGTGATTCCAGAATTCGAGGGCATCAGCGAGATCATCGCTGGAGCGCTCAAGTGAGGTGAGAGACATGGTTGCTGATCCATATCTCGGCAAATACACGACCTGCCTCGCGGCACGGACCACGGACAAGGAGATCCTCCAGAAGTCCCAGGACGGCGGCATCGCGACGGCCCTCATGGTCTTTGCCCTCGAGAACGGCATCATCGACGGCGCCATCGTGGCAGGGAAGGGCGACCGGCCCTGGCAGCCCCGCCCGTTCGTCGCCATGAGCCGCGAGGAGATCCTCAAGGCCCGGGGCACGAAGTACAACATCAGCCCCCAGATCTCCTGGCTCAAGGAGGCGACCCGGTCCTTCGGCCTCGACAAGGTCGGGATCACCGGCGTCTGCTGCCAGATGCAGGCGGTCCGGAAGGCCCAGCTCTACCCCGTGAACATGCGTGACGTCCCTGGTAAGATCGCGCTCGCCGTCGGCCTGTTCTGCATGGAGAACTTCTCGTACAAGTCCATGCAGACCATCGTCGAGGACCACGCGGGCCAGGCACTCACGTCCGTGAAGAAGATGGAGATCGGGAAGGGCAAGTACTGGGTGTACACCGAGCGCGGGAACGTCGTCACGCTCCCCCTCAAGGTGACCCACAAGTACGAGCAGCCCGGCTGCCACGTCTGCCTGGACTACGTCTCCAACCTCGGCGACGTCTCGACCGGCTCGGTCGGCTCGCCCGACGGCTGGTCCACGGTCTTCGTCCGGACCAAGGTGGGGAACGACGTCTGGAGTAAGGCGGTCGCCGCCGGCATGATCGAGACGAAGCCCATCGAGTCCGTCCAGCCCGGCCTCTCCATGGTGACGAAGCTCGCCAAGGAGAAGATCGACAAGAACAAGGCGACCCTTGCGGCCCGGGCGACGTTCGGGGTCAACAAGGCCCTGCGGGACTATACCGCTTAAACCTCATCTTTTTTTCGAGAGCACTTTCGCAGGGTGTCTCGAATCCGAAGTATGGCCATACCGGAAAGGCCATCCCATGACAAGAAAACCCGGGTATTCGCTCCGCAGGGACGAGGAGCTGATCGCGCTCGTGGAGAGAACCGACCGGAAGACGCTCGCCGCATGGGCGATCGACTGCGCCATGCGGGTGATGCCGCACTTCGTGCAGGCATACCCCGACGATCACCGGCCCGGGGAGGCAATCGCGGTACTCCGGAGATGGATGGAGACCGGGGTCTTCCGGATGGCGGAAATACGGCGGGCCTCCCTCGGCGCCCACGCGGCCGCCCGGGAGGCGGGGGAGGACAGCGCCGCCCGCTCTGCCGCCCGCGCCGCGGGCCAGGCGGTCGCGACCGCCCATGTCCCCGCCCATGCCGCGGGCGCGGCGCAGTACGCCCTCCAGGCGGTTCACCGTGCCTCCGGATCCCCGGACGCCGACGCTGCCGTGGCGAGGGAACGGGAATGGCAGTACCGGCGGCTGCTCGAACTGAGGGGAGAATCAACCCCGTGAGGATCCCGGCCGGCTACTCACTCTCTTCCTCCGGCACGACCGCGAGCTCCCACTCGTCCTCGTCGAACTCGAGCACCCCGCTCCCCCCGCACTGGGGGCAGGTGACGGTCTTCTCGTGGATGGCGCAGCCGTCCCCCTCCTTCGCCTCCTCCTCCTCTTCGGGCGCGTCCTCCTGCTCCATGTAGAAGTAGCGCTTCGCCTCCTCGGACTGCATCGTTCGGCAGGCCTCGTAGGCGACGTTCGGGACCTCGCCCGTCCCCTTGCACCGGCGGCAGGTGAGCCGGATCATGCCTTTCACCGGGATGGATGGGTACCCGATCACATAATCCCTCGTTTCCGGCGGCGGGAAAAGTTATCGTGGGAACAAGGGGTATCATCTCATCGGTGAACGGCATGAAGGACGCGGAGCTCAGGGAGCTGGTCGCGAAGATCAGCTCGGCCGATTGAAAGAGCGAGGTGAAGAAGCTCGCGGGCAAGTGACCGGGGGCGGGGCCCGGGCGGGTTCAGGAGTGGTTCTTCTCCCGTTCCCAGCGCTCCAGCACCTCGCACCCCTCGACGAAGGGGAGTCCGTGCTGCCTCGCGTACCGGATGGCGTCCTCCTTGGGGAGGGCATAGCCGGTCTCGTCGTCGAGCATCTCGCAGATGGTCACCGCGGGGGTGACCCGCGCGAAGTCGGCGAGCGCGATGGAGAGCTCGGTCTGGCCGCACCGCTGGTCGAGGAGGCCGTCGGCCGCCCGGAGGATCGCGCAGTGGCCGGGGGTCCGGAAGATGCGGTGGAACTCGGCCCCGTTCCCCCCCTTCATCGCGGCCTTCACCTCGTCCGCGATGGCGTTGATCGTGAGCGCCCGGTCCCGGTCGGTGATGCCGGTGAAGGTGTTCCGGTGGTTCACCCAGATGGAGAAGGACGAGGGGTTCTTCCGGTCATAGGGGATCTCGCCGAGCTTCTCGACGCCCTGGTACGCCGAGAGGAGGTCGCGCGCGAAGGGGAGGCCGAGCCGTCTCGCCGCCTCGGGATGGACCGCGGTGCAGATGAGCCCGCCGCCGTCCTTCCTCATCCAGAGGATGTGCCGGTGGGTCACCGCGTCGGACCGGATGGCGAAGTCGGTCTCCCTCTCGCGGTCGTCGGAGTCGTAGAGGAGGATGAACTTCCCGTTCCTGAAGGCCTCGATGGCCTCCTCAAGCATGCCCGACCTCCACGGTGACCAGGTCGCCGTCGGAGAGCTCGAGGACTGCCCGGAGCTCCACGGGGGAGATCAGCTCGATGACGTCGTCCGGGTAGTGCGACCGGCCGGGGACGACGATGGCGCAGGGGATGTCCCTGATCCGGCAGGGGAGGGTCTTTGCCTCGCCGAAGGTCCGGCCGTCCTGGACAAAACCCTGGATCCTCGTCCAGTTGAGCCCGTCGACCTTGCGCTTCACGTCGCGGGACGCCGAGGAGAGCCGGAGGTTCAGGGTGCCCGGGAAGGGGGCCTTCCCGAGGATCTTCGCGAACTGCTCCTGGTACGGGGGGAGGCTCATGTAGTACCGGCCCTCGCCGAGCCCGCTGATCACCGAGCCCGTGAGGCTGTAGGGCCCGCCGCCCTCGCCGAAGATCCGCGAGTAGTCGGCGTACTCCCTCCTGAGGGCCTCCTCCCCGTCCGAGGTGACGGTCACGTACTGCCCGTCGGGCCGGAGGGAGCGGTCGACGAGCCGCTGGCCCTCGAGGGACTTGAGCCGCCGGGACGCGGTCTGGGGGCTCATCGCGAGGGAGTCGCCGAAGGACTGGGAGGAGATCCAGACGGGGCCCCTGCACCCGCCCATGAGGGCGATGGCCTTCAGGCACTGGAGATCGCCGGAGTCGAGCATGCTTACCAGAATTGGGATGCATCCTATTTATGGATTCCGACATCCTCCGGCCCCCGGCCTGACGGGGAGTTCGTGAAATGTCGAAGCCATGTTCGTTAATTATTTAACCCCTCCCATCCAACCAAGGAGGCATGAAATCCGAGCTCCACCAGCGCCTTGCCGAGAAGATGGCAGGGGAGATCACCCTCTCGGACTCGCCGGGGAAGGCCCTCAAGAAGTGGAGGATGGCCTTCGAGATCCCCCAGGCGGTCCTCGCCGACCGGCTCGGCATGTCCCCGTCCGTCATCAGCGACTACGAGAGCGGGAGGCGGAGGAGCCCCGGGACGGCGGTCGTGGGGAGGATCGTCGACACCCTCCTCGCCATCGACCAGGGGAACGGGGGGAAGTTCATCGGGAAGTTCGGCCGGATCCTCGAGAACCGGTTCGACGCCGACATCATCTTCGACATCCACGAGTACGCCTCGCCCGTCCCCCTCGAGGCCTTCGCCCGGGTGATCCAGGCGAACCTCGTCCAGGGCCCGACGGACCGGGAGATCTACGGGTACACGGTGATCAACAGCCTGAACGCGATCCTCGGGCTCTCCTCGAGCGAGTTCGGGAGGCTCTACGGCTGGTCCACGGAGCGGGCCCTCGTCTTCACCGAGGTCTCGAACGGGAAGTCCCCGATGGTCGCCATCCGGGTCACCCCCTTCAAGCCGAGGTGCGTCGTCCTCCAGGGGATCACCCCCGAGGAGATCCACCCGCTCGTCCCGAAGCTCGCCGAGCGGGACCGGATCACCCTCATGTCCACGCCGATGAAGGTCGACGGGATCATCTCGGCCCTGCGGGGTGAACAATGGTAGGCATCGTCACGTACGGGGTGTACATCCCGAGGTACCGGATCAGGGTGGACGAGATCGCCCGGGTCTGGGGCGCGAACAGCGACGAGATCACGGGCGGGCTCGGGGTCTTCGAGAAGTCGGTGCCCGACCTCGACGAGGACACGGCGACCATCGCGGTCGAGGCGGCCCGCTCGGCGATGGCCCGGTGCAGGGTGGACCCCGAGGACATCGGCGCGGTCTACGTGGGGTCCGAGTCGCACCCCTATGCCGTGAAGCCCACGGCGTGCACCGTCGGCGAGGCCATCCGGGCCACGCCGAACATGACGGCAGCCGACTACGAGTTCGCCTGCAAGGCAGGGACCGCGGGGATCCAGACCTGCATGGGGCTCGTGAAGAGCGGGATGATCCGGTACGGCATGGCCATCGGCTCCGACGTCGCCCAGGGGGCCCCGGGCGATGCCCTGGAGTACACCGCCGCGGCGGGCGGCGCGGCCTTCCTCATCGGGAACGAGCGGCCCATCGCCGAGATCCGCGATACCTGCTCCTTCACGACCGACACCCCCGACTTCTGGCGGAGGGAGGGGCAGAACTACCCGCGGCACGGGGGCCGGTTCACCGGCGACCCCGGCTACTTCCGGCACGTCCAGGGCGCGGCGCGGATGCTCCTCGAGAAGATGGGTACGAAGGCATCGGACTACGACTACTGCGTCTTCCACCAGCCGAACGCCAAGTTCCCCAGAAGGGTGGCGCAGGTGCTCGGCTTCTCGGCCGGGCAGGTGAAGCCGGGCCTCGTCGTGCCCAGGCTCGGGAACACCTACTCCGGCTCCTCCATGATCGGCCTTGCCGCGACCCTCGACCAGGCGAAGGCGGGCGACCGGATCTTCGTCACCTCCTTCGGCTCGGGGGCGGGGAGCGACGCCTTCGACATCGAGGTCACGGACGCCGTCGGGGATAAGGCGGCCTTCGACCCCGGGCAGGCGCCGACGGTGGAGGCCCTGCTCGGGGACCCGCTCTACCTGGACTATGCCCAGTACGCGCGGCACAAGGGGAAGATCGTGATGCAGCAATGAGAGACGTGGCAGTCATCGGGATCGGGTGCACCCCCTTCGGGGAGAAGTGGGAGGCGTCCTTCCGGGACCTCTTCGTCGAGGCAGGGGCACTCGCGCTCAGGGACGCGGAGATCTCGGGGGAGCAGATCGACGCGATGTACGTCGGGAACATGAGCGCCGGGCGGTTCGTCGAGCAGGAGCACATCGGGGCGCTCATCGCCGACTATGCCGGCCTCTCCACCCGGCACATCCCCTCGACCCGGGTCGAGGCGGCCTGCTCCTCGGGGGGCCTCGCCTTCCGGCAGGCGGTGATCGCCGTCGCGAGCGGGATGGAGGACATCGTGGTCGCGGCCGGGGTCGAGAAGATGACCGATGTCGGCACGGGGGCGAGCGTCGACACCCTCGCCGGCGCGGCGGACCGCGAGTGGGAGGGGTTCATGGGCGCGACCTTCCCCGGCCTCTATGCCATGATCGCGACCGACTACATGCACCGCTACCCCCTCACGAGGGAGCAGCTCGGCATGGTCGCGGTGAAGAACCACCGGAACGGCGCGAGGAACCCCATCGCCCAGTTCCGGCAGGAGATCACCCTCGAGACGGTCCTCAACTCGTCCCTCGTGGCAGACCCCCTCCGGCTCTTCGACTGCTCCCCCATCACCGACGGGGCGGCGGCGGTCATCCTCGCCCCCCTCGAGCGGGCGAGGGAGTTCACCGACACGCCGATAAAGATCCTCGCCACCGCCCAGGCGAGCGACACCATCGCGCTCCATGACCGGCGGGACATCTCCACCCTGGACGCGACGGTGGTCGCGGGCGAGCGGGCCCTCGCCATGGCCGGCCTCCCGCGGGAGAAGATCGACTTCCTGGAGGTCCACGACTGCTTCACCATCGCCGAGATCTGCGCCATCGAGGACCTCGGCTTCTGCAAAAAAGGCGAGGCAGGGAGGCTCACCGAGGAGGGGATCACCGCGCTCGACGGCGACCTCCCCGTGAACACGAGCGGCGGCCTGAAGGCCTGCGGCCACCCCGTCGGGGCGACGGGCATCAAGCAGATCTGCGAGCTCGTCCAGCAGCTCAGGGGCGAGGCAGGGAAGCGGCAGGTAGAGGGCGAGATCGGCCTCGCCCACAACGTCGGGGGCACCGGCGCGACCGTGGTCGTCCACATCCTGGGGAGGGCCTGAGATGTCCGTCGCGCGGTTCTGGAGGAAGATCCCCCAGCGGTACAACCTGGTCGGGACGCGCTGCGAGTCCTGCGGCAGGCACTACTTCCCCCCGCGGTCCTTCTGCCCCGACTGCCGCCGCGGCGGGAAGATCGTCGAGCACCGGTTCCCGGGGACGGGAAGGGTCATCACCCACACCGTGATCCGCTCGGCCTCGGAGCAGTTCGAGAACACCACCCCCTACGTCCTCGCCATCATCGAGCTCGACGAGGGCCCGCGGCTCACGGCGCAGGTCGTGGCAAAGCCCGAGGAGGTCGCGGTCGGGACCCGGGTCAGGCCGGTCTTCCGCCGGATCATGGCCGACGGCGAATCCGGCGTGATCCACTATGGCACGAAGTTCGTGCCGGTGAAGTGATCCCACCGGTTCCTTTTTACCTGTTATTCCAGGTAGCCGCTTTTCACGGGTTATTTCACGGTGAGGTCGTACACCGCGAGCCACTCGGTCGGCGAGTAGGAGTGGACCACCCGCTCCCCGAGTATCCCGCACCCCTTCTCCCGGATCACCTGCGCGAGGGCGCCCTCCTCGCCGACCATCGCGTAGAGGTGGATGGTACCGCCGGCGCGGCACAGGGCGAGCGCGGTATCGAGGAACCCCGCCGCGCCGAAGGGGAGGTTCATCACGACCCGGTCGAACCCGCGCGGGAGGACACCGGCGAGCCGGCCGGCGTCGGCGAGGACGGGGAGGACATTCTTCACCTTGTTGAGCGCGAGGTTCTCCAGCATGAGCCCCACCGCGCCCGGGTTGATATCCGCGGCATACGCGATCCCCGCCCTCGCCGCGAGGGTGATGGCAAACGGCCCGACGCCGGCGAACATGTCGAGGACCCGCTCGCCCGCCTCCATGAGCGAGAGGACCCGCTGCCGCTCGCCCGAGAGCCTCGGCGAAAAGTAGGCGACCGAGAGGTCGATATCGAACCGCAGGCCGTACTCGGTGTACCGTGTCTTCGTGGTGGGTTTCCCCGCGAGGACGGTGAACCGGCGGGTCCGGAACTCCCCCTCGACAGGCCCCTCGGGGGCGAGGACGGTGTGGATCGACGGGCGGGAGCGGAGGAGCAGGTCGGCGTCTCCTCCCTTCGGGTCGAGGAGGACGGCGATCCCGCCGACGAGGTCATGGCGGGGGAGGTCGGGCCGCTCTTCCATCTCCTCGAAGACCGCCCGCCCGCACCCCTCGCAGGGCTCCTTCAGGGGGAGGAGGAGCTCGTCCCCCTCGCGGCGCAGGACGAGGGTGGGGTCGAGGAGGCCCGCGGCGGCGAGCTCCCTGCGCCGCCTCTCGCCGGCCGACTTCGGGACCCTGAGGCACCAGCCCTCCCGCTCTATCCCCTCACCCCCAGCTTTAATCCCTTGGTTCCCAAGAGTTGATCATGGATAAGTACCTCGAGAGGCTAAAAAATGGCACGCTGAAGCTCCATGCCCTGGAGAAGGAGCTCCCCGCCCCCGAGGCCATCGGGGTCCGCAGGGCGTTCATCGAGGAGGAGGCGGGGGTGAAGCTCCCGAAGCTCGGCTCCTTCACCATGGACCCGTCGGTCGCGGTGAAGAAGAACGTCGAGAACATGGTGGGGGCGGTCCAGGTCCCCGTCGGGGTCGCGGGGCCCCTCGCGGTGAAGGGCGAGTTCGCGAAGGGCCTCTTCTACGTACCCCTCGCGACCACCGAGGGGGCGCTCGTCGCGTCGGTGAACCGCGGGTGCGGGGCGATCACCCGCGCGGGCGGGGCCGACGTGCGGGTCCTTCGGAACGGGATGACCCGGGCGCCGGTCTTCTCGACGGGGGACGTCCTCCATGCCCGTTCGGTGAAGGAGTACGTCGACGGGAACTTCGGGGCGCTCGCGGCCGCCGCCGCGGAGACGACCTCCCACGGCGAGCTGACGGGTGCGCTGTCCGTCGTCACGGGGACGACCGTCCACGTCCGGCTCGAGTTCGACACGAAGGACGCGATGGGGATGAACATGGTCACCATCGCGAGCGAGCGGATCGCGGACCTGATCGAGGAGAAGACCGGTGCGAGGCTCGTCGCCCTCTCGGGGAACCTGTGCACCGACAAGAAGCCCGCCGCCGTGAACGGGATCCTGGGGCGGGGGAAGAGCGTCGTCGCGGGGGTGGCCCTCCCCGACCCGCTCGTCGCCGAGGCGTTCAGGACCGACTCCGCGACCCTCGCCGAGGTGAACTACCGGAAGAACCTCCTCGGCTCGGCCCGCGCGGCCTCCCTCGGGTTCAATGCCCATGCGGCGAACGTCATCGCCGCGGTCTTCATCGCCTGCGGCCAGGACCCCGCCCACGTGGTCGAGGGCTCGGGGACCTTCACGACGGTGGAGCGGCAGGAGGGGCGCGTGTACGTCGCGGTCACCATCCCCGCCCTCCAGCTCGGCACCGTCGGGGGCGGGACCGGCCTCGACACCCAGCGGGAGTGCCTCTCGATCCTCGGGGTGGCCGGCGGGGGCGACCCGCCCGGATCCCGGGCGATGAAGTTCGCCGAGATCGTCGCCGCGGCGGTCCTCGCCGGCGAGGTCAACCTCCTCGGGGCGCTCGCCGCGGGCCACCTGGCCCGGGCCCACAAGGCCCTCGGGAGAGGAAAGACTCAGTAAGGGATGTCCTTCATCATCACCAGGGCGTCCTCTCCGTTCGAATAGTAGCCGGAGAGGAGGAAGGCGTCGCGGTACCCGAGCCGGCAGTAGAACCCCTGCGCCTCGGTGTTCGAGACCCGCACCTCGAGGAGCGCCCCCTCGGCACCCTCGACGATGAACTGCCGCTCGAGCCGGGCGACGAGGAGCCTCCCGAGCCCCCTCCGCCGGTACGCCGCCGTGACCCCGAGGTTCGAGATGTGGCCGTACGAGGCCGAGCCCGTGTTCTCCATGCAGCCGACCACGAACCCCTGGACCTTCCCGTCGGCCATCGCGACGAAGAAGGAGAAGGGGGTCCACTCCAGGGTCTGGACGAAGAGCTCCTCCTCCCAGGGCTCGACGAAGCACTCCCGCTCGATGGCCATGATCTCGGGAAGGTCCGCCGGGCGGGCTCTCCTCACGTGCGGGGCTCGGGGGTCCATCGGTTTTCCTCTTCATATAAGATTGCGTGAGGTTAAAATGCCTACACCACCTCCGGTACCCGGAAGGCTCCCATGGTCGAGATCCACCCGTTCCGGGCGCTCAGGCCCGATCCCGCCTTCGCCGCCGGGGTCGCATCGGTCCCCTATGACGTGATCTCGAACGAGGAGGCGGCAGAGCGGATCCGCGAGGATCCCCGCTCGTTCCTCAGGGTGAGCCGCGCGGACGCGGAGCTCCCCGGCACCCCGCCCCACGACGACTCCGTCTACCTCCGTGCCCGTGAGAACCTCCTCGCCATGGTGAGGGACGGCGTCCTCAGGCGCGACGCGGAGCCGTCCCTCTACCTCTACCAGGTGGGGGACGGGGAGCACCGGGTGACCGGCCTCGTCTGTACCATCGGGGTCGACGATTACCTCGGGGGGACCATCAGGAGCCACGAGCTCACCCGGCGCGACAAGGAGGAGGACCGGACCCGGCACATCGCGGCCGTGAACGCCCAGACCGGCCTCGTCTTCCTCTTCTACCGGAACGACGCCGGGATCGGGAAGGGGATCGACGGGCTCGTTCCCTCCGGCGAGGAACCGGGGGCAGGGGTGAGGGCGGCGAACGGCTCCATCCACCGGGTCTTCCGGATCGGGGACCCCGCCACCATCGCCGAAGCGGCCCTTCTCGTCTCCCCCCTCTCCCGTCTCTACATCGCCGACGGCCACCACCGGGCGGCGGCGGCGAAGAACGTGGCCCTCCGGAGGCGGGAGACCGGCCGGGGCGGCGGCGAGGCCGACCGGTTCATGGCGGTCCTCTTCCCCCACGACCAGGTGGCCATCCACGGCTACAGCCGGCTCGTGACCGACCTCAACGGCCTGAACCGGGAAACATTCCTCGCCCACCTCGCCCGGAGATTTCATGTCCGGCGGTCCGCCCCCGGCTGGAAGGACGAGTTCCGGGCCCCGGGAGGCCCCCCGCCGGGCACGCGCCTGTTCAGGATGTACCTCGCCGGGGAATGGTACGAGGTCAGCCGGCCGGGGGAGCCGCCCGCGGCCGGGGTCCCCCTCCTCGACGTCCAGGTCCTGCAGGACGAGGTGCTCGGCCCCCTGCTCGGGATCCGGGACCCGCGGGACGACCCCCGGCTCCAGTTCCTCGGCGGGTCGAGGCCCCTTTCCGACCTCACGGAGCGGGTGGACGGCGGCGGGTTCGCGGTCGCCTTCGTCCTCCGGCCGGTCCGGATCGACGAGGTCATGGCCATCGCGGACGCGGGGGGGATTATGCCCCCGAAGTCCACCTGGTTCGAGCCCAAGCTCTTCAGCGGGCTCCTCGTCCACCCCCTGGACTGAGCCGGGTCTCCCTCATCCCAGCTCCCCCATCCTCCCCATCCTCCCCATCCTTTATTCCATCCGGGAGCGAAGGATCGGGTATGATCTCCCTCGCGCTCCCGAAGGGCAGCCTCGAAGAGCAGACCCTCCAGCTCTTCCGCGAGGCCGACCTCGAGGTCAGGCGGACCGAGCGGGACTACAACCCGGCCATCGACGACCCGAGGATCGGCAAGGTGAAGGTCCTCCGGCCGCAGGAGATCCCGACCTACGTGGCGATGGGCTACTTCGACCTCGGCATCTCGGGGCTCGACTGGGTGCGCGAGACGGGGGCCGACGTGGTCGAGGTCGCGCGGCTCTCGTACAGCAAGGGGGGCGAGGGGAACGTCCGGATCGTGGTCGCGGTCCACCGGGACGAGCCCATGGAGACGGCGGCCCAGATCCGTCCCGGGAGCCGGGTCACCACCGAGTACCCCGAGATCACCCGCCGGTACTTCGAGGAACTGGGGATCCCCGTGCTCCTCTTCCCCTCGTACGGGGCCTCGGAGGCCAAGGTCCCCGACCTGATGGACGTGGTGGTGGACCTCACCGAGACGGGGACGACCCTTCGGAAGAACGGCCTCAAGATCATCGGGGAGATCATGGAGTCCTCCACGGTCGTCATCGCGAACCGCGCGAGCTACGCCGACCCCGCGAAGCGCCGGGCGATCGAGGAGATCCGCACCCTCCTCATGGGGGTCATCGAGGGGAGGCGGCAGGTCCTGATCACGATGAACGTCCCGGTGGGCTCGATGGAGGAGGTCATCGCGATGCTCCCCGCGATGAAGAAGCCGACGGTGAGCCGGCTCCACGGCATCGAGTACTACAGCATCCAGACCGTCGTCCCGAAGTCGGGGGTGAACGAGCTCATCCCGAGGCTCCTCCGCGCGGGCGCCGAGGACATCCTCGAGATCCCCATCTCGAAGATCGTGCGGTAGGGGCGCGGCCGCGGAGGGGACCGGCGAGGATGGCGGGAAGCCTCCTGCCGGGCCCGGAAAGGAGATCCTGGAAAGCATTTTTCCTTTCCCGGGCGCAGGGACAACCCCTGATCCGGAAGAGGAGAAATCAGACTTTCATAAGGTTTTTATCTGAATATAGCATATTTCATGATGCAGAAAAAGATCCGACAAGGATCCATGAATCCAGAAAAACCCAAGATTTATATTGAACTTATGGAATTAAGGGTGTACCGCATGCTCTCCCGGGTGAGATACGCTCCCCTCCTCCTCGTGATCCTCCTCTTTTGCCTGGCCCTGCAGCCGGGGTGCACCGGCGGGTCTCCCCAGCAGGGGAGCCAGGGCGGGCTCTCCGGCCCCACGGTCACCGGCGGGAGCTCCATCCAGGACATCACCTCCCGGAACGCGCCGAAGATCTCCCTTGACGCCGCCCTCGCCGCCCTCCCCGCCGCCGTGCGGGACGGGGGGGTGGACATCAGCGGGATGACCCTCACGAAGGTCTGGGGCTATGGCGTCGACTCCTCGGGCCTCGCCCGGACCTGGGTCCTCGGGATGCAGGGCGGGGGCAGGTCGGAGCTCCTCTCCTTCACCGAGGGCGAGTTCAAGGTCCTCGACCTCCCCGCGACCCTCCCGCAGGACGAGGTGGTCCTCGCAAACCTCGTCTCCCCCCAGGACCTCTACAGGAAGAACCTGAACACCATCGTGAAGGAGATGAACCGCATCCGGGTGGGGGAGAGCGACCTCACCCTCGACGCGAACTCGTACCAGGTGATCATCCACTCGTCGACCGACAGCGCGACCCTCAGCTTCAATGCAAAGACGGGGGAGCTGGTAGCATCTCCATGAAGGGAAATTCGGGCCAGCTCCCGGTGGACTTCCTGGTCGGGTTCACCATCTTCATCCTCTCCTTCATCATGGTCGCGAACTTCGTCCCGAGCCTCCTCGTCGGGCTCCAGCGGACGACCGGCATCGACTACGACGCGGTGGCGTACCGGACGGGCGTGGTCCTCGTCGAGGACCCGGGCGAGCCCGCGGGGAACCGGATCCTCGGGGAGGTCTCGCCCACCGACAAGATGCCCTGGGAGCTGCAGGACGTGGCCTTCAAGTCCGAGATCGACCGGCTCGGCCTCGCCATCTCCCCGGACACGCCGAACGTCCTCTCGATCAACAAGATCAACCGGTTCTTTGACACGAGCTTCTTCGACGACCGGTTCGACAGCCCGACGAACGACTACCGGACGCGGCTCCTCTTCTCCTCCTACCAGTACGGGTACAACATCTCCATCCAGAACATCTCCCCGATGAAGCCCGGGGCCCCCGCGCTCAGCATGTCCATCGGGCAGCCCTACCCCGCCGGCTACGGGTACATCCGGCGGTACGTGCTCATCAGGCAGAACACGAACGCAACCGTGAACCTGAACCGGACGCCGGTGGAATACATCGCCACGACCCCCACCCAGGTGAACCAGGAGTTACGGATCCGTCTCGACGGGTCCATCCTCTATGACCCGACCATCCCGGCCCCCTACCAGGTCGACCTGCTCAGGGAGCCTTTCACCATCCAGCTCACGAATTTCAGTTACATGCTGAACAACTCCGACCCGGGCAACAACACGTACAGTCCCATCGCGTGCCGGTCGAACCTCACCGGGCTCGGGATGCCCCTCTCCAGCCCGTGCGAGTGGAACGGGGCCGCTCCGACCTCGGCGACCCTCAAGTGGATCCGGTTCTATGACGACACGGGCACCGAGATCGCCGGCTACTACACGCCGATGAACCTCACGGTGGACGGGGTCAGGGTGCCGGACGCGGTATCCCACGTCGACGCGAGCCCCCTGAACGGGGGCCTCGGCTATGTCGTGAGGAACAACGTCACCCTCGATGTGAACCCTCTCTGGCCGCCCGGTACCATCGAGTTCGACGCCTTCCGCAGCCTGGAC
Source organism: Methanomicrobiales archaeon (assembly GCA_035517575.1). GTDB lineage: Archaea > Halobacteriota > Methanomicrobia > Methanomicrobiales > JACTUA01 > JACTUA01. The sequence continues at coordinate 14,133 of DATIYO010000034.1, forward strand.
ATCGGCCTCGGGTTCGACGATTCTCCGGATCCCCCGCACACCCTCGTCACGGGCGAGTTCCTCTATGACTACAACAACGTGACCCGGCCGGATCTCTCCACGGGCATGCTGGAGGTGGGGATATGGTGAAGGACGGCGCCCAGCTCTACACGATGGAGGGGATCGCGGCAGGCCTCATCATGCTCCTCACCACGTACCTCGTCCTGGGCTCGACCTCGGTCTACACCCCCGGGGACACCCACATCACCGACATGCAGCTCGAGCAGGTGGGGAGCGACATCCTGCGGGTCATGGACACGCCCGTCCGGCTCAACAACACGCTCATCGACAACAGCCTGAACCGCTCCGACCTCGAGCAGATGGTGAACACCACGAACGGCGGCAGGTTCTTCACGACGTTTGCGAACACCTACCTCTGCAACGGGAAGGCGGTTGCAAACGCGGTCTCGTCCGGGTGCGGCGATATCCAGATCAACGCGAGCGTCTGGTACCTGACGAAGTCCGGCTCCCTCGGGAGCTACATGTTCCCGAACCCGAACCCGGGCCTCTCCTCGGTGCCCGGGCCGGGGGTCAGGGTGACCCACTGGATCCACACGAACTACATGCCGGGCCCGGCGGCCTCGGTCCCCGCCGACATGAAGAACGAGCCCCAGGAGGTCCTCCTGGAGGTGGTCATGTGGAAGGCCTGAAGTCGGAGGCCCAGTGGATCGTGATGATGGGCTTCCTCGTCTCCCTCGG
>DATIYO010000035.1:0-14891 GCA_035517575.1 Methanomicrobiales archaeon
GATCACCGTGATCCAGCGGAGCCAGTCGGGCATCCCCTGCGGCGGGTAGAAAGCCCCGCTCGTCATGAAGAGGATCAGGTTGATGAACGCGACCGTGGAGGCGTACTCCTGCTGGGTGTTGTACCGCGAGGCGATGGAGACGACGAGGGAGGTCACGCCGACGGCCGAGATGACGAGGACGAGGAGGACGAGCATGAGCTGGTCCATGGTCCGGATCACGATCCCCGCGATGAGCATGTCCACGACGAGGATGATGGACCCCGCGAGGAACGCCCTCACGGTTGTACTCCCGATGATCCCGAGGATGATGCTCTCCCGCTTCACGGGGGTGACCAGGTACCCCTCGATGATCCCCTGCTCGCGGTCCCGGATCATGGAGAAGGCCCCGCCCATCATGGTCGTCATGAAGATCGCCATGACGATGACCCCGACCCCGAAGAACTGGAAGTACTCGATCTTCCCGTAGATCCGGTTGATCTCGACGGGGTTCTGCATCCCGGTGCTCGCGATGGCCGCGGTGATCCCGCCCTCCATGAGGGCCGGTATGGCATAGTCCGAGCTGTCCTCGTAGACCCTGACGGTGTTGTCGTTCGGGAGGTCGGACGGGAAGATGACCGCTCCGCTCAGCTGGCCGTTTGCCAATGCCTGCTTCGCCGTCTGCTCGTCCGGGTAGACCGTGACGTCGAAGACGGTGGGCTTGTCGGGCGCCGACCGGAAGTCGCGGAGGGCCTCGACCGAGGCGGTGTAGAGGGGCGTCGGGAGGGTGTACGGCTCGCTCTGGACGACCCCGATGTGGATGCCCGTGATGGTCCCGCCGATGGCGTTCCCGAAGATCACGAGGTACATGATGGGCATGAAGAGGGTGAAGATGATGACGTACGGCGTGCTGATGAACTTCTTCATGTCCCGGCGGAAGATCGCGATCCCGCCCTTCAGGAGGGTCATGGCCCCCGCCCTCCCGCCGCCGGCTGGGCCGGTGCCTCGCCCGAATCGAGCTTCTTCCCCGTCAGGTGGATGAAGACGTCCTCGATGGTCGGGGAGTGGATGGTGATGGAGGTCATGGGGACCGAGTACCTCTCGAAGATCCCGACGATCTGCGGGAGGACGCTGTTCCCGTTCCGGGCCGAGATGCGGATGGTGTTCTCCTTGACCTCGACGGCAGTGGCGACCCCCGAGTCCCGGAGGGCGGAGAGGACCCGGTCGTCCATGCGGTCAAAGCCGATGTCGATCAGGTCGCCCGCGGGGAGGGCACGCTTGTGGTTCTCGGGCGTGTCGAGGGCGATGAGCCTCCCCTTGTCCATGAAGGCGATCCGGTTGCAGAGCCGCTCCGCCTCGTCCATGTAGTGCGTGGTCAGGATGATGGTCGTGTTCTCGGTGTTGAGGGCCTTGATCTGCTGCCAGACCTCGAACCGGGAGTCGGGGTCGAGGCCGATGGTCGGCTCGTCCAGGAAGAGGATGAGGGGCCGGTGGAGGAAGGCCCGCACGATCTCGAGCTTCCGTCGCATCCCGCCCGAGAAGGTGCTGACCCGCGAGCCTGCCCGGTCGGTGAGATCGGTCATCTTCAGGAGCTCCCAGATCCTCTTCTCGCGGACACCGTCCTCCACGTTGAGGAGCCTCCCGTAGAAGTCGAGGTTGTCGTACGCGGTGAGCTCCAGGTCGAGGGTGCTGTTCTGGGGGCAGACCCCGATGATGGAGCGGACGCTCTCGGGGTCCTTCGTCACCTCGAAGTTGCTGACAAAGGCCGTTCCCGAGGTCGGCTGGATGAGCGTGGTCAGGATCCGGATCAGGGTGCTCTTCCCCGCGCCGTTGGGGCCGAGGAGGCCGAAGATCTCCCCCTTCCCGACCTGGAAGGACACGTCGTTCACGGCGGTCACCGCGTGGTTGCTCCTGAAGATCTTCGTGAGGTGCTCCAGCTTTATGATCTGCTCCCCGTCCATGTATCGAACCCTCAGGGGACCCGCGAACCGTAAATGTACAGGATGAGGGGCAATTACCCTCGTCCCCCCCACTGCCATGGATGCCGGTCCCTGCTTCCCAGTACTCTCTCTTCAGGGAGATATATATCATTTGTCGTGAATGCGACAACAACTTGCCTCCGGCGAAAGGGTCGATCCCCCGGGCGCGCCCGCCGGCAGGCGGATGGTACAGGAACGGATGGATCACCTTAATTGTACCCTGACGCTACATCTGTACCGATGCTCCCCCTCGTTCTCGATCTCGCGGGCAGGAAGGTCGTCATCTTCGGGGGAGGGCCCGTCGGGGCGAGGAAGGCGGCGTTCTTCCAGGGCGAGGCACGGGTCGTCGTGGCAAGCCGGTCCTTCGGGAAGGAGCTCCGCGGCATGGACGTGGAACGGGTGAAGCTCGACATCGGGGCGGCCCCGGAGGGGGAGATCGCGGGGCTGCTCGACGGGGCGTTCCTCGCGGTCGCGGCGCTCGGCGACCCCGCCCTGAACACCCGCGTCCTCTCGCTCTGCCGCGACCGGGGGATCCTGTGCAACAGCGCCTCGGGCGATCCGGGAGACGTGATCATCCCGTCGGTGTGGAAGGGGCGGTCCCATGCCGTCGCGGTGACGACCTTCGGCCGTTCCCCTGCCATGGCACGGTACATCCGCGAGAAGATGGCCCTCGACGCGGGCGGGATCGACCTCATGATCGACCTCCAGGCACGGGCCCGCGAGGCCCTGAAGGACACCGAACCGGACCAGGAGAAGCGCTCGGCGACCCTCTGGGCGATCCTTCACGACGGGGCCGCCTGGGAGGCCGTCTCCCGCGGGGAGGCGGCGGCATGGGAGTACATCAGGGGGCGGTACCTCCATGGATAAGCAGCTCCACACCCCCCTCGCCATCGCGAGCCTCTCCCACCACGACGCCTCGGCCGCCGAGCTCGAGGCCGCCCGGTTTCCCGACGAGGCGGCCTTCCTGGTGAGCGCCAGGGAGCACTTCCGCGGGGCGCTCCTCCTCCAGACCTGCAACCGGGTCGAGGTGCTCGTCCAGGGGACCCCGGCCGGCCTCTCTGACTTCCTCTCCTCCCTCGGTCGGAAGGACTTCCGGATAAAGGAGGGGGTCGGGGTGCTCGCCCACCTCCTCGACCTCGCGGCGGGGATCGACTCCATGATCGTCGGGGAGGACCAGATCCTCGGGCAGATGAAGACGGCCCTTGCCATGGCGAAGGAGGCCGGCGCCTCCTCGAACCTGGTCGAGGGCTGCATCGAGAAGGCGGTCCATGCCGGCGTCCAGGTCCGCCAGCGGACGAACATCAACCGGGGGGCGGTCTCCATCGGCTCCGCCGCGGTCCAGCTCGCCGAGAACCTGCTCGGGGGGCTCGCCGACAAGCACATCCTCGTCATCGGGAGCGGGGAGATGGGGATGCTTGTCGCCCAGGCCCTCGCGGCACGGGGCCTCTCGGCCATCTATGTCGCGAACCGGACCTACGAGCGGGCGGTCGCCCTCGCGAAGAAGATCGGCGGCCGGGCGGTCAACCTGAAGGACCTGTACCACTACATCGGGCTCTCCGACGTGGTCATCTCCTGCACCTCGGCCCCCCACGCGATCATCCACCGCGAGCCCCTCCGCGAGGCGGTGAAGGAGCGCCGCTGGCCCCTGGACCACCGCCCCCGGCCGGTCATCATCATCGACATCGCCCAGCCGAGGGACGTCGAGGAGGGGGTCTCCACCCTGGAGGGGGTGAACCTCTTCTCCATCGACGACCTCCGGCTCGTCTCCGAGAACAACCTGAAGGAGCGGCGGGCGGAGGCGGAGCGGGCCCGGGCCTTCATCGCGGGAGAGCTCGAGCAGTTCGTCGCGCTCGTGAACCGGACCGCCGCCGACGACACCCTCTCCCACCTCTACACCTGGGCAGAGGCCATCCGGATCCGGGAGCGGGACCGGGCCATCAACCGGCTCGGGAGCGACGACCCCCGGGTGTGCGAGGTGATCGACGACCTCACCCGGGCGATGGTGAAGAAGCTCCTCTCCGACGCCACCCTCTCCGTCCGGGAGTGCGCCGAGCGGGGCGAGATCCAGGCGGCGGAGGCCATGGTCCGGGCCATCACCCAGGGCGACGGCCACTGCCTGGGAGAAGGGGGCGAGGAGAAGCGGGACGGGGCAGGCAACGGTTAGCCGGAAGAGAAGGGCCCGCCGGCGATGGAAGAAGGGGGAAGGTTCAGAGGGGCGGGGCCGGTTACCTGCCCTTCAGGACCCGGTCCCCGACCTTCACGTCCTGGTCCACCTTCAGGCCGATCTGCTGGCCCCGCATGGCGTTCGCGATGGTCTGGTGCTCGATCTGCATCGAGGCGGCCGTCTGCCTGAAGTCCGTGTGGGGACCCGAGAACCGTATCTCCTCGCCCTGTTTCAGGTCGTCCGAGAGGGCCACGACCGCGACCCTGATCTTCGGGAAGTAATGGGTCACCTTGCCGACCGGAGTCTCCATGGTCACATGCCTCAGAGACCGATCACGGGCCGCTGCTACATAAAGGTTTTTGACCCGATCGGCCGGTCCGGCCTGTTTTCGGAACGGTAGCCCCAATCGGTATCTTCTTTGGGATGGAACCTGAAATCACTGGTGCTGAAAAGCGGGAGGGAGGATCACGGGCGTGTTTCCGGCGAGGCGGATGCGGAGGTACCGGCGGAGGATCGTGCAGGAGCTCTTCACCGAGACCTGCCTCCACGTGAGCGACCTGGTCGCCCCCCTCTTCGTGGACGAGGGGATCGACCGGCCCCTGCCCATCGGGTCCATGCCCGGCCAGTCGAGGCTGCCCGTCGGCGACCTCGGGGCCGCCGCGGAGAGGATCCAGGGCCTCGGCCTCGGTGCGGCCCTCCTCTTCGGGATCCCCTCGGGGAAGGACCCCGAGGCGAGCCGGGCCTTCGCCCCCGACGGGGTCATCCAGCGGTCGGTGCGGGCGATGAAGGAGGCGGCCCCCGACCTCGTTATCGCAACCGATGTCTGCGCCTGCGAGTACACGGACCACGGCCACTGCGGGATCGTCGGGGACCGGCCGGGCGGGAAGGACCTCCTGAACGACCCCTCCCTCAAACTCATGAACCGGATAGCCGTCAGCCATGCCGAGGCTGGCGCCGACGTGGTCGCACCGTCCTGCATGCTGGACGGCATGGTCGGGTCCATCCGGGGCGCCCTGGACGAGGCCGGTTTCGAGGACGTCCTGATCATGTCCTACTCGAGCAAGTTCGCCTCGGGGTTCTACGGCCCCTTCCGCGAGGCCGCGGAGTCGGGGTACAGCTTCGGGGACCGGACCACCTACCAGCTCAACCCCTCGAACGCCCGGGAGGCGGTGCTCGAGTCGGCCCTGGACGCCGACGAGGGCGCCGACATCCTGATGGTGAAGCCCGCCGGCTACTACCTGGACATCCTCTCCGCCCTCCGCGAGTTCGGGCTCCCCCTCGCGGCCTTCCAGGTGAGCGGCGAGTACGCGATGATCCGGGCCGCCGCCGGGCGGGGCTGGATCGACGAGCGCTCCGCGGTCATGGAGAGCCTCACCTGCGTGAAGCGGGCGGGGGCCGACCTCGTCATCACGTACTTCGCCGAGGAGGCCGCGGGGTGGGCGAATGAAGAGCCGTGAGCTGTACGAACGGGCGGTGCGGCTCATGCCCGGCGGGGTGAGCAGCCCGGTCCGCGCCATCCGGCCGTACCCCTTCTACACCCTCTCAGGCCAGGGGAGCCGGATCAGGACCGCCGACGGGAAGGAGCTCATCGACTGCTGCATGGCCTACGGCCCCCTCCTTCTCGGCCACGCCCACCCTGTCATCCAGGACGCCATACGCGCCCAGCTCGGGAAGGGCTGGCTCTACGGGACCCCGACGCCCCTCGAACCGGAGATGGCCGGGCTCGTCATGCAGGACTTCCCCTCGATAGAGATGGTGCGGTTCGTCTCGAGCGGGAGCGAGGCGACGATGTCCGCGATCCGGGTCGCGAGGGGGTTCACGGGGAAGAGCGACCTCGTGAAGGTCGAGGGCGGGTTCCACGGCGCCCACGACGCCGTCCTCGTGAAGGCGGGCTCGGGAGCGACCACCCTCGGCGTGCCGGACTCGGCAGGGGTCCTCCCCGACCTCACCCGCCACACCCTGCAGGTCCCGTACAACGACCCCGAAGCCCTCGAAGAGGTGCTGTCCCGGAACCATGACGTGGCGGCCTTCATCCTCGAGCCGGTCCTCGGGAACATCGGCCCCGTGCTCCCCCGTGGGGACTACCTCGCGGAGGTCAGGTCCATCACGAGGGCCCACGACGTCCTCCTCATCTTCGACGAGGTGATCACGGGGTACCGGGTGGGACTCGGCGGGGCCCAGGGACTGTATGGCGTGAGACCGGATCTCACCACCCTCGGGAAGATCATCGGCGGGGGCCTCCCCATCGGCGCCTTCGGGGGGAGGCGGGAGATCATGGACTACGTCGCCCCGTGCGGCCCGGTCTACCAGGCGGGGACCTTCAGCGGGAACCCCCTCTCGCTCGCGGCCGGCACCGCCACCCTGCGGCACCTCCACGGGAACGACAGCCTCTACCAGCACCTGGACGAGGCAGGGCGGGCCATCGGCGAGTCCGTCCCGTCGGGCGCGGGGGGTTCCTTCGTGAGCCTCGGGTCGATGTTCAAGTACTTCTTCCGGGCCGATCCCCCGCGGGACTACCGCGAGGCGAAGGAGAGCGACACGGCGGCGTTCGGGGCCTTCTGGAAGGAGATGCTCGCCCGCGGGGTCTTCCTGCCGCCGTCGCAGTTCGAGACGAACTTCCTCTCGGCGGCACACACGGCGGGAGACATCGGGGCCATCGCGCAGGGGTACCGCGAATGCCTCTCGTGATCGGGACCCGGGGGAGCAAGCTCGCGCTCCTCCAGACCGAGCGGGTCTGCCGGCTCCTCGCCGGGCAGGGGGTCGAGGTGGAGACGGTCATCGTCCGCACCCAGGGCGACGACGATACCGGCGTCCCGCTCCACGAGATCGGGGGGCAGGGCCTCTTCGTGAAGGCGCTCGACGACGCGATCCTCCGCGGGGAGATCGACGCCGCGGTGCACAGCATGAAGGACATACCGGTCAGCCGGCCCGCGGGGCTCAACACCACCGCGATCCTCGAGCGGGACTCCCCCGCCGACTTCCTCGCCCTCTCCACGGCCATGGACCAGGTGAGCATCGTCGGCACCTCGAGCATGCGGAGGCGGGCCCAGATCCTCCGCCACGACGGCACCGTCGAGGTCCGCCCCCTGAGGGGGAACGTCGACACGAGGATCCGGAGGCTCATGGCGGGGGACTTCCATGCCATCGTCCTCGCCGAGGCCGGCCTCGAGCGCCTGCAGTACAGGCTCAGGGGCTACCGGCTCCCGCCCGAGCGGTTCGTCCCCACTGCGAACCAGGGGGCGATCGCCGTGGTGTCACGGGACGACCCGCTCCTGATCATCACCCTCTCGTCCCTCGACCACACCCAGACGAGGAAGGACGTCACGGCCGAGCGGGCGGTGATCGAGGAGCTCGGGGCGGGGTGCTTCACCCCCGTCGGGGTGTACTGCCGGAACGGCCACCTGGTCGCCGAGGTGCTCTCCCTCGACGGGAAGAGGACCGAGCGGGTCGAAGAGGACGTGGCCGACCCCGACGCCGCCCGGGCCTGCGGGAGGCGCCTTGCAGAGAAGGCGAGGGACCTGCTCGACGAGGCCCGCGCCGCCACGGGAGGGAAGGATGCCGCGAAAGGGTAAGGTGTACCTGGTGGGGGCCGGACCGGGCAGCCCGGACCTCCTCACGGTGAAGGCGAGGCGGGTCCTCGGCGAGGCCGACGTGGTCCTCTTCGACCAGCTCGCCGGCGGGGTGCGGGACCTCCTCCCGCCGGCCGCCGAGCTCATCGACTGCGGGAAGTCCGGATCGAGGCACACCCTCGAGCAGGACGAGATCGAGCGGGTCATGGTCGGGAAGGCCCGCGAGGGGAAGCGGGTCGTCCGGCTGAAGGGAGGCGACCCGTTCCTCTTCGGGAGGGGCGGCGAGGAGCTCGAGGCCCTCCGGGCAGCGGGGATCCCCGTGGAGCTCGTGCCCGGGGTCACGAGCGCCATCGCCGTCCCCGGCTGCGTCGGGATCCCCGTGACCCACCGGAGCCATGCCTCGGAGGTGATCATCCTCACCGGCCACGAGGAACCCGGGAAGGGGGAGTCGTCCCTCGACTGGGACCTCCTCGCGAGGTTCCGGGGGACCATCGTCGTCCTCATGGGGGTGAAGAACCTCGCCTCCATCGCCTCGGGCCTCGTGGAGCGGGGGAAGGACCCGGCCACGCCCGTCGCCATCATCGAGAAGGGCCTCGCGCCCGGGCAGAGGGTCACGACGGGCCCGCTCGGGGAGATCGGGGAGAGAGCGGGAAAGGCGGGGGTCCGGCCGCCGGCGGTCATCGTGATCGGGAGCGTCGCCGGCCTCTACCGGGAGGAGGAACTATGCGGAGCGAGACAGTAAAGCGCGGATTCGAGCGGGCGCCCAACCGGGCCCTGCTCCGGTCGCTCGGGGTCACCGGGCGCGAGATGGACCTGCCCTTCATCGGGGTCGCGAACGCCTGGAACACCATCGTCCCGGGCCACGTGCACCTGAGGCAGCTCTCGGAGAAGGTGCGGGAGGGGATCGCCGCCGCGGGGGGCGTGCCCTTCGAGTTCGGGGTCATCGGCATCTGCGACGGGATCGCCATGGGCCACGAGGGGATGCGCTACTCCCTCCCCTCGCGGGAGAACATCGCGGACTCCATCGAGCTCATGGTCGAGTCCCACCGGTTCGACGGCCTGGTCTGCGTCGGGACCTGCGACAAGATCGTCCCCGGGATGCTCATGGCCGCGGTGCGCTGCGACGTCCCGACGGTCCTCGTCACCGGAGGCCCGATGCTCCCGGGCTCCCTCGGGGGGAGGGACCTCTCCCTCATCGACGTCTTCGAGGCGGTGGGGAGGGTCGCCGCGGGGACCATGGACGAGGGGGAGCTCGCGGCCCTCGAGTGCTCGGCGATGCCCGGCTGCGGCTCCTGCCAGGGGCTCTACACGGCGAACACCATGGCCTGCGTCACCGAGTCCCTGGGGATGTCCCTCGCCGGCTGCGCGACCATCCCCGCCGTGGACGCGGGGAAGCTCCGGATCGCGAGGGAGAGCGGCGAGCGGGTGGTGGGCCTCGTTCGGGAGGGCGTCACCCCGCGGGGGATCATCACGCCGGAGAGCATGAGGAACGCCATCCGGGTCGACATGGCCCTCGGCGGGTCCACGAACACCATCCTCCACCTGATGGCCCTCGCCGTGGAGGCGGGCATCCCCCTGGATCTCGACACCTTCACCGCCATCGGCGAAGCGGTCCCCCACATCTGCGACATGCAGCCGGCGGGGCCCCACTCCATGCTCGCCCTCCACCGGGCGGGCGGCATCCCCGCGGTCCTCTCCCGGCTCGCGGACGCCCTGGAGGACGCGCCCACCGTCTCGGGACCGGGCATCCGGGAGATCGCGGGGATGGGGCGGGTCGCCGACCCGAAGATCATCCACACCCTCGCGAAGCCGGTGCACGCGGCGGGCGGGCTCCGGGTGCTCAGGGGGTCCCTCGCCCCCGACGGCGCCGTGGTGAAGGCCTCGGCCGTCGGGAAGGAGATGTGGAAGCACCGCGGCCCGGCCCGGGTCTTCGACGGGGAGCCGGCCGCCATGAAGGCCATCCTCGGCCGGAAGATCAAAGAGGGCGACGTCGTCGTCATCAGGTACGAGGGGCCGCAGGGCGGGCCGGGGATGCCGGAGATGCTCTCGCCGACCTCGGCCATCTACGGCCTCGGGTACCACCGGGTCGCCCTCGTGACCGACGGGAGGTTCTCGGGGGGGACGCGGGGTCCGTGCATCGGCCACATCGCCCCCGAGGCCCGGGCGGGGGGCCCCATCGCCCTCGTCGAGGACGGCGATACCATCTCGGTCGACATCGGGAAGCGGGCCCTCGACCTGCTCGTCCCCGCAAAGGTGCTCGGGAAGCGCCGGCGTTCCTGGAAGCCGCCGAAGCGGACCCTCTCGGGGGTGCTCGCGAGGTACGCGGCGGCCGTCGGGCAGGCGAACCTCGGGGCCGTCCAGCGCTGACCCCGTCGGGCCGGCCCCCCGCTATCCGGGGGCCTGGCTCCCTTTTCTCCCGTTACACCCGGTCCCGCATCACGAAGACGAAGTTCTTCGGCCGGTTGTTCTCGTAGAGGATGGGCCTCCCCCGGACGGCCATCGGCATCCTCGCTCCCGAGGCATGCCTCGCGAGGAAGAAGCCCGTCCAGTCGGCCCCCCAGAAGGCCTGGAAGAAGTCGTAGGTCAGGTTCACGGTATTTTCGGGGTGGGCGAGGTCGGCGATGGGCATCCCGTGCACGTCGGCGGCCGAGAGGCCGAACTTCTTCTCGAAGGTGGAGTTCACGTACGCGATCTTCCCCGCATGGTCGGTGATGACCACGTAATCGCTCATCGCGTCGAGGGCGGTCGTGAGGAAGAGGAGCCGCTCCCGCTCCTCCATGAGGTACCGGTTCGTCGCCTTCAGCTCGTCCTCCATGAGCTTGAGGTTCGTGATCTCGTGCCGGTAGATGGCGATGCGCAGCGTGCCCTTCGCACGGTCGGCCACGGTGTAGAGGGTCGTGTCATAGCACCGGCCATGGTCCTCCTCCTCGAAGGAGACCCGGCCCTCGGCGAAGATCCGGTGCAGCTCGTCGGCGGTCCTCACCGTGATCGTCCCGGGCGGGATCAGCCCGGAGACGGGCTCCCCGGTGAGCCGCGAGGCGGGCGTCCCTGCCCGGGCCGCGAACGCTTCGTTGAGGGCGAGGATCTTCCCGCCCTGGTCGACGAGCACGATCTCGTCCCGCGTCGCGTCCAGGAGGGCGCGGATCAGCTCCCTGCTCTCGCGGAGGCGTCCCTCGGCCGCGTGCCGGTAGAGCGCCATCTCGATCGCGATCCTGACCCGGCCCGGCTCGAAGGGCTTGATGAGGTACCCGAAGGGCCCGGCGATCTTTGCCATCTCGACCGTGGGCTCGTCCGAGTGGGCGGTGAGGAAGACGACCGGGATATCGTACTTCGAGCTGATCTCGGCCGCGGCATGGATGCCGGTCATCTCCCCCCGGAGGATGATGTCCATGAGGACGAGGTCGGGCCGGAGCTCGCCCGCCCTCCGGATGGCCTCGGGGCCGTTGTCCACGACGTACGGCACCTCGAACCCCAGGTCCCTGAGGCTGTTCTGGATGTCGGCCCCGGTCACGTATTCGTCCTCGACGACGAGTACCCTGGTCCCGGCCACGGGGTCACCCCTCCGGGTCAGGGCAGCCGGCGGGGGTCCGGGCCCCGGCCGTCCGTCCCCGGGAGGCAGCCATGGGAAGGCGTTCAGGTGAGCCGCTCGCGGAGGACGAAGACGCGGCAGATGGTGACATTGTCCCGGATGACCGGCGTGCTCTTCAGGAGGGTCTTCAGCTTCAGCTGGTGCTTCGTGACAAAGGAGCTGCTCCCGTTCCAGACGCCCTTCCGGTCCACGAAGAAGGCGTTCTGGTCCATGGGGAAGGTGTCCTGGGGGTCCTTCAGCATGCTGATGTGCTTCCCCTTCACCTCGTCGAGGGTGTAGCCGAACCGCTTCTGGAAGACGTCGTTCACAAAGAAGATGGCCCCGAGGTCCGTGGTCGCGATCAGGAGGTCGTCCATCCCGTCGAGCATCGCCTTGAAGATCACGAGCTCCTTGCGCTCCTTCAGGAGCTGCTCGTTCAGGCCCTTCATCTTCACCTCGGCCTGCTTCATCGCGGTGATGTCGCCGCTGTTCACGGCGCAACGGGTCACCTCCCCGACCGAGTTCGCGACGGGCATGATCAGGTGGCCGAGCCACTTCCCCTGGAACTCCTCGTCGAAGAAGAAGACCTTCTTGTCAAAGAAGTGCTCCCGGATCGCCGCCGCGAGCTGCGGCGAGACGATGCCCGCCGAGACGAGGGTGTCGAGGGTCGGCCCGCCGGGGGACTTCGCCGCGTCCCTGAGCCGGGCCGCGAAGGCGTCGTTGATGACGAGGATCCGCGTCTTTGCGTCGAGGATGAAGATCGGCTCGGGGTTCGCGTTGATGAGGGACCGGACGAGCTGCTCGCTCTCCTTCAGCTGCTCGTCGATGGCGTGCTTGTAGAGGGCCATCGTGATGGTGGTCTTCAGGTTCTTCTCCTCGAAGGGCTTGATGATGTACCCGAAGGGCTCGCTCTCGAGGGCCCTCGTGATGGTCGCGTCGTCGGACTGCCCCGTGAGGAAGATGACGGGGGTGCCGTACTTCTCCCGGATAATCCCCGCGGCCGTGATCCCGTTCATCTTCCCCTTGAGGGAGATGTCCATCAGGATCGCGTCGGGTTTTAGCTCCCCGGCCAGCCGGATGGCGTCCTCGCCGGTATCGGCGATCCCGGGGACCTCGAACCCCATCCCGTTCAGGGTCGACTGGATGTCCGAGGCGGTGATGAACTCGTCCTCCACGACGAGGACCTTCCTTCGCTCCATCTTCATGCCTCCCGTCCTGCCCGGCGGCAGGGATTCCCTGCGGTAAATATCCGGTCTCTCATATATAAATGGGGAACCGGAGATAAATAGTTTGCAGGAACCATCCCCGCGGCCCCTGCCCTCACGAATTTTCCGTGCATCGCGGTCAGGCCTCCCGGACCCAGCCGTTCAGGACGAGCCCCTGGATGATCGGGTTCTTGAACAGGTTGCTCATCACCCCTTCGATGACCACGAAGCCGGCGCTCTTCCTGAACTTCAGGCGCACCGGCCGGACCAGGTACGGCTGCTTCAGGATGTCGGCGATGATGGCGTGAAGCGTCGGGAGATCGTCGGGGTGGACGATGTCGAAGATGCCCCTCCCCATGAGCCGGTCCTGGGCGATCCCGAGGACCTGGACGAGGGACGGGCTTTCCCGCAGGAAGGATCCGTCCTTGTTCAGCACGACGATGACGTCCGAGGCATGCTCGATGAGCCCCCGGAAGTACTCCTCGTTCTGGAGGAGCTGCTCCTCGACCTGCTTCTTCCGGGTGATGTCCCGGATGTAGACGGCGTACTTCATCACCTCGCCGTCCTGGCCGAGCACGGGGTAGATCCGGGAGTCGAACCATCTCCCGCCCAGTTTCTCCTCCAGCTGCACCGCGTTCTTCTGGGCCTTCGCCACGTTCCAGCACGCCATGAAGGGGGTGAGTACCTTCTTCGAGACGAGGTCGTAGGCGCTGTTCCCGGGGAGGGTGTCGGCGGGGACGCCGGCCCGCCGGGCCAGGGCCTCGTTCGCCGCGAGGAACTTCTTCTCGGTGTCGAGGAGGAACATGATGTCCGAGGTCGCGTTCAGGAGGGCCCGGTTCGTCTGCTCGCTGTCCCGCAGCTCGCGGTCGAGGGCGTGCTTGTAGAGGGCCATCTCGATGCTGATCTTCATCTCCCGGGTCTCGAAGGGCTTGATGATGTACCCGAACGGCTCGGCGACGAGGGCGTTCCGGAAGGTCGACTCGTCCGAGTGGGCCGTGAGGTAGATGACCGGGATGTCGTAGTTCGCCCGGATCCTCGCGGCCGCCTCGATCCCGTTCATCTTTCCCTTGAGCGTGATGTCCATGAGGACGACCGAGGGCCGGAGCTCCCCCGCGAGCCGGACCGCCTCCTCGCCCGTGTCCACGACGGCAGGGACCTCGTAGCCCATGCCCTTCAGGTTGTTCTGGATATCCGTCGCCGTGATGAACTCGTCCTCGACCACGAGGATCCTCGCTGCTGGCATCTGTCTACCTCCCCTCTCCCCGTTCTTCCCCTGCTGCGTGCCGGTTCATGTCACGGTCCCCTCGTCTCGCACGTTCCGGTGCCCGGGGCATCGCTTTGACGGAAGTGCCGGATGAGGAAGCTCCGTACCTTCTCCGATTCGATCCACCCCTGGTCGAGCCTGGTAACCAGATCGTCGATGATACGGATCTGATCCCGGATCCGGTCCTTGAACCGGTCATCGCTCAGTTCGACGTATCCCTCGATGACCTGGAGCGGGTTCCGGATCTGGTCGTTCAGGGCGAGGAACTGCTCCATGTTCTGCTCGATCCGGACGAGCCCCTCCCGCCTCATCTGTTCCTCCATGGTCTTCCGGTCGGTGATGTCATGGGACTGGATGGCGATCCGGGTGATCTTCCCTGCCTGGTCACGGATGGGGTACATCGCGGTCTGGAACCATCTCCCGTCTTCCTCCTCCTCGAACCGGACAGGGACGCCCTCGGTGAAGACCCGGTCCATCTCCGGCTGGGAGATCCCGAGCGCCCCGCCGCGGATGAGATCCGCGATGCCGGCTCCCATGAGCTCCCCGGGGGGCTTCCCGAGCTTCCCGGCCATGCCCCGGTTGACCGCGACGATCCGCGTCTCCCGGTTCAGGAGGACGAGGGCGTCGGGGACGGCGTTCAGGAGGACCTGGATGGTCCGCTCGCTCTCGCGGAGTCTCTCCTCCATCCCGTGCTTGTACAGCGCCATCTCGATGCTCGCCCGCAGGCTGGAGGGTTCGAAGGGCTTGAGGACATAGCCGAAGGGGTTCGATGCCAGGGCCCGGTCGAGGGTGGGCATCTCGGAGTGGGCGGTAAGGAAGATGACCGGGATCCCGTAGAGGCTCCCGATCTTCTCCGCCGCCTCGATCCCGGTCATCCCCCCGATCAGGGTGATATCCATGAGGACGAGGTCGGGCGAAAGTTCACCGGCTTTCTGGATCGCGGCCTCTCCGGTGTCGGCCGTGGCCGGTACCTCGAAGCCCATATCCTCGAGGCTGCTCTGGATGTCGGCGGCGGTGATGAACTCGTCCTCGACCACCAGGATCTTCGCCCTCATTTCCGTGCCCCTTCGGCCGTTCCGGCAGGGAAGGTGATCCTGAAATGCGTCCCTCCGGTGGACTGGACCTCGATCGTCCCTCCAAGTTGTTTTGTCAGGCCATTGATGAGC
>DATIYO010000036.1:0-5281 GCA_035517575.1 Methanomicrobiales archaeon
GGGCACCTGACCTCATTGCAGTATTCCCGACGCCGGTAATCGATATAACCATCTATCGACTGCATACATAGATCTGGGGAACGCAGAGAAAAAGGCTTACCGAAATGACCCTTCGCCTGGAGACCGATCAACCGACGGGCCGCCTCGCCATCTACCTCGGGGTCTTCGGGGTGATGGCCCTCTCGAACGCCATCGTCCCCGTCCTCCCCGCCTTCGGGGAGGGCCCCGCCCTCCAGTCCTTCATCTACTCGGCCTACTTCCTCGGCGCGTTCCTCACCGTGCTCCCCGCCGGCCTCCTCTCGGACCGGGCGGGGAGGATGCCGGTGCTCCGCGCCGGCCTCCTCGTCACCGTGGCGAGCGGGATCCTGATCCTCGCCTCGCGGGACCCCCGCTTCGTCCTCGCCGCCCGCGCCCTCGAGGGGATCGGCGCGGGCCTCTTCGTGGCCTCGGGCATGTCCTGGATGAACTCCCGGCCGGACCACGAGCATGTCTCGGGCGAGTTCATGGGGGCCCTGAACCTCGGGCTCGTCGCGGGGCTCCTCGGGTCCGGCCTCGTCTCGGAGGCCCTGCGGAGCGCGACGGCGGGCATCCTGGTCTTCACCCTCGTCTCGATCGTCCCGTGCCTCCTCGTCTTCTTCACGCCCGACTCCCGCCGGGCGAGGCCGGAGAACGGAAAGGAGGGGGCCAGGGCGCGGGGGGCCGCCTGGCTGTACCTGACCGCGGTCGTCCTCGTCGGGTCCACGGGGGCGATCACCGCCCTCTACCCGGCCTTCACGGGGGAGAGCCCGTCCTCCCTGGGCCTCGTCATCGCCTCCATGAACCTCGCCACCATGGCGGCGGTCGTCGCGGCATCAAGGCTCCGGCTCCCCCCGATCCGGACCATCCGGGTGGCGTCCGTCCTCCTCGCGGCATCCACCCTCCTCGTCGCCTTCACCCCGGCCGGTTTCGTCGTCGTGGGCGCCCTCCTCGGCTTCATCATGATCGCCCAGCTCGCCTTCCTCGCGGGGACCGGCCTCCCCCAGGGCAGGGTCATGGGGTTCTACAACGCGGCCTCGTACGCGGGGATGACCCTCCTCCCGTTCGCCTCGGGGATCATCGCGGACGGGAGCGGCTTCCTGACCGCCTTCGCGGCGGTCGCGTTCCTCGTGCTGGTCATGGCGCCGGTGGTCGGCCTCTCCGGTGACGGAGACGCCCCGTCACAGGAACCAGACCCCGTCAGGCGGGGTGGATCCTTCTCCTGAAAGCCCCGGCCACCCTCTTCTCCGACGAGAACCACCCGTAGCCGAGGACGCAGCAGATCGCTAGGTTGCAGGCGACCCCGACGATCTGGAGGGCCGGGTCGAGCGCCTGCGGGAATGCAAAGAACACGGGCTCGAGGACCACCCGCAGGAAAAAGGTGTTCAGGAACCCGTACACGTACTCGGCGGGGAACAGGAAGAAGAGCATCTGGACCATGAAGATATGCCACGAGGCCTTCCCTGCCGCCGCGAGCGAGCGCGTGATCCGGGAAGTGGCGGCCTTCGGGAGCCATGCGAGGCCCGCCACGGCGAGCACGAGGGTCCACAGGAAGGCGGGGAACTGGAGCGCACCGTCGTACTGGTAGAATATCGAGCCCTGCGGGAAGACGGTCGTGTACCCGACCAGGGTGAGGTACCCGAGGCTCGCGATCCCGCCGAGCAGGATCGCCGGTCGCCGCCGCCTGGCGGTGGTGACGAGCCACACCCCGAGGGCCCCCGCGAAGAGGTACCGGAAGTAGATGAACGAGGAGATCGCGGTGCTCCCGGTCAGGACGACCAGGAGCTCGAAGGCGATGTTCACGGCGAGGGCGGTGACGACCATCAGGTCCGGGTGGCGCAGG
Organism: Methanomicrobiales archaeon; assembly: GCA_035517575.1. Lineage (GTDB taxonomy): Archaea > Halobacteriota > Methanomicrobia > Methanomicrobiales > JACTUA01 > JACTUA01. The sequence goes on from DATIYO010000036.1 coordinate 1,859, forward strand.
GCGGCGACATAGAGGAGCGGGACGACGAGGACGCTCTCGAGGATGATGGGGATGAAGTAGGAGCCCCACCCAGAGCCGCCGGAGGCGAGGTTGACGACGAGCCCCCGCGCGTCGAGGGAGACCCCGAGGACCGTGACGAGGAGGATGACCCCGAGGACCCAGTAGAGGAGGTACGGTGCTCCCAGGCGGACGTACCTCCTTGCCACGAGCCCCGGGTCATAGCACTGGCGGAGGGTGGTGGCGCCCCGTTTCCTGAACCCGTACGCCGCCGTGAAGCCGGCGATCAGGATGAAGAGGGGGACCGCGTTCCAGAGGTAATAGGGCCCCCCCACCGCGATGATGGTCGCTATGGGGAAGGTGTGCATGACGATGACCGAGAAGATCGCGAACGCCTTCAGGAGGTCGATCTGAAGGATGCGCTCCGGAACCGGGGTAGTCCCGGGAACCGGATCAGGAAAGTCCCGTTCCCCCATAGGTGAAATTTGAGAATCCATCTATTTAGCGGCTCCTCTCCTGCCCTTCCCCTTCGCGGAAGCCCTCTTCCGATGGGGCGGCGAACCCCCTGCCCCCTCCCCCGCCCCCGCCTCCGCCCGCGAGGCCCGGGCCAGGCGGTCGAAGAAGAGGTTGTATGCGTCCCGGGCAGGGTTGAACCTGACGAGGATGTTTTCGAGGGCGAGGACCTCCCCGTACCTGCCCTCGAGGAGCGCCCGTGCCCCCGCTGCATGGTGGTCCGGGACGACGGCAAAGACCGGTTTCTGGGGGGTCCCGTCGCAGACCTTGAAGACGTGCATCCGACGGTCGCCGAGGTCGCCCGACATCCTGGCCACGACGACGTTCACCCGCTGCTTCAGGTGGCCCTGGAGTTTCGAGAGCCGGAGTGCCTTTTCGGTTCCGGGAACCCGGAACCGCTCACGGGTACGGCCATCGCGCCTCAGGATGGCGTACGAGAACTTGATGTCCGTGTTCCGGTACCGGTACCCGTCCGGCGATGAGGAGAGGAGGTCCATGAGGGCCGGCGGGGTGAGCGGCGGGGCCTCGCGGAAGGTCCAGCAGCGGTCGGGCGAGCAGGCGGTCGACCAGACGGGCGTGCAGGGGGCGTAGACAGAGAGGCCTCTCCGGACCAGGTCCCCGGTGAGTTTCCTGAGCGCGACCGAGTTCTCCAGGTCGGCGGGCTCCGTGATGATCACGGCACCGTCTCCTGCGAGGACCGAGGCGCATCTCCCGACGATGGCACCTCTCTCGCCGATCGGGATCTCCCGCAGCTCGTTCAGCACGTTCCCGAAGACCAGGAGATCGACATCGGCGGGAAGGTCCCCGGGATCGATGGCCTGGAGGTCGGCCTGGATCGGATCGGCCACGCGGACCCGGGGATTGTCTGAGGCAAAGGCGGGCACGATGAACCGGTAGGCCTCGAGGTTCTCGGTCTCGCGCTCGACGGCGGATATCTGCACGTCTCCCGGGGAGAGCCGTCTCCAGGAGCCGATGACCGCGAGGGACGCGGTGCCTGGCCCGGCCCCCAGGTCGAGGACGCGCATCCGGTCCTTCAGGAGCCCGTCGGCCGCGAGGTCGTGGAGGAGGTGGCAGAACTGGACGAAGGCCACGGGGGCCTGGTAGGCGAGGTAGGCGAGGACCCGGTAGCCCGCCCGGTAGGAGATGGACTTCCCCCCCGCCTGGTCCCAGTATTCCCCCTTCTGGGCCCGGATGGCGGCGCGGATCCGGTCGAGCACCACCGGGTCGTCCCAGGGTTTTCCCGTCTTTTTCGCGATGCAGGCCCCGATGAGGTCCTGGAGGCGCCCGGGGAGGGAGGGGTGCCTGAGGAATTCCTCGTCGAGGCTCAGGGCCCCGGGCGACGGGATCGAGGGTCGGGCGGGCGCCGGGTTCATCCCGGTAGGGTAGTGCCACCGGGCAGATAAAACCCATCCCGGACCGGATCCTTTCGGGAACCGATCGGGCGGGGCCTTCAGGGGGAGGCAGGAGAGAAGTCAACCGGTTCCCCGGTTGATGAAGATCTCAAGATAAACCTTTTGCAGGAGAGAAAAGTGAATCCCGCGGGTCTCCCGTGATTTTTCCGGAGATGAGGGCGTATTTTCAGCTCCTATAAGAAGATTTCTCTCCCTTCCTGTCAACCTTTTTCCATGAATTATACAAAAATATGTCGATGCCAATAAGTTGAAATAGTTAACCGGGGAGAATACTCTACAGGGTCCGGATCAGCAGTGGTCCCTCGGCGGAATTGGATCCGGCCCTGACCTTTCGGGGAAGATACCGTGGTCGCGATGCATGGTGGCCTGTCCCAGAATAGAAGGCTCTCAGTGGAAAGTCCCCAACCCCCGGGATTTGCACGGCTGCATTCTTCGGTGATGGAACCCGTAGGCACTTATCTTTTCAGGGCTCCAGTTCCCCCACTCCCCGATAGAAGGGGATAGAACCGGTACGGTTACAGACCGGATCCATGCATCGGGGATCTCCCCGATTTTCGGTTCAGGATTTCCCGGTTATACCTGGTTGTCCGCGTTTCCGCGGGGAGAAGAGGGGCTGACGAGCCGGCGGATCACGGGGAGGGGGTGTCCCCGTAGAGGAAGATCTCCTCCACGTTCACCCTGAAGTGGCGGGCTATCTTGAAGGCCAGGTCGAGGGAGGGGACGTACCTGCCCTTCTCGATGGCGAGGATGGTCTGCCTGGTGACCCCGATGGCCTTTGCCAGGTCCTCCTGGGTGAGGTCATGCATCGCCCGGTAGACCTTGATCTTATTCTTCATCGGTCTCCCACTCCCCGTATTTCCGGGCATAGTAGATCCGGAAGCCGACGTAGAGGAAGATCATGAGGATGAGGAGGCCGAGCTGGATGTACCCGAGGGACCGAAGGGGGAGTATCTCGGGGGGCCGCTCGGGCGGGCCCGGGCGCGGGAACGTGGGCACGTGGAGGATCTGCATGACCGCGCCGATGGAGAACGCGGCAAAGATCACCCAGAAGACCTGGAAGGTCCGCACCATGGCCTGCTCGGTGATCTTGACGCTCCGCTCGTCCTCGATCAGGTCCTCGACCCTCCGCCGGGCGAGGTAGACGGTGACGATGGCCACGATGAAGGCGATCTCGACGAACGGCGGCCGGTAGACCTCCACCGAGTACCAGAGGATGGCCAGGAGGGCGAAGGCGATGCACCCGACGAGGAGGTAGAACGTGTTCTTCTTCATTTCCAGTCCGCCTTTTTGTCAAATAAAGGTTACATCAGGGATAGTATTTCTATGTGGCGATCGATGGGCCCTGCCAGGCCACGAAGGGCCGGGAAGGCAACCCCATTTTCTCATCAACGAACTGATCACCAGTTCGCTGAAATACGCGTTCCCCGACGGGAGGAAGGGGGAGATCACCATCGACATCACGGACGACGAGTCGAATTACCACTTCACCTACCATGACAAC
>DATIYO010000037.1:0-5130 GCA_035517575.1 Methanomicrobiales archaeon
CACCGGGACCTGGGGGGAGGGGGAGGCAGGGGGCGAGAAGAGGGCCGTGACGACGACGACGCAGACGATCCCGATGAGGACGGCCGCGAGATCCCCCCGTTCCATAGAGTGATCAAGGAAGCCCGGCCATAAATCTGTTCCCATTCGCGAATTCTTCGAATTCGCTCGAACTGCGTTCTCTTTGGGAGAACTCCGTTCGTCAGGAATCCTTCGGATCTCCCGTGGCCCCGTCCCCTTCCCTGCCGCTGTTTTCCCTCCAGGCCCCTGGCAACGTCGTGCGGGAGGATGGGAATATTCAAACGGGGCTGGATCCTTGATCCATGAGTTAATAATTGCCTGTTTACAAAAGAGATGGCAAAATAGTGCCAGAGATAAAGCGATTAGATTATATACAAGAATGATTAAGTAGTTGATCAGGCATGAACGCGTACTCCCACCGCACCTGGATCCCCTTCTACGTGGTCTCCTTCGGTGCCCTCTCCATGGCCCTCTTCCGGTCCATGGACGGGGTCGTCCTCCTGTTCAGCCTCGCCCTGGTGGGTGTCGCCCTCGGGATCATCTTCCTCACCATCCAGGCCGAGATCGCGAAGAACACGGAGAAGAAGGAGCTCGCGGAGGCGCTCTCGAAGAGGATCCTCCAGGCGGCGGCCCTGGGGAAGGAAATGACGAAGTGACGGGAATGGGGAACGACCTCTACCTCCATCACCTGTTCCAGGAGAAGGAGTTCTGGAACCGGTACGACAACCTGAAGGAGGTCCTCGGCCACCTCCAGGACAAGAACGAGCTTCTGGACCGGATCAGGCGGGAGGAGATCATCCCCGAGGGCCCGCGGGAGCTCGCCATCCAGGCCCTCACCGCCGATATCGAGCAGACCCGCCGGCTCTTCTCCGAGATATTCCAGAACTTCGTCTCGGGGGCGTCCGTCGGGCTGAACCGGGTCGACCTCGAGGCGTCCCTCACCCTGATCGACGGGGACCTCCTGGAAGTGAACCGGTGCGCCCTCTGGGTGGACGGGGAGCCCTGGGAGATCCCGCAGGAGCTCGGGAGGAAGTTCGCCGAGCACATCCTCTCCGCGGGGCAGGGGACGCCCGCCGAGGCCATCACCGAGTTCTACGAGAACGAGGAGCACCTGTACGACATCCGGCTCGGGGGGAGCCTGAACCGGTGCTCCCTCCAGATGATGGAGGAGATCTATCCCGCAAAGAACCTCCATGTCAGGCTCCGCCTCCCCGCCCAGTCCCTCGTCGACCACCACATCATCTGAAGGCACCGCATCGCCCCGTTTTTCCGCCCAGTCCCCGGGGACCGCACGCGCGCGCCATATTTTCAACTTAACTTATTAAACTTCCTATCCGCATCACGGATTTTACCCTCCCCCCTCGGTTTTCTGCCCGGTATATAAAGGGGAAAATGAAGCTCCCCCCTTATACGGTCGCCCTTCCTGCACCAAAGAGGAAACCTTAAATTCCCGTGACTGCCACCCTGAATGTATGGGTGTGGCGGAGCGGAAGATCAAGATCGTGGTATTTGGTGCCTACAATGCCGGAAAGTCGAGCTTCATCCGCGCCCTCGACCCCTTCTCGCGGCACATCGAGGCCGAGACCGCCGACGGGAGCACGACGGTCGCGATGGACTTCGGGAGGACCCGGGTCGGGGACCATGCCGTCTTCCTCTTCGGCACGCCGGGCCAGGACCGGTTCGAGTTCGCCCGCCAGATCCTCGCCCGGGGCATGGACGGGGCGGTCGTCGTGGTCGACTCCACCCGGGACATGGACGACCTGACCCTCTCCCTCTTCTCCTGGCTCCGGTCCCGGAACATCCCCGTCGCGGTGATGGCGAACAAGTGCGACTCCCGCGAGGCGATGCCGGACCGGGTGAGGACAGAGGCCCCCGGCTTCCCCGTCCACAATGTCTCGGCCCGCACGGGGATGAACGTCGAGGCGTCCCTCCGGTCCTTCGTGGGCGAGATCCTCTCGGCGAGGGTCCCCGTCCCATAGCTTTATGGGTATGCGGTTTCACCTTTCGTTCATGCGTCGCGGGAAGCCGCTCCTCCTCCCCGGGTTCCTCCTCGGGCTCCTGCTCGTCCTCGGCTCCCTCTCGGCGGGCTGCCTCTCGGTCGGCCTCGGCCAGGTGAGCTATGACCCGGGCCTCCTCCGGGTCCAGGTCTCCGAGAGCGGGGGGCCCGAGAACGCGGCGCTCCAGGTGAACGTCTTCGAGTTCCGGGACTTCCGGCAGGTGGAGGTCGCGACGAACACCGTCCCCGTCCGGCTCGAGAAGGGGCTCGGGACCTACACCATCCCCCTCGACCTCGGGGAGGGGAACTACCGGCTCTACCTCTATGTCATCAGCGGCAGCGACCGCAGGGCGGGCGTGATCCGGGACATCACCGTGGAGGCCCATGGAGCGGCTGGACCGGCTCCTCGCATCAGCGCTGGGTGAGGAGCCCGCGGACACCGTCCTCTCGGGCTGCACCCTCTTCGACCCCTTCGACTGCTCCTGGGAGGAGACCTCCGTCGCGATCACCGACGGGATCGTCACGGGCGTCGGGGACTACCCGGGGGCCGAACGGGTCGAGCTCAACGGGGCACGGGTGGTCCCCGGCCTCGTCGACGCCCACGTCCATGTCGAGTCTTCCCTCCTCGTGCCACCCGAGTTCGCCCGGGCCGTCCTCCCCCATGGCACGACGACGGTGATCGCCGATCCCCACGAGATCGCGAACGTCGCCGGCACCCGTGGATTGGAGTACCTGCTCGAAGCGGCGTCCCGCACGCCCCTCGACATCCTCTTCATGCTCCCCTCCTGCGTCCCGTCGACGCCGGCGGACCCCGGCGGCGCGGTCCTCTCCGCCTCCGATCTCCAGGCCTTCGCCGGCAGGAAGGGGGTCATCGGGCTCGGCGAGATGATGAACGTCCCCGGGGTCCTCGCCGGCGACGAGGAGATAAGGAGGAAGATCGGCCTCTTCGGCATCCGGGACGGCCATGCGCCGGGCCTCTCGGGGAAACCGCTCAATGCCTACCTCCTCGCGGGCCTCCAGAGCGATCACGAGTGCACGACCCTCGCGGAGGCGCGGGAGAAGCTCCGGAGGGGGATGTTCATCATGATCCGGGAGGGCTCCACCGAGCGGAACCTCGAAGACCTCCTCCCCCTGGTCACTCCCTGCACCGCCGGCCGCTGCTCCTTTGCCACCGACGACCGGCACGCCGACCTCCTCGCAGGGCCGGGGCACATCGACGACTGCATCCGGAGGGCGGCCGCCCTCGGGCTGGACCCGGATCTCGCGCTCCGGATGGCTACCCTCTCTCCCTGCGAGCGGTTCGGGCTCGCGGACCGGGGAGCGATCGTACCGGGCCGGATCGCCGACCTCTGTATCCTCGATGAAGGAGAGGAGTTTCGGGTGAGGGAGACCTGGAAGCGGGGAACACCTGTCGGCCGGATCCCGTACCGGAAACCGGAGATCCTCCGGACCCCGTTTGCCTTCACCCTTCCGGATGCGGCCATGCTCCGCATCCGGGGCTCCGGCGAGGCAAGAGTCATCGGCCTCGTCCCCGGCCAGGTCGCCACCAGGCACCTGAAATTCCCGGTTGGGAAAGACGGGATCCCCGATACCGGCCGTGATCTCCTGAAGGCGGTCTCCTGCGACCGCTATGGCAGGGGAGGGGCGGGTGTGGGGATCGTGCACGGGTTCGGTCTCGCGTCGGGGGCCATCGCCTCCTCGGTCTCCCACGACGCCCATAACATCATCGCGGTCGGTGCCTCGGACGCGGAGATCCTCCGGGCGATACGGGAGGTGGCGGCATCCGACGGCGGCATGGCCGCGGTCGCGGGCGACCGGGCGACCGTCCTCCCGCTGGAGTGCGCCGGGCTCATGTCGGCCGCCCCCTTCGAAGAGGTGGCCGGGCTCCTTGGGGATCTCGGCGAGACGGTGGCCTCCCTCGGAGGCGTCCCCGACTCGTTCATGTACCTCTCCTTCCTCTCGCTCCCCGTCATCCCCGAGCTCCGGATCACCCCCCGCGGCCTCTTCGATGCCGTGGCCTTCCGGCCGGTGGACCTCTTCGTCGCGGACAAGCCTGAGCCTGAAAAGAGCCGCTGAGAAGGCCCCCCTTTTACCCCAGCAGGCCGGACAGGAGGAAGATCCCGAAGCCGAGGATGACGAGACCGGAGACGAGGTGGAACCGGCCGATGTTCCGCTCCCGCCAGCCCTTCACGTCGCCGATCCGTGCCACCCCGAGGTACACGACACCGGTGATGGCGAGCATGGGCAGGATGAAGATCAGGTTGTAGAGGAGGAGGTAGGGGACCGCGACGAGGGGGCCGTAGACCGCGAGGACGCCGCAGCCGATGATGTACGGCCCGATGTTACAGGGGAGGAGGAAGAGGGTCACGAGCCCCCCGACGATGAAGGCCCCCCAGGGGGAGGTGATCCGGTTCAGGGCCTCGCCGAGCCGCGGCTTCCATCCCGTCGGGATGCCGGTGGCGACGACGGGGCCCCCGGGTAAGAGGTACTCCCGGATATGGAGGAGGCCGATCGCGACCGAGACGAGCCCGAGCCCCCGGGTCAGGATCGCCTGGAACGAGGCGACCCCGCGGACCGCCGAGAGGACGGAGACGAGGACGAGCCCGTACGCGAAGTAAAACACGAAGACCGAGAGGGAGAAGGCGAGGCCGGCGAGGAGGATCTTCTCCCGCTTCCCCGGGTTGGCCGTGATGATGGCGAGGAGGATGACCACGAGGACAGCGAGGGCGCAGGGGTTGATGGCGTTCACCGCCGCGAGGGCCACGATGGTGCCGGCCGTGAGCTCGGGGGCGGGGGAGCAGCTGGTGTTACCGGTGGTCGCGGGCACCGGGCCCGGGGTGGTCACGGGGGTCCCGGTCGCGGGGATGACGGAGCCGACGTTCCACCCGAAGAGCCAGCCGTCGAACCTGACCGAGTGGGCGAACCGGCTCTCGAAACCCGTGTGCCCGACGGTCAGGGGGCCGAGGTCTGCCACCCCCCTCCCCGCGAGCACGACCCCGGGGTCGCCGCCCTCGAGGAGGTCCTGCAGGACCTGAGCATCCCCCTTGGGGCTTTGACCCGGGTCCTCCCTGACGAGCACCCGGTCGCCCTGCCAGACGCGGGGGTAACCAGGGAGC
>DATIYO010000038.1:0-11668 GCA_035517575.1 Methanomicrobiales archaeon
CCCCTCGGCCACTGCCTCGCGGTCGACGGCCGGCTCCGCGACCCGGACTGGAGGGCGGTGGGGCACCTGCTCGGCCTCGGGATCACCCCCGTGCTCCACGGCGACGTCGTGGCAGACACCGTCCGGGGCGCCTCCGTCGTCTCGGGCGACCAGCTCGTCGCGAGCCTGGCCCGGGCCCTCGGCCCTGCCCGGGTGGGCCTCGCGACGGACGTCCCCGGGGTCCTCGGCGGCGACGGGGCGGTCCTCGGCCGGGTCGGCAGGGAAGGGGGCCGGGGGGTCGCGGGCGGCTCCCGGAACACCGACGTGACCGGGGGCATGGAGGGGAAGATCCGGGAGCTCCTGGCCCTCGCGGACGCCGGCATCCCCTCCGCGATCTTCCATGCCTCGCGGATCGGGGACTTCCTGGACGGGAAGCCCCACGGCGGGACGACGATAGGGGGAGGGAGCTGAGATGCCGGAGGAGAAGGAAATGGAGAAGGGGAAGGAGACGTCGTCGAGGAAGCAGGACCACCTGCGGATCTGCGCCGGGGGGAACGTGGAGGCCGGCTTCTCCGGGTTCTCCGACGTCCGGCTCGTCCATGCCGCGCTCCCCGAGTGCTCCCTCGCGGAGCTGGACCTCTCGACCGCCTTCCTCGGGCACCGGTTCGCCTCGCCCCTCTTCATCGCGGCGATGACCGGCGGGCACCGGGACGCGGCCCCCGTCAACCGGAACCTGGCCGCCGCCGCAGAGCGGGCCGGGATCGGGATGGGGGTCGGCTCCCAGCGGGCCGCCCTCGAGGACCCGGACCTCGAGGACACCTTCACCGTCGTGCGGGAGGCCGCGCCCCGGGCCTTCCTCTGCGCGAACCTCGGGGTGGTCCAGCTCCGGGACCATGGGATCGAGTGGGCCGAGCGGGCCGTGGAGATGATCGATGCCCAGGCCATCTGCATCCACGCGAACTTCCTCCAGGAGGCCGTCATGCCCGAGGGGGACCACGACGCCCGCGGCTGCCTCGCGGCCCTCGCCGCCCTCTGCCGGGAGTTCGATACGCCGGTCATCCTGAAGGAGACGGGCGCGGGCATCTCCCGGGAGACGGCGAGGCGGCTCTGGGCCGCGGGGGTCGCGGCCATCGACCTCGGCGGCCTCGGCGGGACCTCCTGGGCGAGGGTGGAGTGCCTCCGCTCCCCCGGGACCCCGCAGGCCCGCATCGGGGACCGGTTCTCGGACTGGGGCATCCCCACCGTGGTGAGCCTCGCCGAGGTCGCGGGGACGGGGCCGGTCATCGCGACCGGCGGGGTGAGGAGCGGCCTCGACATGGCGAGGGGCCTCGCGCTCGGGGCAGACCTCTGCGGGATGGCCCTCCCCTTCCTCGCGCCCGCGATGGAGTCGGAAGAGGCAGTATCAGGAGCGATAGAAAGGTTCACGAGGGAGCTCGGCGTCGCCATGTTCCTCTCGGGGGCCGGGACCGTGAAGGCAATGCGAAGCGTTCGAACCTATATCACCGGGACGACCCGGCAGATGATCAGAAAGAGACAGGAGATACCAGATGGAAGTTGAAATCATCGCGGTGGGCGGCTACGACGAGGTCGGCCGGAACATGACCGCCGTCCGCTGCGGCAAGGAGATCGTGGTCTTCGACATGGGCCTACGCCTGGACCAGGTGATGATCCACGAGGACGCCGAGATCGAGAACATGCACTCGCTGGATCTCATCCAGATGAAGGCGATTCCCGACGACACGATGATGAACACCGTGGAGGGGACGGTGAAGGCCATCGTCTGCAGCCACGGGCACCTGGACCACATCGGCGCGGTGACGAAGCTCGCCCACCGGTACAACGCCCCCATCGTGGCGACGCCGTACACCATCGAGCTGATCCGGCAGCAGATCGCGGGCGAGCAGAAGTTCGGGGTGAACAACAAGCTCTTCGTGCTCAGGTCAGGCCAGCGGTACACCATCTCGCCCGGCCTCACCCTCGAGTTCGTCCGGATGCAGCACTCCATCATCGACGCGGTGATGCCCGTGCTCCACACGCCCCAGGGCGCCATCGTGTACTCGAACGACTACAAGCTCGACCGGACGCCGGTCATCGGCGAGCCGCCGGACTTCGCCCGCCTGCGTCAGATCGGGAAGGAGGGAGTCCTCGCCCTGTTCGCCGAGTCGACAAACGTCCACATGTCCGGGCGGTGCCCGAGTGAACGGGTCGCCCGGGACCTCGTGCGGGACACGATGACCTCCTACGAGGACGACAAGAGCGCCCTCCTCGTCTCGACCTTCTCTTCCCATATCGCGCGGGTGAAGACCCTCGCCGAGTGCGCCCACGAGATCGGGAGGAAGCCGGTCCTCCTCGGCCGGTCGATGGAGCGGTACTCCTCCACCGCCGAGCAGATGAAGCTCGTCGGCTTCCCCCAGACCCTCTCGATGTTCGGGAACCGCAGGACCGTCGAGCGGACCATGCGCCGGATGATGAAGATGGGGAAGGAGAAGTTCGTGCCCATCATCACCGGCCACCAGGGTGAGCCGGGCTCCATCCTCACCCGGATCGCCCTCGACGACACCCCGTACAAGATCGACAAGGGCGACAAGATCATCTTCTCGGCAAAGGTCATCCCGAACCCGATGAACTTCGGGCAGCGGTACATGGTCGAGACCCGGCTCCGGATGCGGGGCGCCCGGATCTTCGAGGACCTGCACGTCTCGGGCCACGCCTACCGCGAGGACCACTACGAGCTCCTCCAGCTCCTCGACCCCCAGCACATCATCCCGTCGCACGGCGGGATCGAGCAGACCGGCGCCTACACCGAGTTCGCCGAGGGGTGCGGCTACACGTTCCAGAAGGACCTCCACATCCTGCGGAACGGGCAGCGGATGGTCATCGCGAGGTGAGCGGCATGGAACTCCCCGAGTACCTCGCGGACGTTGCGAAGGACGTCGACCTCGCCATCCACCGCAACTTCGGGACCCCCTACGGCGAGCTCGCGAAGGCCTCGGCCCACCTCCTCACCGCCGGCGGGAAGCGCCTCCGGCCGGCGATGCTCTTCCTCTCCGCCGACTCGGTGAGGAAGGGGGCGGCCTTCGACCTGATGCCCGCGGCCCTCGCCGTCGAGCTCATCCACTCCTTCACCCTGATCCACGACGACATCATGGACCAGGACGAGGAGCGGCGGGGCGTCCCCACGGTCCATACCCTCTGGGACGAGCCGACTGCCATCCTCGCGGGGGACGTCCTCTATGCCCGGGCCTTCGAGTTCCTCTGCCGGACCCCCGCGACCGACGGCGCCCGGGTGCGCTCGGTCTCCCTCCTCGCCCACACCTGCGCCGAGATCTGCGACGGGCAGCACCTGGACATGTCCTTTGCGGGGAAGGAGGAGGTATCCGAGGTGGAGTACCTGGAGATGGTGAGGAAGAAGACGGGGTCGCTCTATGCCGCGGCCGCCTCGATGGGGGCCATCCTCGCCGGCGCAAAGCCGATGCAGGCCGACGCCCTCTACCAGTTCGGGCTCACCACGGGGATCGCCTTCCAGATCCAGGACGACCTGATCGACCTCACCGTGCCCTCGTCGGTGAGCGGCAAGGACCGGGGCTCGGACCTCAGGGAGGGCAAGAAGACCCTCATCGCCATCATGGCCCTGGAGAAAGGGATCGAGCTCCCGCGGGGCGCCCTCACCCCTGCCCAGGTCGACCGGGCCGTGAAAGACCTGGAGGACGCCGGGGTCATCGCCGAGGTGCGGGAGACCGCGGAGCGGATCCTCGGCACGGGCAAGGCCTGCCTCGGGGTCGTCCCCGAGAGCGAGGAGAAGCGACTCCTCATCTCCCTTGGCGATCACTTCCTCGCACGGGGATCGTGATGGCAGAGGACCTCGACACCCTGGTGCGGAAGTACGCCCTCCAGAACGCCGTGAAGTACGGCGGGAAGCCCCAGGCAGGGACGGTGGTCTCCCGCATCATGGGCGAGTACCCCGAGTACCGCTCCGAGGGCCGGAAGGTCTCGCTGCTCGCAAAGAGCGTGGTAAGGGAGGTCGGGGCGCTCTCGCCCGAGAAGCAGCGCGAGGAACTCGCGAGGATCGCCCCGCGGCTCCTCGCCGAGCTCTCGGAGGTGCACGAGCACGCGAAGGCCGGCCTCCCTGCCCTCGAGGGCGCGGAGAAGGGCGTCGTGATGCGGTTTGCGCCGAACCCGAGCGGCCCCCTCCACCTCGGCCATGCCCGGGCGGCGCTCCTGAACGACGCCTACGTCCGCCGCTACGGCGGGAAGTACCTCCTCAGGATCGAGGACACCGACCCGAGGAGGGTGGACCCCGACGCCTACACGACGGTGAGGGAGGACTGCGCCTGGCTCGACCTCCTCATCGACGACATCGTGTTCCAGAGCGACCGGCTCGACATCTACTATGACCATGCCAGGAAGCTGATCGAGCTCGGCGGGGCCTATGTCTGCACCTGCGAGGCGGACCAGTTCCGCGAGCTGAAGCTCGCGAAGCAGGCCTGCCCCTGCCGCGAGACCTCGCCCGAGAAGAACCTGGAGCTCTTCGAGGCGATGCTCGGCGGCGAGTACGCCGAGGGGGCGGTCACGGTCCGGGTGAAGACCGACATCGGGCACCCCGACCCCGCCGTCAGGGACTTCTCTGCCCTGCGCATCGTCTCCTCCCCGCCCCACCCGCGGGTCGATGCCACCGTCTTCCCGCTCATGAACTTCTCGGTCGCGGTCGACGACCACCTGCTCGGCGTCACCCACGTCATCCGGGGCAAGGACCACATCGCGAACACCGCCCGGCAGAGGTACGTCTTCGACTACTTCAGCTGGAAGCCCCCCGGGTACCGGCACTACGGGAGGATGGGGATCGAGGGCGTGGTCCTCTCCACCTCGCAGATGAAGGCCGGGATCCGGGAGGGGACCTACACCGGCTGGGACGACATCCGGCTCGGGACCCTCCGGGCCATCGCCCGGCGGGGGATCACCCCGGAGGCCGTGCGAAACGCGGTGCTCGAGATCGGCATCGGCGAGACGGACATCTCCTTCTCCTGGGAGAACCTGTACGCGAAGAACCGGGACATCGTCGATCCCGTCGCGAACCGGTACTCCTTCGTCCCCGACCCCGTGTTCCTCGAGATCGGGGACGCCCCCTGCGGCTTCGTCGCCGAGGCGCTCCTCCACCCGAACGACCCCGCCCGGGGGACCCGGAAGCTCCCCTTCGACGGGAGCGTCCTCATCCCGAAGGCAGACGTCGACGCGAACTGCGGCGGCATGATCCGGCTGAAGGACCTCTTCAACATCGCCCTCGGGAGCGACCGCGAGTGCCTGGCCGCGAAGTTCGCGGGGAAGTCCCTCGACGATGCCCGGAGGGCGAAGGCCCCCATCGTCCAGTGGCTCCCGCCGGCCCACACGATCCCCTGCGTCCTCCACAAGCCCGACGGGGAGATGCGGGGGTACTGCGAGCCCGTGGTCTCCCTCGACCTCGGGAAGGTGGTCCAGTTCGAGCGGGTCGGCTTCGCCCGGATCGAGAAGGCGACCGCGATGCTCATCGAGGCGTACTGGGGACACCGGTGAGCCCGGGGAAAACCGGGAGATCTCTCCGATGAAGCCGTCGGCCGGGCGTTCCGGCCCTTCCCCGGGCCCGGACCGGAGTTTTCCACCGGCCCCGCCCCCGTCGCCCCTTCATCTCAAATGACAACGTTTTTATAGAAAATCGGGGAGCTCTTTGTTTATCTCCTCCGGGGTGGGAATCCGTGTGCTCCATTACTCGTAGCCATCAGATGCATCGCCGAAGACCGTTCCTCGTTCTTGCCTGTGCCTTCGTGCTCCTCCTGGGGGTGGCCGCCGCCCCGGCCGCGGCCGCCGCCGGGACAGACTGGTACCGGGCGACCGCCTCCGCGGGGTTCCTGCCGAGATACGGTCACAGCTCCCTCGTCTTTGACAACGGGACCGGGAGCGCCATCTGGGTGACCGGCGGGGACGACGCGACCTACACCTACTTCGGCGATACCTGGAACTCCCCCGACGGGTTCACCTGGAGGCTCGCCACGACCACGTCCCCGAGGCGGTTCGCCCACGGCGCCGTCGTCTTCGGCGGGAAGATGTGGGTCATCGGCGGGGTGGACCAGACCCAGATCCCGGTGAACGACGTCTGGAACTCGAGCAACGGGGTCAGCTGGGCACGGGCCACCCCCTCGGCCGACTTCGCGAACCGGAGCTCCCAGGGCTCGGCGGTCTTCGGCGGGAAGATGTGGGTGATTGGCGGGGAGGACACCACGACCGCCACGGTCTTCGACGATGTCTGGAGCTCGACGAACGGGATCACCTGGACCCAGGAGGCGGGGCCGGCCGAGTTCGGGACCCGGGCCGGCCAGGCCACCCTCGCCTTCGACAACCAGTCGGGAGGGAACGGCCTCTGGCTCATCGGCGGCTACGACGCCGGCGGGACCCCGTACAACGATGTCTGGTTCTCGGCCGACGGTGCCACCTGGACGCTCGAGAACGAATCGGCGGGCTTCGACCCCCGTTCCGGCCTCGGCGCCGCGGTCTACAACAACCGGTTGTGGGTATTCGGCGGGACCGACAACGCGGGCATCGTGTACAACGACGTCTGGTACTCAGATAACGGCGTCACCTGGACGAAGGCCACCGACCATGCCGGGTTTTCGGCGAGATACGGCGAGAGCTCCGTCGTCTTCGGGAACGCCCTCTGGGCGATCGGGGGTTACGACCTGACCAGCTCCTACAGCGATGCCTGGTACACGAACGTCCCCGCCGCCCCCACGGTCACGGGCATCACCCCCGCCACCGGCCTCAACACGGGGCTCGTAACCGTGACGAACCTCGCGGGGACCGGCTTCAACCCCCAGCCGACGGTGAACCTCACGAGGTCCGGCCAGGCGAACGTCACCGCCACGAACGTGACCGTGGTCTCCCCGACGAAGCTATCCTGCACCATCAACCTGAACGGCACCCTCCCCGGCTCGTGGGACGTCACCGTGACGAACCCGGCCGGCGGGAGCTCGACCCTCGCGGGCGGCTTCACCGTCACCGCGCCGGCGCCCACGGTGAGCGGCATCACGCCCTCGAGCGGGTACAACACCGGCCTCATCACGATAAGCAACCTCGCGGGCACCGGCTTCCAGGGCGGCGCGACCGTGAAGATCACGAACGTCTCGGCCGGCCTCCAGCTCGCGGCCACGAACGTGACCGTGAACCCGTCGGGGAAGAGCATCGCCTGCACCTTCAACCTGGTCGGTGCCCAGGCAGGGAAGTGGAACGTGACGGTGACGAACGCGGACACCCAGTCCGGCACCTTTGTCGACGGGTTCACGGTCTACCCGCGGTACCCGACGGTGACGAACGTCATCCCGAACTCGAGCGAGAACGCGGGGCTCATCGATGTCACCCTCACCGGCTCCCTCTTCGCGAACGGCGCCATCGTCCGGCTCGAGAAGGCGGGGGAGACCCCCGTCGATGCCACGAACGTCTCGGTCAACTCGGAGACGAACATCACCTGCACCTTCGACCTGGCCGCCGTGCAGGACGGCACCTGGACCGTGGACGTCATCAACCCGGGGAACCAGGGGAACAACATCTTCCAGTTCATCGTCATCGCGGCGAAGAGCATCGTGAACCAGCCCTCCAGCTCCGCGGGAAGCGGCGGGGTCGGGGTGAGCAACGCCCCCGTCGTCTGGAACAACCCGGTGCCCAAAGCCGCCAGCCCGTCGCCGGCCGAGCTCGCCACCGTGACCGGGGACCTGCACATCAATGCCGAGGGGGTCACCACCCACGAGACCGTGATCCCGTCGAAGGACAGCCTGGCCTCCGTCACGATCCCCCAGGGCATCGTCGCGAAGGACGGGAAGGGCGCCCCGCTCGCCTCGGTGAGCATCACGGGCCTCGCGGCATCGGACGTGCCCGCCGACAACCCGGGGAGCACCTTCTCCTTCGCGGGGAGGGCGTACGAGCTCGGGCCCGACGGCGCGACCTTCTCCCCCTCCTTCACCCTGTCCTTTGCCGTGCCTGACGCCCAGGAAGCCGGGACCTACACCATACGGATGGTCGACCATGCGACCGGCCTCTGGACCGACCTCCCGACGACCTACCACCCGGAGACCGGGACGGTGACCACGGAGGTGTCCCACTTCTGCTGCTTCGCCCTCTTCCTCCGGGCGGCCCCTGCCCCGGCGACCGCGGCCGCGACCGCGGCGCCCACGACGGCGGCGGCGCCGAAGGCCGCGGCGCCCTCGACGGCGATGGCCATCTTCTCGGGCCTCGCCCTCTGGACGATGGACAAGGTCATCCGGTACCCCTTCCTCGTCGCGGGGGCCGTCGTCATCGTCGTCGCGATCGCCTGGTTCGGGAGGCGCCAGATCCTGGTGCGGCGGATCCGGCGGCGCAGGCAGCAACCCTGAACCTTCTTTTCCGGTTGTTCCCGAATCCCCGGGTGGGTACGGGATCCCTGGCCGGGGATCCCCGCCCACAGAAATCCCGATGGGGATACCCGGCCACGCGATGGTTCCCGAAAAAAAGGTGTGCCCTTCTCTATGCCCTTCTCCTGGCCCTCACGAGGACGACCAGGAGGGAGAGCCCGAGGAGGGTGACGAGCGGGACGGCGAGC
This sequence comes from Methanomicrobiales archaeon, assembly GCA_035517575.1. Taxonomy (GTDB): domain Archaea; phylum Halobacteriota; class Methanomicrobia; order Methanomicrobiales; family JACTUA01; genus JACTUA01. The sequence continues at coordinate 8,576 of DATIYO010000038.1, forward strand.
GTCGGGAACTCGGGGATGGGCACCGCCGAGGGCTCCAGGGTGAAGAACAGGTTCCTCGTCTCAGCCTCGCCGATGGTGATGTCGAGCCCCCCCTGGGAGACGTAGCCGTCCAGGCCGACGTCCACCATGTTCTCGCCGGGGCTCACCGAGACCGAGGCAGGGGTGTCGTACCCGGTGTCCTCGCCGTTCACGTAGACCCTGGCCTGCTGGGGCGAGGAGTCGACGTTGACGATCCCCGGGATCTCGTTCGTCTGCCTGGTCATCGTGAGGGTGACCGCCTTCGTTCCTCCCGGAGTGGTCTGGTACGAGCCTATGCCGCAGGAATAACCGACCAGGGTGAGGGTCATGGTGTGGGTCGCGGGGGCGGGTTCATAGCCCGGGACGGCGGTTCCCGCCGCGGTCGTGGCCTTCCCCGTGTCCCTGCCGTCGATCCAGATCTCGGCGCCCGAGGTCACCGGCTTCGAGAAGACCTTGAAACTCCCCATCTGCACGAGGGCGAAGGAGACCGGAGCCGTCTGCCCGCTCGTCACGATCACCGGTGACGCCGCCGGCGTGGCATAGCCGTCGAGGCCGACGGTGACGCTGTACTGCCCGGGGATGAAGCCGCTGATGGTCGCGGACCCGGTCGCGTCGGTCCTGGGGATGGACTGCGGCGAGACCCCGTCCACGGGGCTCACCGAGATCGTGGCCCCCGGGAGCGCCCCGCCCGTCCGCTTGTCCGTGACGGTGACCTGGATGGCCCCCGAGGGGAGCTCCACCCCGATCTTCCCGTTCGCCACCGCCGGGGTGATGATGGTCCCGTCGTCGGCGTCCATCTCGTTCACGGTCGCGGTGAGGTCTGCGGACGACCCGGCGGTCACCCCCTGGACCACCACGTACGCGAGGACGTACGGGGCGGACGGGGCGTTCGCCGCCGGCGGGATGACGTCGTTCACGTCCGCCACCTTGATCACGGCCGCGTTGTTCGCGAGGTCGAACGTGGCGAAGTCCGCGTTCATCCGGTCCGGGAACTTCACGTCCACGATGGACAAGACGGTCGGGTCGGCGGCGACCGTGATCTGGTAACCGGCGACCCCGGCCGGGGCCGAATCCAGGGTGATGGGGACCTGCACCGGCGGATCGGTCATGTGGACGATGTTCACGCTCCCCACGGTGACGGTCTGCGCGGACACGGCACCCGCGCAGGCCGCGAGCCCGAGCAGCACCGCCGCGATAGCCATGAGCTTCACGGGCACTCCGATCCCTGACTTCCTCTCAGCCATGTCACTGCGCCTCCTGGTAGAGCTTCACGATATCGGCGAAGTCTATACGGCGGTTCCCGTTGACATCGAAGCCGCAGACCGGTTCGTTCGCCTGCATCCAGCCGAAGTCCCTGAAGAAGAGGACCGCATCGTCCTGATTGAACGACCCCCGGCCGTACAGGTCCTCGTTGATGCCCATCCCGAGCGGGTCCCCGGGGGCATACGGGAGGAAGGCACCGGGTTTCGTCGGGTCCGGCACCGGTTTCGGATCCGGGCACTGGCTGCAGGAGCTGAGCCCGGTGGCCAGGCCCGCGTCCGCCGTCGCACCGCCCGAGTACTGCGGGTGCTCGTACCCCTGGGCCGCCGACGGGTCGTGCTGGTCCGCGTAGTCGAAGTCCTCGCGGAGGGAGACGAGGCCGTCAGCGACGGCGTTCAGGTTGTAATTGGGGTTGCCCGCGGGCCCCATCGAGCCGTCGATCCACCAGTACGAGAAGTCGTTCCCGTACGACGGCTCGGTGGCGCTCGCCGCGGTCGCGATGACCCTCGTCTGGCCTGCCGGGACCGAGGCCATGACGTTGTCCACGAACCCGCCGCTGTAGCACTGCTCCATGGTGAGCGCGATGACCTTGGCCGGGATCTGGTTCAGGTATCCCGCGAATTCGTAGTCCCACATGTACTCCTGGTTCCAGAGCCAGAGCCGAACATTGTCGGAGTTCGGGTCTTTCCCGCCGTGGTTGCTCGTGAAGATGAAGAGGGAGTCGGCGGACGTGAGGCTGCTCTGGTAGCCGGTCAGGGCCTGCACGAGGTTGTCCTTCGTCGCGGCCGCGTTGACCTCGCTGTGGCCGCTCCCGTCGAAGTCCGTCCGGGAGTCCGCGTAGTCGTTCGGCCCGTTCCCCGTCCGCTGGTCGAGGCCCGGGTCGTTCCCGTCGGACATGAGCACCTGGATGTGGTCCGGGGCATAGCAGTACGTCTGCCTCAGGGTCCGGTACATCGAGGATAGGTCGTTCCAGTACCGGTCGAAGTTGTTGTCCCGGTCGAACCCGCCGCTCACGAGGAGGGCATAGCAGTGCGGGCAGGCGATCTGCGAGCAGACGGTGTTCCCGCCGCCCCCGCCCGTGTAGCCGGCGCTGTAGCCGCTCCCGACGTCGTTCGTCGAACCGACGGTCGGGACCACCCCCGCGATCTGGGAGATCGCGACGTTCTTCGGCGGGGAGGTGCCCTGGAAGAGCGTCCGCCGGTTGTTATCGTCGACGAGGACGTACCGGACCGGGTGCTCCCAGTTGGCCTTCGGGTGGTCGTCGATGAAGATGAGCCAGCCGTTCGTGTTCACCCCGAAGTCCGTCGACCACCCGGTCACGGTCGACCCGGCCTCCACGGGGTTCTGGCTCGTGTAGACCGCCTTACCGGTCACGTCGTTGTTGAGGATGTCCGGATCCGTGAGCACCTCGGTATACGCGTCGTCCCGGGTCGTGCCCACCACCGTGACCTGTTTCGTGACGCTGTCGGTCCCGAGGGTATTCCCGACGGTCAGCTTCACGGAGAACGTGCCGGCATCGAGGTACGTGTGGTTCACCCTCGAGCCCGGGGTGATGTTCGCGAGGAGCCCGTCGCCGAAGTCGAAGAGGGCGGTCGAGGGCATCCCCGTCGAGAGGTCGTGGAACTCGACCGTCGTCCCGTTCCAGGCGTTCACGCTGAAATCGGCGTGGACCGGCCCCTCGATCCCGAGCTCGAGCCTGGTGTACCCGCCGTTCGCCTTCGCATCGGTCACGGTGAGCGGCTGCATCATCACGTAGAAGAGGTACTGGGAGCCGGGGAGGAGCGACCCGTGCTGGATCCTCGAGGTGTCCCAGTC
>DATIYO010000039.1:0-9710 GCA_035517575.1 Methanomicrobiales archaeon
GAACTATCAAATATAATGCTACGCCATTCACAGGAACGCAAGCCATCATGGCCTATGCAGATTTTACTGGTAATTCAAAAGCATCCGTTAGTATTTTCATCCTCGTTGCAGGGGAGAACTCCTGGAAAGATATGGATGACACCAATCCGAGCAATTTCTATCTTGATGATGTTTCCGGGAATATATATGATAAAGAAGGATGGAACAGGCTAACCGGAACCTTCACTGTTGCCAACGGAGAATATCCCGATCTGTCCTCTCCCAGATGGCAGAAGTTAATTCAGAATGGTTCGTCAGAAACAAGTGCGACGCCGTCTGGGTATTAGCAGCTTTAAGCCATGACCCGCTGAAAGAACTCTCAAATGGCTCATCTCAAAATAAGAATTTACCTGATACTCGTAATCGCTGTTATCATCACGATCTCCGGCTGCATCTCGACTCTCGAGTATCCGCGGGAATTACACAGGAGCGAGCGTTATCATCTTTCTATTGAGACAGGCGCCCCTCTCGGGAACGCCACATTTTGTGTTCTTTTACCGGTAAAAAATAATTCACCGACGATAGGCGATCGATCATTAAGCACAGACAATTTCATGAAACAAGATTTCTCCATCGCATTCACCCGGACACCTCCAGGGAGAAATCTGACAGGTCCGCATCCGGGTGAATATTCACCTGAGGGAAACGAACCCTGGTATCTTATGGTTCACGCTGACTCATGGCCGAATGGCACCATCGAGTGGGATGTCAGTACCGTCGGGGAGCGATACATTCCGTCCCCTCTCTTCTTCTTCAATACGGCATTTCCCATAGGGAACGAGTCGATTTTGTTGCCGAAAATGGAATTCTCTCCTCCGAACCCGAAAGTCCTGAAACGATATGCCGATTCAGGTTCTCTCGTATATGATGCTCCGCCATATTCAGGAACTCAATCAACAACGGCATACGCCTTTTACAGGAACCCCTTCCACGCATCTGTGACCGTGGTTATCTTCATTGAAGGAATGAACTCGTGGAAGGATGTTGATGACACAAACCCGGGTAACTACTATAACGACTATGTTTCCGGATCCATTAAAAATGAAGAAGGATGGAACAAGCTAACCGGAACTTTCACCGTTGCACAGGGAGAATATCCTGATCTAACCTCCCCCAGATGGCAGCGGATAATCCAGGAGAACCAATCATCTCCTGAATTATGAGATCGAATCTCCTCCGGAGACCATCCGGATAATAGTCCCCCCCCTTCGCCCTGTCCCTGGGACCATAATCCACGGACACTTTTTTCCCTCCCACCGCCCCATTCCGGATAAAGGGAAGTTATGGACGCGGAGATGCGGGAGTTCCTGGAAAGGGGGCTCGTGAGCGCGGAGCGGATGAAGGCGGTGGAGGGGAACGCCATCATTCTCGGCGTGGGGTCCCTCCAGATGATGGAGAGCGCGGGGAGGGAGATCGCGGCGATGGCCCTCGAGTACAACCCCTTCCGGGCCCTCGTCCTCTGCGGGAGAGGGAAGAACGGCGGCGACGGGATGGCCGCGGCGCGGTACCTCCAGCACGTCGAGACCGACGTGATCTACGCGACGGACGGCCCCCTCGCCCCCGAGACCGAGCTCCAGCTCCGGGCCCTCGCGGGATCGGTCGCGACCCTCCACCCGGTGACCTGCGCCTCCGACGTCGAGGTCCTCTCGCACCTCTTCCAGGGCGCGGACGTCATCGTCGACGCCCTCCTCGGGACCGGCGCCTCGGGGGCCCTGCGCGAACCGGTCTCCCGCTGCGTGGAGCTCGCGAACGCCTCGCCCGCCCCGATCATCGCCGCGGACGTCCCCACTCCGGGGATGCGGGCGACCCGGATCCTGAGCTTCCACCGTCCCAAGGTCGAGGGCGCCGAGGTGGCGGACATCGGGATCCCCCTCGCCGCCGAGGTCTTCATGGGCCCGGGCGACCTGGCCCTCGTCCGACGGCGACCGGCGAAAGCGCACAAGGGCGAGAACGGCGAAGTACTTGTGATAGGCGGCGGGCCGTACCAGGGCGCCCCGTACCTCGCAGGCCTGGGGGCGCTCAGGGCGGGTGCGGACATCGTCCGTATCGCGTCGCCGGTCTTCGAACCTGTCCCCGACCTGATCTACGAACGGCTGGAGGGGGACCGGATCACCGCCGATCACCTCGAACGCATCCTCCGGCTCGCCGAGCGGGCCGACGCCGTCGTGGTGGGGAACGGGCTCGGCACCGGGAGCCACGAGGTGGTCCTCGCGGTCGCCGGGGCCGCGAAGAAGGCGGTCTTCGATGCCGACGCCCTCCGCCTCCCCCTGCCGGTCTCGAAGGAGGCGGTCTACACCCCGCACGCGGGCGAGTTCCAGCGGATGACCGGCCAGGCCCCTCCCGAAGGGCTCGCGGCCCGCGGGCGTGCCGTGCGGGCAGCCGCGAAGGATGGCGTGGTTCTTTTGAAGGGCCCGGTCGACGTTATCTCGGACGGGAGCCGGGTCCGGTTCAACCCGACGGGGACTCCCGCGATGGCGGTCGCGGGGACGGGCGACGTCCTCGCCGGCATCACGGGCGCGCTCCTCTGCCGGCTCCCCGCCTTCGAGGCGGCCTGCATCGCGGCGTACGTGAACGGTTCGGCGGGGATGGTCGTCGCGCAGTCACGGGGCGACGGCATGACCGCGTCGGACCTGGTCGCGGAGATCCCCGCCGTCCTCTTCTCGGGGGGTGAGCGGAGTGGCTGAGTTCACCCACCTGAAGGGCGACAAGGTGCAGATGGTGGACGTCTCGGGGAAGGACGACGTGGTGCGGGAGGCCGTCGCCGAGGGGAAGATCCGGCTCCGGCCCGCGACCCTCCGCGCCATCCGCGAGGGCTCCCTCGTGAAGGGGAACGTCCTCGCCACCGCGCGGGTCGCCGCCATCCTCGCGGTGAAGGACACGCCAAGGATCATCCCCCTCTGCCACCCCATCCCTCTCTCGGGGATCGACGTGGACTTTACCGACGGCGAGGGTTTCATCCTCGCCACGGTGCGGGTCCGTTCGCGGGGGCCGACAGGGGTAGAGATGGAGGCACTGACCGGCGTCTCGGCCGCCCTCCTCACCGTCTGGGACATGGTGAAGTCCGCGGAGAAGGACGCGGCCGGGCAGTACCCGGAGACGGGGATCGACGGGATCCGGGTCGTCTCCAAGCGGAAGGGGGACTGACAGAGCCCTTTATATCGTCCCCGCGAGACCTATACAGAACCACGGGATGCGTCCCTGGGAAAGGAATGTGGCCTTACGGCTGAACCTTGAGGTGAACGGTACATGGTCAGGTCGATGTACGCCCATGTGCGGGAGGCCTGGAAGCACGCCGACGAGTCAGGCGTCGCGGACCTCCTCTGGGCACGGATGCAGGTCTGGAGAGACGAGGGGACCGTGGTGCGGGTGGACCGGCCCACGCGGATCGACCGCGCGCACGCCCTCGGGTACAAGGCGAAGCAGGGCATCGCCGTCGCCCGGGTGAAGGTCCACCGCGGCGGCCGGCGGGCGAGCCGGTACGTGCGGGGCAGGCGGACCGCCCACATGGGGATCCGGAAGAAGACCCCGGCGAAGTCCCTCCAGCGGATCGCCGAGGAGCGGGCCTCGAAGAAGTTCCCGAACATGGAGGTCCTCAACTCCTACTGGGTCGGCGAGGACGGCAGGCACCGCTGGTACGAGGTCATCCTGGTCGACGGCCACCACCCGGCGATCCAGCGGGACCGGCAGCTCTCCTGGGTCGGGGAGCGGGGGCACCGCGGCCGGGCCGAGCGGGGCCTCACGAGCGCGGGGAGAAAGGGCCGCGGGATGCGCCGGCGGGGCATCGGCACCGAGAAGAACCGGCCGAGCATCCGTTCCCACGCGAACCGCGGGAAGTAACCCATTTTTTCCGACCTGGCATGCCCCTGATCGACGGGTGCATCCACCCCTGGCCCGCCGGCGACTCCTCCCTCAGGCGGATGGCCATCGAGGCCCGGGAGCTCGGCTTCGACCAGGTCGTCGCGGTCGGCGGGGGAGGGGACGTCCCCGGCGTGCTCAGGGGGACCGTCATCTCCGCCTCCTCCGTGAAGGAGGTGGTCGCGGCAGTCCAGGGCATCCCCCGGGGGAGCGGGGTGGTCATGGTGAACGCGGGGGAGATCGCCTTCAACCGGGCCGTGATCGGCCTCCGCGGGGTGCGGGTGCTCAGGGGGATTCACAAGGCCCCGAAGGGTGCCTTCAACCACGTCGCCGCGCGGGAAGCGGAGGTGAGGGGTGTCGCGGTCGAGCTCGACTTCTCACCGCTCGTCGAGGGAAGGGGGCTTTCGCGCCAGCGGGTCATCTCGCGGTACCGCGATATCCTCCAGCTCGCCCGCCGGTACGCCTTCCCCTGCACCATCGCCTCCAATGCCCGTTCGATCCTCGCCCAGCGGTCGGTCCGTGACCTGGTGCTCCTCGCCCGGCTCTTCGGCATGGAGGAGGAGGAGGTCACAGGGGCCCTCTCCTCCCTCGACTCCATCCTCGCGGGGAGGTCTCCCGTCCAGGTGGTGCGGGGATGAACCAGCTCCCCTCCCAGCGCGAGCGGCGCCGGTACATCCTCGTCCGGTTCGAGCCCGAGGGGGTCTCCCCCGACCCCCGCGAGCTCTACGCGGCGGTCGCGGACGCCTGCACCTCCCTCTGGGGCGATGCGGCGGCCTCGGAGATCTCCCCGTCGGTGATGGCCTGGGAGGGGCAGGCCATCATCCGGTGCCGGCGGGGGACCGAGGACCGGCTCGCGACCGCGGTCGCGACCATCACCCGGGTGGGGGACCGGCGGGTCACCGCGAGGACTGTCACGACGAGCGGCACCCTCCACGGCATCCGGAGCCGGCCCCTCCCCCGGCCCGAGGCGCTCTGGGAGCGGGAGGTCGGGATCGGCGGCCGGGCCTTCCTCGCGCGGGGCTACGCGGGTCAAAAGGTTGATTTGATCGAAAACGGAATAAAAGGTCAGGAAATGTTGTTTTTCGCGGATGAAGACGGAGAGGTGAGGTGATGCAACCCCAGTACCAGATGGGATATGACCGTGCCATCACGGTCTTCTCCCCCGACGGGCGGCTCTACCAGGTCGAGTACGCCCGGGAGGCAGTGAAGCGGGGGACCACGGCGGTCGGGATCAAGTGCACCGACGGCGTGGTCCTGATCGTGGACAAGCGGGTCGCGACCCGGCTCCTGGAGCCCTCCTCCATCGAGAAGATCTTCAAGATCGACGAGCACATCGGGGTCGCGTCGAGCGGGCTCGTCGGGGACGCCCGCGCCCTCGTCGACCGCGCCCGGGTCGAGTGCCAGATCAACCGGGTCTCGTACAACGAGGCCATCGACGTCGAGACGCTCGCCAAGAAGCTCTGCGACCACATGCAGACCTACACCATGTTCGGCGGCGCCCGGCCCTACGGGACCGCCCTCCTCATCGCGGGCATCTCCGACGGGACCGCCCGGCTCTTCGAGACCGACCCGAGCGGGACGCTCCTCGAGTACAAGGCGACGGGGATCGGGACCGGCCGGCCCGCGGTGATGAAGGTCTTCGAGGAGGAGTACAACCCCGAGGCCGGCTGCCGCGACGCCATCCTCCTCGGCTTGAAGGCCCTCCATGCCGCGACCGAGGGGAAGTTCGACGTGAACGCCGTGGAGATCGGCATCGTGGAGCAGAAGGCCCGCGCCTTCCGGAAGATGACCAGGGAAGAGGTCGCGACCTTCGTCGAGCAGTTCGAGAAGTCCGGCGCCGCATGATCCCCCTGGACCGGGCCGTCGTGGCCCGGCTCGAGACCCACGGGGAACGCTTCGAGATCCTCGTGGACCCCGACCTCGCCGTGAAGATCCGGCACGGCGAGCCGGTCGAGATCGAGGACGCCGTCGCGGCGATCTTCGTCTTCGAGAACGCCTCCCGGGCCGAGAAGGCCTCGGACGAGGCGCTCCACAAGGTCTTCCAGACCACCGACTTCCCGACCATCGCCCGCCGGATCATCGAGAAGGGCGAGATCCACCTCACCGCCGAGCAGAAGAAGCAGATCCTCGCCGACAAGCGGCACCAGATCGTCACCTACATCGCGAGGCATGCCATCAACCCCCAGACGGGGCTCCCTCACCCCCCCGCCCGGATCGAGATGGCGATGGAGGAGGCGAAGGTGTCCATCGACCCCTTCCGGCCCTTCGACGACCTGGTGGCCGACACGATGAAGGCGCTCCGGCCGCTGATCCCGATCCGGTTCGAGGAGGTCCGGGTCGCGATCAAGATCCCCGCTGACCATGCCGCGAAGGCCTACGGGGACCTCGACTCCTTTGCCCGGATCGAGCAGGAGGAGTGGCAGAAGGACGGCTCCTGGATCTGCGTGGTCAAGATCCCCGGCGGGATGCAGCAGGAGCTCGAGAGCCTGGTGCGCAAGGTGAGCAAGGGGACGGGGCAGATGAAGGTTATCTGACCCGGGTCGGGTTCTCCGCGACTTCGCCGCGACCCCATCGCGGCACTCCCATTCCCTTCGGGAATGGTCGCCGTCGCTCGAGGTCGGGTTCTCGCGAACCCTCCCTCTCACGAACCCTCCCTTCCCCCGATTAACTATATGAAGGGAAAGGTCGAAAATAAAAGGACACATCCGGGGAGGATCAGATGAGTTCAAAGAATCAGAGTGCCAAGGGCCGGGTATCGAGGAGCGCGGGAAGGTTCGGTCCCCGGTACGGCAGGTTCATCAGGAAGCGGGTCGTCGAGGTCGAGGAGCTCGAGAAGGCCACTCACACCTGCCCGAGCTGCGACCAGGTCGCGGTGAAGCGGAAGGGGACGGGCATCTGGGAGTGCCGGAAATGCGGCTACAAGTTCGCCGGCGGGGCGTACGTCCCCCAGACGCCAACGTTCCGGATCGCCCAGCGCTCCATCGAGAAACCCCAGGTCCCGGAGGAGTAAGCCCCGTGCCCGGAGTCTACAAATGCGCCCGGTGCAAGCACAAGGTCGAGATTGACGTGAACGTCCGGTGCCCCTACTGCGGGCACCGCATCCTCTTCAAGGAACGCGGGGCCGGGATCAAGGATCTCAAGGCCCGATGATCACGGTCACGACCTCGCGGAAGGCCGACCCCCTCGTGCGCCGCATCGGGCGCGACCTCGCCTTCGCGGCGGGAGGGCGCTACGTCACCCGCGGGAAGGGCGGCCTCTCCCAGCCCCCCTTCTCCGACGGGAAACTGCTCGTTCTTTCGAGGGAAGGAAGGGGCGTTCGCGTGCAGCTCCTGGACGGCGGGGACGAGGCGGCCTCCCTCGTCTTTCCCTCCGTGATCGAGGAGCCGCGGGCCGGGCCGCTGCGGCGGGGCCTCTTCTCGGGCGACGATGCCCTCGTCGCCTGCCTCTCCCCGCACCTGCCGGTCGGCAGGGACGAGACTCCCCCGTCGACCCTCGTCTTCGACGGAGTCCAGGGCCGGCGCGTCGTCCTGCGGGAGAGGCCATGAAGCACACGGCGGTCTTCACCTGCACGACGCCCCGGGCAGGGGAGATCCACGAGGTGCTCGCCCCCGAGGTCGGGGAGATCAACCCGAGGACCGAGGTCGGGATCTCCCTCGAGGGCGGCGACCGGCTCGTCATCTCGGTCGCCGCCGAGGACATCCCCGCCCTCCGGGCCGCCCTCAACATGTGGCTCAGGCTCGTCTCGGTCGCGGCAGAGATGCTCGACACCGCCACACCCGGAAAGTAGGGGGGCAGGGGCATGCCACGACGCAGGGATTCCCGCGGGAAGGGGGGCGGGGTCAGCGGGCCTTTCTCCGATGCGGTCATGGTGGTCCACGGCCCCGAGGCCTTTGATCAGGGGGACGTGGCCTGGCTCCTGGGACTCCTCTCGCCCGGGCGGACCGTCGTCGCGGGCGTCATGGCAAGGACGGCCGCCGAGGAGTCGGGCCTTCCGGTCGCCTTCGACGGAGACGTGCCGAGCTCGGTGATCCGCAGGACCGGCGGGAAAATCTTCCTGGTGAACCATGGGAAGACCAGGGAATCGGGGAGGATCTTCGGGGAGATCGTCGCCTCGAGGCTCCCTTTGGGGCAGCCCCTCGTCCAGCTCGAGTGCTCATCGCGGACCGTATATCTCTGGAACGGGTCGGTTGCGGAACTGGGCTTCGCCCGGCTCCTCGCCGATAGGACGGGTTTCCGGCTGGTCACGGTGGCGTCGGACCGGCAGCCGGGAGAGGGCGTCCGCGAGATACGGGGCTGTATCCCGGGCGAGGCTGTCCTCGTGGAGGGGATCGTCATCGGTACCGCGACCGGAGAAACGGTCGCGATCCGGTCGGCCAGGGGGGGTATCGAGGCGGTCTCCGGCCTCCGGCCCAAGCCCCATGGCCTGGAGAAGCTCGCACGGATGGGGCAGGTCGACCTCCCGTCGGCATGGTGCAAGAGCGGCCCGATACGGCGGGCCCCGCCGCGGAGGGGTGGCGCCGCCCCTCCCGAGGGGAGAGTCCTCGTCGTCGACCACTGCGGCAAGGACCTCTATCGATCGATCGCCCCCGATACCTGCGGGGTCCTCGCCATCGGCGACGACACCACGGCCGTCTGCGGGCACATCTGCGCCCACCGGGGTATCCCGGTCTTCGGGGTGGTGGACGGCGACCCCGACGGCCTCCTTGCCGCCGGCTTCGCCCCCGGGTCCGTGATCGCCGAGGTCCTGGAGGGGAGCGACGACGAGACCGGCCGGGAGCTCGCGGCATCCGTTTCCTGCGGCGGGATGGTTAACTGGGAATCCTGGGTCGCGGATGCCCTGAAACACCTCGGCGACCGGTGCCGGATACGCCACCCGCAATCGTGAATCGGGATCCCGACGGCTTGGGGGGAGGCCCTCCCGCCGGTCCCGCGGGGCGGGGAGGGACGATCCTTATCAGCTTCGCGGGAAATGTCATATTATGGAGCGTTACCGCTTTCTGGCCCTTTCGCTGCCCCTTGTCGCAGCGGCCGCGTCTGCCCAGGAGACCGTCCTGCAGACCGAAAGCGCCCGGCTCATGGGCTTCTTCTTTGACAACTACCTCGCCATCTTCGGCGGGATCCTCCTCCTCTTCCTGGTCTTCTCGGGGCTCAACCGGCTCCTGCGGAGGAAGTACGGGGGTGTCGAGTTCGTGGCCATGGTGTTCGGGGTCCTCTTCGCCCTCATCCTCATCGGGACGGGGTTCCTCCTCCTCGCCGCGACGAGCGTCCTCGCCTGGGCGACCGCCATCAAGGACCTGAGCTACATGGGCGCGGAGAGTTGGGCCGTCCCCGTCGCCCAGGAGGTACAGTACCTGATCCAGCCCGTCCTCGACACGGTGTTCGGGGGCATCGACTACACGGCCCTCCTCCAGAACCTCCTCCTCGGCGTGATGCTCATCGGGGGCGGTCTCGGCGTCTTCCTCGGGGCCGTGATCCTCTGGAAGCTCCCGAAGGGCTCCTTCTACGAGATCGTGAGCCCGGGCGGGTCCACCACCTTCAAGGAGGTGATGAAGCGGGGCCGCGAGCCCCTCGCCCCGACGGTCACCTTCAAGGTGATCGACCGGATCTCGAACCAGCCCTCGCCCGACATCAAGGTCGTCCTGAAGCACAAGGAGGGGGCGAAGGTCTACACCCGGTACACCGACTTCAACGGCGAGGTCGTCTTCCAGAAGATCGACGGCCTCTACTCCCAGTACTATGCCTACGTCGAGGGCGACGAGGAGCGGAAGCGGTACTGGGTCATCCGGACGTCGATTGGCGCTGAAAGCGTGACCTGA
>DATIYO010000040.1:0-13654 GCA_035517575.1 Methanomicrobiales archaeon
CAGCGGTACACGATGTTCCTCGGGGGCTTCTTCGACGGCATCCCCTCCTATGCCTCCTGCTGCGAGGACTGCGGCGAGTGCGAGGAGAAGTGTCCCCAGGGCCTCCCGATCCGGGAGAACCTGCGGAAGGTCTCGGAGTACTTCGGGAAGTAGGAGGGTTCAACAGAACCCGACTAGGAGCAACCCGCCATCAGGCGGGGTGCGACCAGCGAGGGTTCAAGAACCTGATGTTTCTCTCCCCCCCTCCGCCTCCTCCTTCCTTTTTTCAGGCTGCCCTCCCGAAAACCAGGCCGGGGACCACCCCTGGATCGATAAATACATACATATATACATACATACTAACAGGATAGCATGGAAGAGGTCATCCGGAACCTGTTCATCGGGGAGAGGGACGACTGGGTGGCGGGGAGCCCGGACTGGGCGGTCGTCCACACCGAGCGGGGAGACCACCGCCGGTACCTCGCGGGGAACCGGCTCGCCTTCCGGGACGCCGTCCCATCGCCCGACGGGAGCGAGCTCTTCCTCGCCTTCGAGGACGCGAGGGCGGGGGACCGGGTCAACACCCGCTGCATCCTCCCTGCCCTCGAGTTCATCCACCGGCACCTCGCGAAGGGACGGAAGGTGCTCATCCACTGCATCGCCGGCGTCTCCCGCGCGCCGGTCCTCGCCCTCCTCTACCTCCTGAGGTACACCGACCTCCTCCCGAGGACGAATATCTTCGACGCGGTCTTCTCCTTCTCCGGTCTCTACCCCCTCTACGACCCGAACAACGGGCTCCTCCCCTACGCGGCGGGTTTCCTCGAGGAGATCAAGGGGACGGTCAGGCCCGGGTGAACGGACCCATCTCCCTCTCCTGACCGAGGGCCGTGGCGGCTCACCGGCCCGGGCTCTCCCTGAAGTGTACCTGGATGGCCGGCCTCCCGTCCCAGGTTATCCTCCCGGCCGAGGCCTGGACCCGCAGCATCGTCCCTCCCTCGCGGAGGACCCCGAGGTCGTCGAGGATCATCCGCGCCCCGAGCATCACCTGGCCGGTCTTCTCCACGACGGCCCCGTGGCCCGCGGGATCGAGGAGGTCGAGGAAGTCCCTGCCGATGACCCGCTCCCGCTCCCCCGCCCCGAGGAGCCGCAGGGCCGCCGGGTTCGCGTACACGACCTTCCCGTCGCGGCTGACGACGATCGCGTCGGGCGACCACTCGGCGAGGGAGCGGTACCGCTCCTCGTCCAGCCGGAGATCCTCCTGGCTCCGGATGTAACTCTGGACGAAGAAAGCCGAGACGACGAGCATGAAGGAGAGGAAGAGCCGGTCGGCAAAGGCGAAGAGGACCGAGATGTCCGTCACATCGCGGGGGGAGAAGAGGAACCCCGCGAAGATGAGGAGGATGCTCGCCCCTGCCGAGAGAAAGGGCGCGGGCCTCCAGGCGACGTACGCCGTGAGGAGGAGGGGGATGAAGTAGAGGATCCCGATCATGAACCCGACGGGGGTGATGATGTCGAGGTAGAAGATGACCGCGGTCGAGAGCACGATGGACGCGAGGATCTGGCGGGAGGTGGCTTCACCGGTAGAGGCCATAGAGAGAAGGATGGATGACGCCGCGTATAAAAGCGTGCTGGCGGGCCGCCAGAGGGGCTGTGAGGGGGGGACGGCGCGGCGGTGCCCGACAGGCCCCCTTCGGGGCGGGTCACCCGCTCTTCACGACGAGGACCATGCAGCCGGCCATCCGGATGATGCTCTCTGCCGTGCTCCCCAGGAGGAGCCGCTCGAGGCCGCTCTTCCCCTGGGAGCCGACCACGATCAGGTCGACCCCGTTCTTCTCGGCAAACCCGGTGATGACGTGGGCCGGCCTGCCCGAGAGGACGTACGTCTCGATCGCGAGACCGGTCGCCATCCGTCTCACCTGCTCCACGGCACGGTCCCCTTCCTCCTTCAGGGCCGAGTACACGTCGGCGGTCAGCACCTCTGCCTGGGCCGAGGTGAGCGGGGTCTCGTCGATGACGTACAGGGCACAGACGGCCGCCCCGCAGGCCCTTGCGATCTCGAGCCCCTTCTCCACGGCGGGCCGGTTCTTCCCTGACCCGTCGGTCGCGATGAGTATCTTCCCAAAGATCTTCCCCATGGTTTCACTCCTCCCGAATGGCGATCATCCCGTCTCCCCCATCGGCGGTTCAGCGGCTGGCTCCTCCCCCGCCTGCTCCCCCTCCCCGCCCGCGGGGGGCCGCGCATCGGTCTCGTGGATGAACTTCGATCCCCTCAGCGCGGACAGCACCGCGGCGACGAGGGAGATCGCCGCGCCGATGAGGAACGAGGTGCCGAGGGACGGCATGAAGGCGTGCGCGAGGGTCGTCGGGAACCAGGTGATCCCCGTGAGCGTCGCGATGGTCGCGGGGCTGATGGCCGCGACGACCGAGTGCGGCACCGCCTCGAGGATGGTGCTCACCGGATTGTAGCCGAGGAACGCGGCGAAGAGCGAGCCCGTCGGGGGGATGGCGCTCATGGGGGCGATGAGCTCGGGCGCCCCCGCGCTCGTGAGCGAGGTGGCGAGCTCGGGGGGGAAGGTCCGGGTCAGGCTCACGATGACGATGGTGAAGAACATCCCCATGGAGATGACCATGCCGCTGTTCTGGAGCATCGAGCGCATCCCCGAGGCGACCCCCCGCTCCTCGGGCGGCACGGCGTTCATGATGGCCGCGATGTTCGGCGCCCCGAACATGCCGTTCCCCAGGCCCATGACGAAGAGCGCGACCGCGAAGACGGGGTACCGGAAGTCGTAGGGGAGCAGGGCGAGCATGACGAAGGAGACGGCGACGAGGGCCATGCCCGCCGTGGCGAAGAGGCGCGAGCCGTACCGGTCCGAGAGCCAGCCCGAGAGGGGCCCCATGACCACGAACCCCGCGGTGAGGGGGAGCATGAAGACCCCCGCCCAGAAGGGGGTCGACTCGTAGCTGTAGCCCTGGAGCGGGAGCCAGATCCCCTGGAGGAGCATGATGAGGAGGAACATCACCCCGCCGCGGGCGATGGCGGAGAGGAACCCGGCGAGGTTCGCGAGCGAGAAGACCCGGTTCCGGAAGAGGTTCAGCCGGAACATGGGGTCCTCGGCCCGGCTCTCGATGACCGGGAAGGCGGCGAGGAGCGCGAGCCCGAGGAGGATCGAGGCGACGACCCACGGGTCCCCCCATCCCATGGGGTCGTTCCCGTACGGGAGGAGCGCGTAGGTGATGCCGACGAGGAACACCGTTATCCCGCCTACGAAGGAGACGTTCCCCCAGAGGTCGATCTTCCTCGCCCGCCTGGGGAGCGGGCTCTCCTTCAGGGCGAAGAACGCCCAGATGGTCCCGAGGATCCCGACGGGCACGCTCACGAGGAAGACGTACCGCCAGTTGAAGAACGCGAGGATCCCGCCGAGGATGAGCCCGATGAACTGCCCCGAGAGGAAGGCGATCATGTTCAGGCCGAGGGCCTTGCCCCGCTCGTTCGCGGGGAAGGCATCGGTGAGGATGGCGGCGCTGTTCGAGAAGGTGAAGGACGCCCCCACCGCCTGCACGAGCCGGAAGGCGATGAGCTCCATCGCCCCCGCGTCGCCGGTGTTCGGGGTGAGGAAGAGGAGGACGGAACCGAGGGTGAAGATGGCGAACCCGACGTTGTAGAGCCGCACCCTCCCGTACATGTCCGAGAGCCTGCCGAAGGAGAGGAGCAGGGTCGCGGTGACCAGGCTGTACCCCATGAGCACCCAGAGCAGGTACTGGAAGGAGGTGAAGGGGTCGACGTGGATCCCGTTGAAGATCGCGGGGAGGGAGATGAGGGTGATGCTCCCGTTCACCGAGACCATGAACATCTCGATGGTCGTGATGGAGAGGACGATCCACTTGTAGTCGATCTTCCTCCGCACCCCGCCTGGCCGGGCGTCGGCCCTCCTCCACCACGGGCCCGCCGGAATCATCGCCATGCCGGCTCCGGAAAACGCATCATGCCCGGGAACGGAGGAAGTTCAGGCAGCATTCACCCATCGCTCGTACCGGTTGGAGGGGGAGGGAAATAAAGCGGGAGCCTACCGGCTCCGGTATTTCCGGTAGATCTGCTCCAGCTCGGCGAGGTCGTTGATCGGCGTGGGGATGACCCGGGAATCGTTCGCCATGATGTCGCGGGCGAGGTCCCGGAAGATCCCCGCCTCGGGGGACCGCGGTGAGTGGTCCACGACGGCCCTCCCCTCGAGCTCGCAGGCCTGGATGACCGGGCTCCTCGGCACGAACCGGACGAAGGGGGTGCCGAGCCGTTTCGCGAACTCGGGGACGAAGTCCTTCTCGAAGGCGAGGTCGCCGTTGCTGTTGCAGATGATCCCCGCGAGGCCGGTGTCACCCCTGCGGGCGAGGCGCTGCACGGCCCGGGCGATGTTGTTCGCCGCGTAGATGCTCATGAAGCCCCCCGAGCAGACCAGGTAGATCTCGCGGGCGAACCCCTCCCGGATGGGCATGGCGAACCCGCCGCAGACCACGTCGCCGAGCACGTCGTAGATGGCGACGTCGATCCGGTAGGTCTCGAAGGCCTTCAGGTCCTTCAGGATCTGGAGGGCGGTGAGCACGCCGCGGCCCGCGCACCCCACGCCCGGCTCGGGGCCCCCCGCCTCGACGCAGTAGATCCCGCCCGGGGTCTTCCGGACGAGGGAGTCGAGCCGCATCGCGTACTCGTCCTTCCCCACGCGGAGCTGCTCCCGGTACGTCTCGAGGACCGCGGGGATGAGTTCGCCCCCCGCGAGGATCCTCGTCGAGTCCCGCTTCGGGTCGCAGCCGACCTGCATCACCGAGAGGCCCGACTCGGCGAGCGCCGCCGAGACGTTCGAGGCGATCGTGCTCTTCCCGATGCCCCCCTTCCCGTAGATCGCGATCTGTCTCATCACCATCACCACTTCGCCTCGTACCGCTTCTCCTTCGAGCGCCACCTCATGATCCACTCGTTCTGGACCGCCTCGAACAGGTTCAGGATCCCTGTATAGCCGAAGTACTCGCGGTTGATGAACCGGAACTGGCGCATCATCCGCACGAGCTCGACGGTGTACGCGACCCCGAACCCCTCGCCCGCGTGCCGCTCGATGGTGGAACCGAAGACGACCTTCGGCCTCACCTCGCCGAGCCCCTTCCGCGTCTTGTACACGTCGGTGCCGTAGATGATCTTCGGGGAGAGCCCGAGATCGGCGAGTTCCTGCGAGAGGAGGCTCCTCACCTGCCGGTTCCCCGAGTAGAGGGCGACGAGGTCGGGGGTCATCTCCATGTCCTCGGTCACGAACCGGACGAGGGGGATCCCGACCGTCGCGTCGGCCACGATGGCCGCGGGCGTGCGGAAGAAGAACCGGGCCATCGGCCACTTGCGCCGGCAGGTCGTCGTCACCATCCTCTCCCCCTCGGCGACCATCGCCTCCGCCTCCTTCGCCCTGTCGAACCGCCTCCCGAGCTCGGCGAGCCAGCGGGCGGTGTTCGTCATCCCGAGGGGGAGCGGGATCCCCGTGCAGGCCTGCTCGACGCCGAATTCCGACGCGAGCCGGTCGGCCGCCTTCTGGCCGGCGTCGTGGGAGAGGAGGATCGATGCCTCGGCCGACGAGGCCTGCTCGATCTCGGAGAGCGGGGTCCGGTGGGTGAGCGTCGCGACCACCGGTATCCCCATCCGGGAGAGGGTCTGCTTCACCCAGCCGAGGTCCGCCATCCAGGTCGGGTTGGCGTTCGCATGGGGTGCGACGAGGCAGACCGAACCGGGGACCTTTTCCGCGCCCCGCTTCACGAGCCGCGTGAGGATCGCGTCGAGGGCGATGTCGATCCCGTCGTACTGGGACCCCCGGAACCCCGCGCACTCGACGGGGACGAGCCGGAACTTCACCTCGGGCTGCACGGTCTCGCAGACCGCGACGATGTCGTCCCCGACGATCTCGGGCCCGCAGGCGCTCGTGACGAAGAGCGCCTGGACGGGGAGGCCCTTCGCCTCGCGGATGGTCCTCGCGAGGAGGTCCTCGCCCCCGTGCACTATCTCGTCGACGCAGAGCTTCGTGCAGAGGGTGACGGTCTCCATGTAGTCGCACTCCTGCCAGGCGAAGGCGTTGTTCACCAGGTACTCGCACCCCTGCGGCGAGTGGGCGAGGAGGGCCGCGCCCGAGACCCCGAGGACCGTCTGGGCGGCCCCGTTGAAGGCGCACCGGAGGTAGGGGTCGGTGCACTTCTCGCCGGTGCCTGCCTCCTGCGGCGCCGCCGCGGCCGCCCTAGCGCCGGGTGCCATAGAGCATCCCCCTGAGCAGCCGCGAGCGCGGGAGGTCCTTCTTCTCGAGTGCCTGTCTCACGAGGGCGGCGATGTTCCTGATGCCGCGAAAGCCGTACTGCGGCTGGAAGGCCGGGTTCATCAGGGTCAGGTTCACCACGGGGCAGGGAGGATACCGCGCGGCGTTCCCGAAGAAGATGGCGTTGTCGTACCCCTTCACGATCTCCTCGAGCTCGTCCTCGGTCTCCTTCGACGAGCGGAACGTCCCGAGCTTGAAGAGCCCCTTCGTGAGGATGATCTCGGGGTTCACCCCCGTCTCCAGGATGAACCTGATCGAGGGCATCCTCTCCTTGATGGTGTAGGGGTGGACGTTGATCACGACGGGGTGGGCCCCGAACTCCTCGACCATCCGCGCGAGGGAGAGGGCCCGGATCGGCCCGGGGAACTCGGTGATCTCGATGATGGCGGTCTTCCCGCTGAGGGCCTGCTCCAGGTACTCGAGGTCCGTCTCCACCTCCCCCGTCTCCCGGCCGATGACCTCGAGGGCCTTCTCTTCGAGGCCGAGGGGCTTCGCGATCCCGAGGAGCCACTCCTTCGTGGCCCCGACGCCGTACGGCTGGCCGGTCTTCGAGTACGGGATCCCGAACCGCTCCTCCATCAGGTCGCCGAGCTTCTGCCCCCAGTCATAGCACCAGGAGGCGTTCAGCTCCACCTCCCGCGCCCGCCTGAGCTCCTCGACGGTGCAGCCGCCCGCGATGACCGCGTTCACCGTGATCCCCACCTCGCGGAGGAGCCGCTCGACCTCGTCGAGGTCCATGTCGAACTCGGTGGTGGTGGGCCCCCAGCGCGCGCCGAGGATGTTCACGGTCCCCTTCCGCTTCTCCCTCGGGGGCTCCATGAGCTCCATGATGAGCCTGAAGGCGTCCTCGTAGCCCGACCGGAAATCTCCGCCGAAGCCCTCGCTCCTCAGGGCGAGGACCCGGCACCCCACGAGCTTCTCCGCCTCGCGGGCGATGCTCTCGACGTCGTCGCCGATGATCCCCGAGCAGCAGCAGGAGAGGATGACGATGAGGTCGGGGTGGTACTTGGCGTACGCCTCCTTCACCGCTTCGAGGAGCCTGCCTTCCCCGCCGTAGATGACGTGGCTCTCGTCGAGGGAGGTGCAGGCGGTCGGCTCCAGGGGGACGCCCCGGATCTCGCAGCACTCCCGCGTCCTGACGAAGTCGGAGACGAAGAGCGGGCAGCCGGTCGGGCCGTGGACGAGCGGGACGACGTGCCTGATGCCGCTGATCACGTAATAGGCGGTGAAGAACTTGCACATCGGGGCGTGCGAGGCCTGGAGCTTCGGGACCATCTCGCCCGACTCGACCTTCCCGAGGAGCTCCTGCAGGCTGCCGTGGAAGACGATGGAATCGGTTCCCATTCTCCTCATATCTCCCTTCCCGGGAGCGTTTCCCGGGCGAAGTATATACGGGTATTGCGAGGCACCGGGATCCGGCACCCGTGGGACCGGACCGCCGTTCCCGCCGTGGGAGGGCGCCTGTCGGTCCGCGGCCCGGAAAGAAGGTTTTTTTCATGTCAGGTATACATTACAGTGCGAACCGATCGTTCCCGGGAATGCAAACATGGATGCCATCGAAGCGGATCACCTCAGCAAGTCCTTCGGACCGGTCAGGGCGGTGGACGATGTCAGCATCAGGGTGCCGGCCAAAGGGATCTTCGGGTTCCTCGGGCCGAACGGCGCGGGGAAGACGACGACCATCCGGCTCCTGACCGGGATCCTCACCCCCGATAACGGGTCGGTGCGCATCGGCGGGGTGGACATCCACCGCGACCCTCTCGCCGCGAAGCTGAAGATGGGCGTGATCCCCGAGAACAGCACGGTCTACGGCGACATGACCGCCGAGCAGAACGTCCTCTGGGCGGCGAAGTTCTACGGCCTCGACCGGGCGACGAGGGAGAGACGGACGCGGGAGATCCTCGACCGCATGGGGCTCAACGGGCGGGAGAGGGACATGGTCCGCACCTTCTCGAAGGGGATGAGGCAGCGGGTGAGCATCGCCTGCGCCATCGTGCACAGCCCCGAGATCCTCATCCTCGATGAGCCGACCGTGGGGCTTGACGTCCAGAGCAGGAGGCTCGTCATCGACACCATCCGGCACATGAACGGCGAGGGGAGCACCATCTTCCTCACCACCCACT
This sequence comes from Methanomicrobiales archaeon, assembly GCA_035517575.1. Classification (GTDB taxonomy): domain Archaea; phylum Halobacteriota; class Methanomicrobia; order Methanomicrobiales; family JACTUA01; genus JACTUA01. The sequence continues at coordinate 8,435 of DATIYO010000040.1, forward strand.
ACATCGAGGAGGCGAACACCCTCTGCGACCGGGTGAGCGTCATCAGCCGCGGAAAGATCATCGCGACGGACAGCCCCGAGCGGCTCCGGAAGACCTTCGACACCGCGCGGTACGTCGAGATCTCCTTTGACCGGCCCGTCGGGGAGAGCCTCCTCGCCCACGCGGCGGTCTCCCGCGTGGAACGGCACGGGGACAAGTGGCGGCTCTACACCGACAACCCGGACCCGGTGGTGAAGTTCCTCGGGGTCCTCGCCGAACGGGAGCACCTCGTCATCCTCTCCGTCGCCACCTCGAGCCCGACCCTCGAGGAGGCCTTCGTCCGGCTCACGGAGGCGGCCTAGCATGGACGGCGCGGTGTTCATCCGGAGCGTCCTCGTCATCGCCGAGAAGAACATCCGGATCTACTACTGGCGGGGGCCCGTGGTGGTCTTCGGCCTCCTCTTCCCCTTCCTCATGTTCTTCACGTACTTCATCGGGAGGAGCCTCGACCTCGTGGCCTTCTTCCCGGGCTTCCTCGGGATGATGCTCTTCTTCACCTCCTCGTCGGTCGGCCCCCTGATCATCCCGTGGGAGAAGCGGGAGAAGACCTACGAGCGGCTCCTCACCCTCCCCGTGATCCTGGAGAGCATCATCCTCGGGGACATCGTCTCGGGGATGATCTTCGGGCTCATCATCACGGGGATCGTGCTCGCGGCAAGCCTCCTCCTCCTGCACCTGCCCGTCGCGAACCTCCCCGTGCTCATCGCGGCCTCCCTCCTCGGGTCCGTCGCCTTTGCCGCCCTCGGCACCGTGTTCGCCTCCATGGCGACGGACGTTCCCTCGAACGTGATGATGCTCTCCTCCCTCGTCCGGCTCCCCCTCATCTTCGTCTCGGGCATCTTCATCCCCCTCGGCCAGCTGACGGGATGGGAGTTCGTCCTCACCTCCCTCTCGCCCCTCACCTACCTCGTGGACCTCTTCCATGCCGGCCTCACCGGCGACGCGGTCTACCCGCCCGCGGCGGACGCCCTGGTCCTCGTCGCCGTGGTCGTCATCTTCATCCTCCTCGCGAGGGCCATCCAGGAGCGGAACCTGGTGAAGGGGCTCTGAGGCCCCTCCTCCGCCCATCGGCAAGGGTTTATACCGTACCTTCTCCCTACCACCGTGCATGGAGATCATACCAGGGGTGCACCGGGTCGAGGGAATGCACGGGAACAGCTACCTCGTGGAGAGGGACGGTGGCCTCGTCCTGATCGATACGGGCATGCCCGGGAGCGCGGGGAAGATCCTCTCCTGTGTCAGGGATGGCCTCGGGAAGGAGCCGACGGCCATCGGGACCATCCTCCTCACCCACTACCACATCGACCACACGGGGAGCGTGGCGAAGCTCGCGGCAGGGACGAAGGCGAAGGTCGCGATCCACGAGGGGGATGCCCCGTACCTCGCGGGCGAGAAGCAGATGCCGGTCCCGAAAGTCAGGAGGTCCGTCTTCTTCCGGATCCTCCGGTTCTTCGTCAGGTTCACCCCCGTCAGGCCCGATATCGTCCTGCGCGACGGGGACACCATCGCGGGCTTCACCTGCATCCATACCCCGGGCCACACCCCCGGATCCGCCTGCTTCTACGACCCGCAGAAGAAGGTCATCTTCGTCGGCGACGCCACCGTCACCTTCGGCGGGGCCATCCAGGGGCCGGTCGCGGAGTACTCCGCCGATCCCGCCCAGGCGAGGGCATCCCTCGGGAAGATCGCGAACCTGGACTTCGATACCCTCCTCTCCGGCCACGGCGAGCCGGTGAAACCGGGTGCGGCGGCGAAGCTCAGGGAGTTCCTCGGAAAGAAATAGCGGGAACCGGGAGAGTCTATTTCAGCCGGTACCTCAGCACCGCCGCGATCCCGCCGAGGGCGGCGAGCTGCTGGCCGGGGTCGAACAGCGACGAGAAGACCGTCACCTTCGCCCTGGTCTTCTCCGCCCGTTCGAGCAGGTCGGTGACCTTCCGGTTCCGCACCATCTCGTCGGTGACGAGGACCTGTTCCGCCGCCCCTGCCCCGACCGCCTCCTCCACCTCGGCCCCGCCATAGGCGACCGGCTCGCCCTTCCCCATCCGCTCGAGGAAGGTGTCGAGGAGCGCCGCCTCCCGCTCCAGCTGGAGGTCGCCCGTGATCCGCTCGAGCACCCCCTTCCCGAGGGCCTCGGTGACGGCCCCCCTCCCCGTCCGCCTTGTCTCGATGGTGATGCACCGGTCGGCGAGATCGGGGATCTTCTCCTTCAGGTATTTCGCGGCCTCGTCCTTCACGAACCCCGGACCGGCGATCACGACGGTCCCCGTGACCTCGTCGAGGAGCCGGGCGACCCGCTCGAAGAGGAGGCCCCTCGCCCCCGAGTCGGCCCCCTTGCTGCTCCCCTGGACGACCGTCGAGACGAGCTCGGGGCCGTACTGGCGGATCCTATAGAGCTCGGCCTCGCCCTCCTCCACGGCGAGGATGTGGACCGCCCCCGCCGAGGTCGCCTTCACGGCCCGGTCGATCCGGTCCAGGTCCACCTGGTGCCAGGTGCGGATGACCGAGACCTCGGAACCCGCCTCGAGGCTGATGGTGTGGTGCGACCCCTCGTCCACGCCGTGCCGGATGACCCCGCTGATCCGGAGCCGGTCCGAGTACTGGTGGAAGGCGACCCCCTCGACCCGGATCCCGAGCCGGACCGGCTTCTTCTCTGGCTTCTCGGGCCGGATCTTGTCCGTGGCCACCTCGACCGACCGGAAGGTCGCGGCAAAGACAAGGTCGCCCGGCCGGATCAGGTGGGAGAGGTGCCAGAGGTCGTCGACACTCTCGGCAAAGAGCCGTATCTCGCCGTGGGAACCCTTCATCTCGAGGAACTCGGCTTTCATGCGGGTACCATCTCCGATCCTCCGGGTGGGACGAACGCGGCGACCGCCTCGGTGGAGAGCACTCGCCGGAGGCCGCCCCGCTCGCTCTCGGAGAGCATCTCCCTGAGGGCACGGACGACCTTCTTTGCCATGTCATTCGGTTCGAAGACCCCTGGCCTGAGGACGACCCTCCGCCGTGCCCTCGGGGCGACGGCGGACGGCGGGCCCCCGATCACCCGCGGGGCGGTGCCGTCGGCAATGCCGATGGATACCGCGAGCGGCACGTCCCTCCACCAGGTCCGCTCGCCCCGCACGGTGAACCCGCCCGTCGAGAGGTACTCGCCCGAGGGCGGGGTCTTCGAGACCTGGTCGGGGCGCGCCGAGTACACGTCCGCCGAGGCATGGCCGCTCTTCCACGCGCCCGAGTACGAGGCGGCGAACCGGGTCACCTCGTCCATCCGTTCCGTCGATCCCTTGACGATCACCACGGCTGCCCCGTGGACGTCGGCATGAACGAAGGTGTCGCCCCCGCCCAGGTACTTCCGGACGAGCTCCTCGTTCTGCCCCGCGTCCCTCCCGCCGACGACGAGCACCCCGTCGGAGGTCTCGAACCACCGGAACCGGTGGTACCACCGGCGCTTTCCCTCGGCGGCCTTCTCCCGCTTTTCGGGAGGGGCGGGGAGCGGCCTCGCGAGGGCGGCCTTTGCGCCGTCCCGCTTGCGTTTGAACTTCTTGATCTCCTCGTGGATCCGGCCGAGGTTCTCCCGCACCGACTCCCTCACCGAGATCTTCACCCTCTGCCCGTCGAGGTCCAGGGTGACCGAGGCGGATTCCGGGTGGACCTTCACCACGGCCCTTGCCGGGGGGAGGTCGCTCTTCCCGAGGGTCTCTTCGATCTCGCTCCAGGGGTGCTTCTCCTCCGCCGCCGAGAGGACCCGGATCACCTCCTCGACGAGCGGGTAGTTCGCGTACACGGCCTCAGCCGACCGCTCCAGCCGCTCGATCTCCCTCCCGAACTTCTTCAGGCTCTCCTCCTGCCGCGCCCGGATGGTCTCGGACCGCTTCGCGGGCGTCCTTGCTTCCTTCGGGGGAGGCGGCTCGGGCCCCCCGTAATAGGCCGCGAGCGCCTCGTTGTACGACCCGAACCGCGCGGTGACCTTCTCGCCCTCCCTCGGGAAGGGCCAGCACCCCGAAGGGGTGATCACCGGTTCGCGGGCAGATCGCACCCGTTCGAGGAGGCCCGCGATCGCTCCCGCGACCTTATCGGGATCGGCGGAACCGGCAGGGGTCTCCTTCGGGATCCCGGCCATGGCGCAGACCTCCTCGGCGTACCGGCCCCCGAGCATGCATTCCACGGCGAGGGCCTTCACGATCTCCTTCCCCGACCCCCGCAGGAGATCCCCGAGGGCCCCGGGCGTGAGGCCCGAGCAGTCCCCGCCGGCGAAGGCATAGGTCGCCCCGGGCACCACCTCCCGCTCCCTGAACCGGTGATGCCAGAGGGGCTTGATGATCTTTCCCGACTCGTCGCAGAGCACGATGTTCCCCTCGTCGAACAGTTCGGTGACGAGCACGAGGCTCCCCGCCTTCTTCCCGACGGTGAGGGAGAAGACCCGCTGGAGGCCGTGCTGGTCGATGGCGAGCACCTTTCCCCCCTCCAGGTGCTTCCTGAGGAGCATGGCGAACCCGCCCGGGCGCTCGGGGGCGGCGGGCAGGGCCTTCACCAGGTGGGCCCGCCTCCCCGACTCGATGACCAGGGCGTGGCGGGCGTGCTCCTCCCCCTGGAGCCGGACGGCGACGGTCTTCGGGCCGTACTGGTAGACCTTCCCGATCCAGAGGGGGAGGAGCGGGCGGAGCTCGGCGACGACGGCCGAGAGATCCACCCCGCTCATCCCCTGCGCCGTCGCCATGGTTCCCCAAGCTACATATGGCTTCAGCGCTAAAAAAATAGTCTATCTGGTGACGGGATGGCGGGCGAGCCGAAGGCCGACAAGGAGAAGGCGCCGAAAACCGAGGGGGAGAAGGCTCCGGAGAGAGCTCCCGAGAAGGCCCCGGAGAAGGCGGTGGAGAAGGCCCCGAAGAAGAAGCTGACCCGGGCCGAGAAGCAGGCCCAGCACATGGACCGGCTGAAGAAGACGGCCGTCGCCTGCGGCATGGGGATCGTCGTCGGGGCGCTCTCGTTCTACGGCGACAAGACCGCCCCGACGGGGACGGTCCTCGGGGTCCTCTTCCTCATCGCAGGGGTCGTCTTCCAGAAGTACGTCTTCCTCGCCCTCAGGATGGACTACCTGGGCCTCACCACGAAGGACTGGTTCTACCAGGGGTTCATGACCTTCTGCCTCTGGTTCATCACCTGGACCATCCTCCTCTCGGCAAGCAC
>DATIYO010000041.1:0-3710 GCA_035517575.1 Methanomicrobiales archaeon
CGTCAGAACTCACGAAGGGCTGATGCCTTTCGTTCCTCCTCCTGTCTCTGATGAGACAGTCGGAACTCACGAAAGGCTGATGCCCTTCGTTCCTCCTCCTGTCTCTGATGAGACAGTCGGAACTCACGAAAGGCTGGGCGCCTTCGTTCCTCCTCCCGTCTCTGATGAGACAGTCGGATTTACCTCTCGATGCCGAGCTCCTGGGTGCAGAACCGGTCGATGGAGTCGAGGAGGATCTTCTTCGCCCGCCGGCTCCGCTTCGGGTCCTCGACCGAGGTCTCGCCGAGGACGTACTCGAGGGAGATGAAGTAGTACTCGTACGAGGGGTACTTGCCCTTGAGCTCCCGCAGGGTGGCCATGGCCTGGCGGGCGTTGTTGTTCATCACCTCGTACGCGACGTCCATGATCGAGGGGATATGCTCGGGGATCCCCTTCATGAGGAGGAGCTTCCGGAAGCCGTCGTACTGGGTCTTCTTCAGGGAGAGCATCGAGATCTGCAGGCCGAAGTACAGGGGCTCGACCCCGTCGGGGAACTGCTGCATCATCTGGCGCACGGCGGCGGCGGCGCCGGTCCCGTCCCGGGACTCGAGCCGGAACTGGTACATCTCCTTCAGGAAGAAGTAGTCGTCGAAGAACCGCTCGGTCGCGATCTTGAGGAGCTCGTTCTTCATCTCCTTGTTCTTCTCCCGCTTCGCCTTCTCGAGGCCGATGAGGAGGAAGCCCTTCTCGTTCGGGAACCACTCGAGGGAGCAGGAGATCATGAGCCAGAAGGCCCGACGGAGGAGCGGCTCCTCCTCCTCCCGGATCCGGAGCTCCCGCACGTTGTTCACCGGCGGCCGGGAGTTCGCGAGCCGGCGCATCTCCTCCCGGGCGAGGAGCTCGTACTCGTTCGGCAGCTGTTCCTTCTCGTTGAAGTCCTTCACCTTCGCCCGCAGCGAGGCGAGCTCCTTCATCGAGAGCATGTAGTAGCAGTACGCGACCGCCGCCCCGATGGTCGCGTCCAGGTGCGTGTAGGCCTTCAGGTACCTGATCGCCTGGGCATAGTTCTCGCTCTTCAGGAGCTCGATGCCGGCGATGATGTCGACCCCCTGCTTGGCCCGCTGCCCCCGCTTGGCCCGCAGGGCGTTCGCGCAGACCTTCTCGACGAACCCGATGTCCCGCCCGCCATGCGAGGCGGCGAAGATCCGGTACGTGAGGGCGTCGATGAACTCGTCGTGGAGCTCGTCCTTGAGCCCCGGGAACGAGTCGTTTAACATCGTGATGATGTGGGCGAAGAAGACGGGGAGGGTCGCCGAGATCTCGGTGATGTTCTTGTCGATGTAGTCCTGGAACTCTTTCCTGACCTTTTTCAGCCGTTCATCGAGGGGCAGGCCGGAAAGCTGCTCTTCCTGCATCTACTAGTAAGTATCCGGCGGAAGTTATATTAACTTTCCAGTGACGCCCGCTCCGTAAAGGGGCGGGTTAGTCGAGGAAGGCGCTACGCTCCGAAGGAGCGGGCGGGGAACGAAGGGCGACTGTTCCGAAGGAACAGGAGCAGGAGCGAAGGGCACCACCCCTTCGCGACTCATCAGCCCTTTGTGATTACGCCCGCTCCGTAAAGGGGCGGGTTAGTCGAGAGCCGTCCCCTGGCCCTTTGTCAGTTCCGAGTAGTAGTACTCCCCCGACGCCCGCTGCTCCCGGTCGAGGAAGGACCCGGGCTTGTTGATCCGGGGCCGGCCGCTCTGGTCCCGCCGGAAGGTGATGCCGAGGGTCTGGAGGAACCGGTTCATCCCGTCACGCATGGAGAACGGCCCCTCGGCGACGCCGGTCCTCCCCGGGTCGCCCGAGAAGACCATGAGCCCCTCGCTGATGATGTCGATCAGGTAGATGTCATGGTCGATGACGAGGATCCCCGCCTCCCGCTCCTGAGCGAGGTTCCGGATGACCCGCGGGAGCTTCACCCGCTGCTCCACGTCCAGGTGGGCGCTCGGCTCGTCCAGGATGTAGAGGTCGGCCTCGCGGGAGAGGCAGGTCGCGATGGCGAGGCGCTGGAGCTCCCCGCCCGAGAGGGTCTTTGCCGGCTGGGCGAGGAGCTGGGTGAGGGCGAGGGGCTCGAGGACCTCGTGCTGGAAGAAGGAGCTGTCGAACCGGTTCGTGGCCTGCCTGAGGACCGCCTCGACGGTCTCCTCCGATTCGGCCTTCAGGTACTGGGGCTTGTACGAGATGGTGAGGGCCTGGACCATCTTCCCCCTGTCAGGCTCCTCCTCCCCCGCGAGGAGCCGGGCGAAGGTGGTCTTCCCGATGCCGTTCGGCCCGACGACCCCGAGGACCTCGCCCGCGTGGATCTCCCCTCCCCGCACCTCGAGGGTGAAACCGGGGTACCGCTTCTCCATCGCGGGGAGCTCGGTGAGGACCTCGAGCTCCTGCCGCCCGCCGTGGAGCCGGCTCTCGAAGACCACCTGGTAGTCCCGGAACCGCATGTTCTCCTCGGCGAGGTACCCCTCGAGGTACTGGTTGATCCCCACCCTGACCCCCTTCGGCTGGGTGACGATGCCGAACACCGCGGGCTTCCCGAAGGCGATGTGGACGGTGTCGGCGAGGAGGTCGAGGATGGCCAGGTCGTGCTCCACGATCATGATGGGCCGCCCGGCGGCGAGCTCGCGGATCAGGGAGGCCGCCGCCATCCGCTGGTAGATGTCGAGGAAGGGGGTGATCTCGTCCAGGAAGTAGAAGTCGGCCTCACGGGAGAGGCAGGCGCAGACCGCCACCCGCTGGAGCTCGCCGCCCGAGAGGGAGCCGATGGGCCGGTCCATGAGGGGGCCGAGGGAGAAGGCCGCGACGTACCGGTCGAGCTGCCCCCGCTCGTCGGTCTTTTTCAGGAGCTCCCCTGCGGTCCCCTGGAACATCTTCGGGATGTAGTCGATGTACTGGGGCTTCGTCGCGGTCTTCACCCGCCCCTCCGAGACCCTGCGGAGGTACTCGAAGAGCTCCGTGCCCGTGTACTGGGAGAGGATCTCCTTCCAGGGCACGTCTCGGTCGAGCTCGCCCAGGTTCGGCTTGAGCGTCCCCGAGAGGATCTGGATCGAGGTGGACTTCCCGATCCCGTTCGGCCCGAGGAGGCCGGTCACCTTCCCGGGCACGGGGATGGGGAGGCCGTAGAGGGCGAAGGCGTTCCTCCCATACCGGTGGGTCGGGTGGGGGAGTTCCTCGGGGAGGCTCACGATATCGATGGCCGAGAAGGGGCACTTCTTGATGCAGATCCCGCAGCCGACGCAGAGCTCCTCGGAGACGACCGCGGTCCCCTCCTCCCCGATGACCACGGTCTCGTCTCCCGTCCGCACCCGCGGGCAGTAGATGATGCACTCGGTGCCGCACTTCTTCGAGTGGCAGCGGTCACGGTGGACGACGGCGATCCTCATGGTCCGGTCAGGCGGCGGGGAGAGCGGGTGTGCTTGCCGAGAGGAGGATGGTCCAGGTGATGAACCAGAGGCAGAAGGTCATGAACCCCTGGTAGAACCAGTCCTTCGTGGTGAGGCCCAGGTAGTCCATCCTGAGGGCGAGGAAGACGTACTTCTGGAAGACGACCCCCGCGACGAGGAAGAGGACCCCGAGGACCGTCCCCGTCGGTGGGACTTTGTCGCCGTAGAACGAGAGCGCCCCGACGACGATCCCAATCCCGCAGGCGACGGCCGTCTTCTTCAGCCGGTCCATGTGCTGGGCCTGCTTCTCGG
>DATIYO010000042.1:0-9999 GCA_035517575.1 Methanomicrobiales archaeon
CGACGGCCAGGGGTTCGCCCTCGACGTCGGGCATGCGCAGCTGAACGGGTGCCTGTCGGGGTTCCTCGACCACCCTCTCGCCCACGTCCACCTCCATGACAATGACGGGAAGGCCGACAGCCACGAGCCCGTGGGGAAAGGCGGCATCGACTTCCGGCCCGTAATCCGGGCGGCGGAGCGCGATCACGCCTCCGCGATCGTCGAGGTCGCCACCCTCGAAGGCGTCCTCTCGAGTCTCGAGGTTCTGAAGGGCCTCTGAGGCCCTCGGACCATCTCGGGAAGCAGGAGGCCCTGCTCGTCCACCCCGTTCCGCCGGTGATGAGACGAAAGTGGTGGAATCAGGGGTTCCGTCTTCTTCCCAGGACCAGGACCGCCGCCGCGAGCATGGCAAAGGCGGGGAGCGCCTCGAACCCGGGGGACTTCGTCGTCGGGACAACGGTGGGGGGAGGGACGGTGGTCGTGCTCGCCGTCGTGATCGGCTGCGTGGTCGTGACCACGGCGGCCGTGGGGGCCGTTGTCTCCTGTACCGGCGTTGCGGTTGCCTGCGGCTGGAGAGAGACGGGAGCTGGTCCGGGCGCAGGCGTGCAGCCGGGGATCTGCTCGTAATAGACGTCGAAGGACCCGTTCCGGTTATCCGCCCAGGTGACGGTGCAGCCCCCGATCTGGGGGCTCACCTGTTCGCCGAGCGCCGTCGTCACGGGCGTCTCTTCCTGGGTCGCGAGATCGTACAGGTAGATGTCCCGGTTCCCGTTCCTGAAGTCGACCCAGGCGACCCGGTCTCCCGATATCGCCGGCGTGAAGTAGTTCCGGTCGGCAGTGGTCACCTGGGTCTCGGCGCCAGTGACGAGGTCCTGCACGTAGATCTCCGCGAAATCGGTCCTGGTGTCGGCCCAGGTGATCCTCGTCCCGTCGATCGTGGGGGTGCTCGTGATCCCGGTCCTGTTGGTGACCCTCCGGACCTCATTCGTGGCGATGTCATAGGACCAGACCTCGGGCGCGGTGAGATCGTCGATCCAGATCACCATCCCGCCCGAGATGTCCGGTGAATAGGCCCAGGCATGGGCGGGGACCTTCAGGGAGACGTTCGTCCCGAGGTCGTGGAGGACCACGTTCACGCTGCTGTGACCGGGGGGCTCGTCCTGCCATGCGACGATATCCCCGGAGATCCGGGGGTTCAGCTGGTCTCCGGGGAGGGTGAGCTCCTTCGTGGTGCCCGATGCCACGTTGTAGACATAGACATCGGAATCGGTCCGGGTCTGCTGGTGCACCTGGTACGCCGAGTATACCAGGGTTCCGCCGGAGAGGGAAGGGGAGCTCCTGACCCCGGGCCCGGTCGCCACCGTTGTGGTCTTCCCGCTCGATATGTTATAGAGGTAGAGGTCCACGTTCCCGTCGCCGTGCATGGCCTCGTACGGGATGAGATCCCCGCCGTCGAACCTGCCCGGGTAGTCGTCGGTCGGGCCGCTGCTCACCTGCACCTCGGTCCCTGCGGGGGGCGGGGCCCAGGTGGGGACCGGCGTCGGGGTCGCGGCGGTTGCCGCCGGTGTCGGGAGGGCCGTGCCGTGGAAGGAGACCATCTGGGAGTCATAGGTGCGGCCAGCGAGGGCTCCACGGTTGACTGGCGCGACCGAGGCATAGACGACATAGATCCCCGCGTTCAGGTTCACGCCGGGGAGGGAGGTGTTCCAGTCGAAGCTCCAGCTGAAGTTTTTGCTCACCGCGGCGGTGTCGAAGTACCCGTTGATGGCGAGCCGGGAGGTGTTGGTGAGCATGGCCCCGTTCATATCGACGTAAGGCCCGGTTATGAAGAGGAACGTCGTCGTGTTCTCGGTGTTGAGCCCCGACACGGTCACCGTGTCCCCCACGTTGTAGATGGCCGGCATGGGGTTCAGGGTGAGGACCGCCCCTGCGGGGATGACGAGCAGCCCGAGGAGCATCGCGGTGAAGAGGATCCCGCATCCGAAACCACCGAGGTTCTTCCTGCCATCCGATGAACGGTTGCCGTCGCCCGGGCTCAAGTCCGTACCACCACATTTTAATAGGAACCCCCACCAATAAAAAAGAATAGCTGCCTCGGTGGCATAGTGGCATTGCGTCGCCTTGGTAAGGCGAAGGTCGCGGGTTCAACCCCCGCCCGAGGCTTGGGGAATAGATCTCCACTTTCACGCCCCGTCCGCCGATGCTTTTTCCCGCAGGGGGCTGGTTCTTTATTGTGGCGTACGATGACCTGAAGGAGTTCGGGGGCAGGGTCTACACCGGCATGCCCGTCGGCGGGGAGCACCTCTGGGTCTACCCCGACGGCAGCTGGCGCGAGCGCAAACTCTCCCCCGAGCGCTGGGCCTTCACCTTCACCTCACTGAAGAAGCGGGCCAGGAGCGCCCCCGAGGGCTCTGGCGTCCCTGTCGGGACCGGTTACCACTGGTTCATCCTCGCCCACCAGAGAGTCAGGAAGCTGGACAATGACACCTACGAGACGGCCATGGAGGGAGTCAAGTACAGGGTCGCCCACCGGAGGCCTCACTGGCGCCGGTGGAGCACGGAATACCCCGACAGCGAGCCCGAGAGGGAGATCCTGATCAGGATCCTGGAGGAGCAGCTCGCGGAACTGAAGGCTGGCGATGGGCCGGATCCCGACGGACCGACGGTGCCGGTATTCCGGTGGAAGACCGGCAGGCCGGGCCTCGATCCTTCCTGAATGCCCATGCCTTTATGGGATCCGTCCACCCCGGAACCTGAGGAGGAAGGGAGGGGACGGAACGGGCCTGAAGGAGTCCTTCGACGCCGTTGCGTCGGGATACGACGCACAGAGACGATGGGTCATCCCCGACTTCCAGGGCTTCTACTCCGCGGCGGTCGGGGCTGCGTCCCTGGAGGGTAAGGGGTCGTCGATCCTCGATATCGGGGCGGGGACCGGACTCCTTTCGGGGCTCCTCCTGGAGACTTATCCCGACGCCTCGATCGTCCTCCTCGACCTCTCTGATAAGATGCTCGACGTGGCAAGGGCGAGGTTCGCCGGGAGGAAGGAGGTCGGGTTCATCGCCGCCGATTACCGGCACGCCGACCTGGGTGGGCCCTTCGATGCCGTCTGCTCGGCGCTCTCCATCCATCACCTCGAACGGGAGGAGAAGAGGGAACTCTACGGGAGGATCCATCGGGCGCTCGGGGACGGCGGGGTGTTCGTGAACGCCGACGAGGTGGCGGGGGAGACCGAAGAGGAAAACCGCAGGAACCTTATCGCCTGGGACGAGTTCCTGCAAAACGGCCCGCTGGGGCCCGAGGGAGCCCGGGTGATCATGGAGCGCCGTGACCTGCTCGACCGGATGGAGAAGCTCTCGGTCCAGCTCGGTTGGCTCAGGGATGCCGGTTTCCGGGATGTCGGGACAGTGTACCAGAACGGGTGCTTCACGGTATTTTCGGGAAGAAAATAGGACAGGAGGAGGCCGCCCGGCCAGGCAGCCCGCCCCGCCGGGGAGTCAGAGCTCCAGCGGCCGGGATCGATTCTTGTAATGGTCGAAGAGGCGCTTCGCCCAGTCGAGGGCCACGGGGCTGCTGCTGAAGAGGTCTGCCGAGCTGTCGTAGAGCTTCCCCTCCTTCTTGTTCAGGCCGAAGGAGAGGTGCCTGTCGGTGACCGTGATCCCGACCTGGATGGTCTCGTCGGTCACCCAGATCCGGAACATGGGAAAGGCCTTCAGCTGCCGGAGCTTCGAGACGAAGGGTTCCTGCAGGAGGACCTCGGCGACCGACCGGTTCACGATGAGTTCCGTCGGGATGCCCGCGACGATCCGTTCCGCGAGCGCGTCCGCGATCTCGAGGCTCAGGACCATCGAGATGCCGTAGATGTACTTCGCGTCCTTCAGGATCTTCAGGAAATTGGAGTAGACGTGGAAGATGTTGTCGGCCGTGTCGAACATCAGCTCGGAGTCCACCAGTTCCCGGATCTCATCGAGGAACGGGTGCGGGATCCCCTCGATCTCGTGGTTCGCCCAGAAATCCCGGTGCTGCATCAGTTCCCCCATCGTGAGGATGAAGTCCTCGATCTTCGAGGTGACGATCTTCCCGAGGGGGGTGAGGGCATAGCCGTGCTCCCTTGCCTCGACGAGGGACATCCGCTCGAGGCCCCGGATCTTCGGGATGATGGCCTGTGAGGTGCTGCCTGTCACGTCCCTCAACTCGGAGAGCGACCGCGTCCCGCCCGCGACCGAGAGGAGGATCTGGATCTTCAACCGGGAAGAATAGATGGACTGGATATTCTTATTCTGCTTCTGGTATACTTCGAGCGCGTCCACATAGATCCATTATCAGGGGATTATATATATCCATCTTCCCGGCCAACGTCAGGAGCCGGGTGTCACGAGGCATTCATCGGGGAAAAGGGGGAGGGTCACCTCAATATGTGGAGGACGGCGAGGAAGCAGGTGGCGCACGCGAGGATGATGAACTGGCCGTCGGAGAGGATATCGGCGACCAGGTCCCTGAGCGCCACCCGTTTCGTGAGGTAGATACAGGTCTCCGAGTACATCGTGCTCGTCGCGAAGAACCCGGTGAAGGCGAGGGGAAAGATCGTGAGGCTCGACCTGATGATCAGGAGGCCGACGGCGAGGTTCACGCAGAGGAGGAACCGCCGGGCCCTCGTGTCGCCGAAGATCACCGGGATGGTGCAGATCCCGGACCGGGCGTCCCCGGCCAGGTCCCGGATATCCGGGATGATGGACGCGACAAAGCCCCAGGTCGAGAACAGGAGGAAGATGAGGAGCGCCCCGGTCCCCAGCGGTGCCCTGGCGATGACCACGGGGAGGAGGCCGGGGAGCAGCCCCCAGGAGAACCCGACGATGAGGTTCTTGACCATGGGGACCTCCTTCAGCCGGTGGTACCGGCACCAGGAAGGGAGGCAGGGGGCGCTGTAGAGGAAGCCGAGGACGAGGGGGATGCAGGTGATCGCGAGGGCGAGGATACCCTCGAGCAGGGCGAGGGCGAGCGCGAGGACGAAGGCAGAGACGGCGAGCACCGAGAGGGGGCGGCCGTACCTCTGCATGAACCGGTACCTCCCCTTCCGGTTGATGAGGTCCTCCTCCTCATCGGTCCGGTTATTGAAGTTGTAGATGGCGAAGACCTCAAGGAAGGGGATGAGGAAGCCGCAGGGAGTGAGGGGGAGCCCCTGGATAAAGCTCGAAAGGTATACCATTCCAACGCTGATCAGGGCGACGAACACCGAGCTGTACATCAGGAAATCCAGGAAATTCCTCGTCAGGAGGCCGGGTTCACGCACGATCCAGAAAGGATAAAGCGCTTCGCGTACAGTACCGTGAGAGAATGTCATACGATTAACAATAGAATATGAGATTTACATTCATTTTTGTGACGAAAGTTCATCGCTGCGATGAATCGGCATCGGTGCGATGAACCGGTAAGGTCGGGATTAATATATAATTCGTATGATAAAGTTATCTATCGGGGTGAAAGGCAACAGGTCCAACTTCTGTTCGCCAGCCACACCACTCACCAGAATTCACCCCAGAAAACGGAAAAAATCGAACGGGAAGGGAAAAAACATGGAGTGCGAGAACAGAATGAACACCGGGGAACTCCTTTTCGAGATGATTCTGGCGTCCATGGCCCTCGGCCCCCGAATGAGCACCGAGGAGAAGATCCTCGATTACAACCAGGAGATGCTCCGATCCTCAGGGATCTTCGTGCATGATCTCCGGACCATACTCCTGGACTGCAGCCGGATCGGGGGACGGGTCATCAGGATCGGCAGGTTCATGATCGATCTCGAGACCAAGGTCGGGGAATCGGCAAAGAGTGTTCGAGACGAGGGACTCATCAAGGGGATCATCCAGACGGACGGGACGGTCAGCATCGAGTACATCGGGGACAAGTTCCGGAGGAAACTCGAGTTTGTCTCGTACGAGAGCATCGATGCGGGCATGAAGATACCCATGGGTATCGCCCTGGACACGGCCCAGCCCGAGTCCAGGCAGGCGTCCTAGGCGGCGACACGCGGCCGCCCTCGCACCCCCTTTCCTTACCGGGTATCCGGTTCCTGCATCCTGCATCCTGCATCCTGCCTGACTTTTCCGGGAGCCTTGTTTCCGAGCCCGGGTTTTCAGTTCCGGATCCCGCGCCTCTCCTGTTATGTCTTCCGCGGCCGGATGATAGCCTCATGAGGGCTGAAGTGGATGGATAGTCAGATGGAGCCCTCCCGCATCGTCCTCCACCTCGACATGGACAGCTTCTTCGCCTCCGTCGAGATCCGGGAGCACCCCGAATACCGCGGCCTCCCCCTGGTCGTCGGGGCGGACCCGAAGGGGGGGACCGGCCGGGGGGTGGTGAGCACCGCCTCGTACGAGGCGAGGAAGTTCGGCATCCGGTCGGGGATGCCCATCTCGCGGGCCTTTGCCCTCTGCCCGGACGCCGTGTACCTGCGCCCCCATTTCCCGCTCTACCTGAAGGCGTCACGGGCGGTGATGGAGATCCTCGCGGCCTACTCCGACCACCTCCACCAGGTGAGCATCGACGAGGCCTTCCTGGACCTCGCCCAGGCGAAGGACTACCCCGGGGCGGAGGAGATCGCCCGCCGGATCAAGGCCGGGATCCGGGAGAAGGAGCGGCTCACGTGCTCGATAGGCATCGGCCCGTCCCGGATCGTCGCCAAGATCGCGTCTGACTTCAGGAAGCCCGACGGGCTGACGGTGGTCCCGCCCGACCGGGTCCGGGAGTTCCTCGCCCCGCTCCCCGTGGGGAGGATCCCGGGCATCGGGAAGAAGACCGGCGGGGCGCTCGAGCAGATGGGGATCCGGACCATCGGCGACCTGGTGCAGGTCGACATCCAGGTTTTGCTGTCGAAGTTCGGGAAGTGGGGGCTCCACATGCACGAACTCGCGAGCGGGAGGGATTCCCGGGACACCAGGGAGGACGGGTCATCGCGGTCCATGAGCCGGGAGACCACCTTCGAACACGACACCGGCGATCCCGCCACCCTCCTCGGGGCCCTGGACGGGATGGCCGGGGACCTCCAGGCGGTCCTCGCGAGGGAGAACCTGTTCTTCCGGACCCTGACCCTGAAGATCCGGTACACGGGTTTCATCACGAAGACCTTTTCCCGCACCCTGCCCCACCCGACCAACTCGCCGGGCACGATCCGGGACCTTGCGAGGGCGCTCCTCGCGGCCGCCCCCCGCGAGGGGACCGTCCGGCTCATCGGGATCCGGTTCTCCAACCTCCAGGAACGCGGCGCGGCGCAGCGTTCGATCGACGAGTATCTCGGGGGAGACGCGCCGGAACCCCGTGAACCGTGAAGGCGCGACTTCAGCGGCGGAGCCGGAAGACTCCCCTCGGGACGAGGATCCGGAAATGGGCCCCCTTCCCCGCCCCCCCCTCCTCGTGGATGGCGATCCCGGTGATGCCGAGGATCTCGCGGACGAGGAAGAGCCCGTAACCGGACGACCCTGAGAAACCCGGGGTGAAGATCCGCTCGCGGTCCCGGGGGGGGATCCCGGTCCCGTCGTCGTCGCAGCTGACGGTGAGGATGCCGCCTCCCGATTCCTGTGTCGAGAACCGGATCTCCGTCAGGCTCCCCCCGTGTCTGAGCGCGTTCCCGATGAGGTTGTAGAAGGCCCGCTCGAGGAGGGGGTCGGCGAGCACCTCGATACCGCCGAGGTCGAGCGAGAGGCGCACCTCCCCGAGGTCGAGCCGCGAGCCCGCCCGACGGATGACCTCCCTCAGGTCCTGCCAGGCGGGCGCATGGATCCCCACCTCCTGGTACTCGCGGGTGAACTCGATCTGGTGCTGGATGGCGCGCGCGGCGTCCTCGATCCCCGCGATGATCTTCCTCGCCTTGTCAGGGCGTGTCTCCCGGGCGAGGATCTCCGTGTTCCCGAGGATGACCATGAGCTGGTTGCGGATGTCGTGCCTGGTGATGGACGAGAGGAGGTTCAGCTTCCGGTGGGCGGTGAGGATCTCCTCCTCGGCCTTCTTTCGCTCGGTGATGTCCCTGACAAAGACGAGGGTCGCGGGGGCGCCCTGGTAGGTGATGAGTCCGGCGGTGATCCCCAGGTGGAGGAGGACCCCGTCCCGCCGGTGGTGGACGGTGTCGTACACGGTGGGGGCCGGTCTCCCCGCGAGGCGTGCCTGGTAGATCCCCATGACCCTCGGGACCTCCCCGGGGTCCATGAGGTCCGCGATGTTCTTCCCGACGAGGTCCCTCGGCACCCCGCCCCAGATCTCCGCCGCCCTGCCGTTGGAGAACCGGACGACCGAGTCCTGGACGACGAGGATCCCGTCGTTCGCCCTCTCGACGAGGGTGCGGTACTTCTCCTCGCTCTCCCGGAGCGCCTCCTCTGCCTTCTTCGCGCCGGTGATGTCCACGATGGAGATGACGCTGTTCCTGCTCCCGGGGATGGCCGCGACCGAGAAGATCCCGTGCTTCGTGGCCCCCCAGCGGTCCAGGATCCGTGCCTCGTAGTGCTGGGTCGAGGAGGCGGGGTCCTCGCGGAGGAGCCGGAAGTACTCGGTGAGTCGGGGGAGCTCGTCGGGGGGGATGAAGGCCGACCAGTGGGTCCGGCCCTCGAGCTCCCGGGGCGGGAACCCGAGGAGGGGCTCGACCTCGGCGTTCGCGAGGAGGATCGTCCCCTGCTCGTCGAGGATCGCGGTCGCGGTGCCGGTCGTCCGGAAGATCGTCCGGTAGAGGTTCTCCGACACCCGGAGCCGTTCGTCGGCCAGCCGGAGCTCGGTGATGTCGGTGATGGAGACCACGCAGGTGTCGGTCTCCGGGATCCGTTTCGCCGAGATGATCCCGTGCCTGGTCCGCCCCTGCCGGTCCACGAGCCGGGACTCGAACCGCTGGGACTCCCGGCCAGGGTCCTCGAAGAGGAGGCGCCAGAACTCCGAGACCCGGGGGAGCTCGTCGGGGGGGATGAGGGAGGACCAGCGGGTCTTCGCCTCCGGCTCCCCGGGCGTCGGGCCGAAGATGCGCTTCGCCTCGGCGTTCGCGAGGAGGACGGTCCCGTCCCGGTCCAGGATGGCCGTGGCCGAACCCGAGATCTCGAAGATGGTGCGGTACCGCTGCTCGCTCTCCCGGAGTGCCCGCTCGGACCGGTGGCCCTTCACCGCGAGCCTGACCATCCTCGCGATCTCGGAAAAGAGGGCCCCCGGATCGCCGCCCTTGGCGAGGTAGAAGTCGGCGCCGTTGTTCAGGGCATCCGCCGCGGCCTGCTCCCCCCCTTTCCCGGTCAGGATGACGAGGGGGGTCGTGTCGCCGGCCTCCCTGAGCTGCTTCAGGAACCCGATCCCGTCAAGCCCGGGCATCCTGAGGTCGAAGACGATGGCGTCGAAGGGGTGATCCCGGTGCAGCTCCAGGGCCTCCGGCGCCGACTTCGAGCTCGTGAGGGAGATGTCGCCGGCCTTCCCGAGGAAATGGCGGGCGACCTCGATGAGCTCATCTTCATCGTCGACGAGGAGGAGGGAGATCAGGGTCATGTGCGTGGTCGTCCCGTCGGCCGGATCCGGTCCCCTTGCGACGAGTGTATATGTTTTGGGCACATCTATCTTTCCCTTTGCGCCCTGCCGCCGGCGGCGGGAAACGGGGGGAGAAGGAAAGAGGGGCAGGAATGGGCGGGGAAGCCCCGAAGGCCCGAAGCCCACCGGGGCTCCCGTTCCGATGGTTCAGGCGGTCACTCGATGGTCCGCTTGTAGGTCGTGATCCCGAGGATGATCGCCGCCGCCGAGAAGATGCAGAGGGCGACGAGGTCGGTCCCGATGACCATGAGCCCCTGCCCGCGGAGGAGGATGCTCCGCAGGGCATGGACCGTGTACCACTCGGGGTTGATCACCGTG
This sequence comes from Methanomicrobiales archaeon, assembly GCA_035517575.1. Lineage (GTDB taxonomy): Archaea > Halobacteriota > Methanomicrobia > Methanomicrobiales > JACTUA01 > JACTUA01. The sequence continues at coordinate 9,835 of DATIYO010000042.1, forward strand.
ATCCAGCGGAGCCAGTCGGGCATTCCCTGCGGCGGGTAGAAAGCCCCGCTCGTCATGAAGAGGATCAGGTTGATGAACGCGACCGTGGAGGCGTACTCCTGCTGGGTGTTGTACCGCGAGGCGATGGAGACTACGAGGGAGGTCACGCCGACGGCCGAGATGACG
>DATIYO010000043.1:0-2080 GCA_035517575.1 Methanomicrobiales archaeon
ATCCACGACCTCGTGGAGCTCGCGATGTCCGAGAGCGACCATGCCACGGCGGGGTTCCTCCAGTGGTTCGTGAAGGAGCAGGTCGAGGAGGAGGCGAACGCGAGCGAGATCGTGTTCAAGATGAAGCTCGCCTCGGCCGAGAAGGGGGCCGTGCTCCTCTACCTCCTGGACCACGAGCTCGGGAAGCGGGGAAAGAGCGGCTGAAGCAGCCGATACCGGCCCGGCCAGCCGTACCATCATCCCTTTTTACCTGAAGAACGACGTACCGCCACCGCGCCTTCCTCCCACCCATGGACCTCCCCACCATCCTCGTCGTCGCGGTCGCCCTCGCCCTGGACTGCTTCGCGGTCTCCCTCGCCGCGTGCCCGGGCGGGGGGAGACGGGTCCGGAACGCCGCGACCATCGCCTTCTCCTTCGCGATCTTCCAGGCAGGCATGCCGGTCCTCGGCTGGTTCGCGGGACGGTCGGTGCTGGGACCCGTCTCGGCACTCGGTCCCTGGGTGGCCTTCGCCCTGCTCGCCATCGTGGGGGTCCGGATGGTGCGGGGAGGCCTGTCCGCCAGACCGACGGAAGGACCCGCCTGCCTCGGCACCGGCCACCTCCTCCTCCTCTCCCTCGCCACCTCCCTCGACGCGCTCGCGGTCGGGATCTCCCTCGCCCTCCTCCAGGCGGGGATCCTCGTCCCGTGCCTCGTGATCGGCCTGACCACCTTCGCCATCACCCTCCTCGGGGCCATGCTCGGCGGGGTCGCGGTGGAGCGGTGGGGGAAGCCGGTGGAGGTCCTCGGCGGCCTGGTGCTCGTCGGGATCGGGGTCCGGATCCTCGTCCTGCCCCTCACGGGATGATGGCGGACCGGGCGGACAGGGGGGTATTCCTAATCCAGGGTCTCCCTGACCCTCCGGAACACGCCCGTCACCAGGTGGATCCCCCGGTTCATCCGCTGGAAGGTGAAGGACGCCCCCGCGAGCCCCTTCAGGAGCTCTCCCGGGCTGCCGAAGGGCGGGAGGTCCATCCAGACCCGGCCGAGCTCGAGGGGGGTGTGGGCGTCCGATCCCGCGGTGAAGGGGATCCCCATCTCGGAGGCGAAGACCACCGCGAGACGGTCCTCCTCGTCCGAGAGGTTCCGGGCATTGTGCCCCTCGACGAGGTCGATCCGGTCCACGAGGGCGTTCCTCGCCCCCGGCGAGAGCACCCGGCTCCGGTAGGCGGAGAAGGGGTGGGGGACCAGCGAGAGCCCACCCTGGTCGCGGATCCGGTCGAGGGTCTCGGCGGCGGGGAGGCCGGGCGGGATCTCCTCGGAGAGGAAGAGGCCGATGATCTCCCCGTCCTTCGTCGTGACCTCCTCGGCGAGGACCTGGGGGATCTCCGGGTCCTCGGCATGGATCGCCCGCATCACCCGGCTCGACCCCTCAAGGGTGTCGTGGTCGCAGACCAGGGGGACGATCCCCGTGTGCTTCCAGTTCCTGAAGAGCGTCCTCGGGGGGATCATCGAGTCCCGCGAGTACGACGAGTGGACGTGCATGTCGAAGCGCAGGGTGCCGTCCAGGGGATCGGAAAAGACGCTGCTCGGCCTGGTCCTGTGTTTCGTCAGGTGAGGTTCCCCCGGAATTCTCTAGAAATAGGTGGGAGCGGGGGGTTATACCTGTTTCGGCGGGGAATGCGGAAGAAACTAGATATTCACGGAGAACAGCGGGGGTGGGTGGCGGGGGCTGGGGCCTGATGCCCTTTGGTTTATTCAAGACTAATCGGCATAATTCCACGTATAACTTTCTGGGAGCAACAATTACCTTTTTTACGTTCCTACCCGAATTCTGTCTATAGTCTGGGGAACTATGCCGCGCTCGACGGTCGAAGTGTCCATCTCTCCTGATGTTCTTCGATGGGTCTGCAGTACTTCGGGATGGAAAATTGCGGATATTGCAAGGAAAATCGACATGCCAGAGGATATTGTCCGTCGTTGGTGCAAAGGTGAATTATCCCCCGTTTTACCTTTGGGAAAAGTCGAACAATTAGCTGCCGCATTTAAAAGACCCCTTGCGACGTTCCTCCTTACAAATCCTCCGTCGGAACCTGGTCTGCC
>DATIYO010000044.1:0-2256 GCA_035517575.1 Methanomicrobiales archaeon
GACCTGGTCCGGGAGCTCGAGGGGATCTTCGGGGCCTGCGAGCTCGTCACCCTAGAAGGGGTGGTCCGCGAGCTGAAGGGGATCGGGTCAGGCCACGGGCGGGACGCGCCGGCGGCCCGGGTGGGGCTGGACCTCGCCCGCCGGTGCACGATCCTCCCTTCTTCGGAGGGCACCGGTGACGTGGACAGGGACGTGATACGTGCGGCAGAGGATGCGGGGTGCGTCGTCGTGACAAATGACAGGGCGGTCAGGAGATCCCTCCTCGGGAAGGGCCTCGGGGTCGTCTTCCTGAGGAACAAGAAGAGGCTTGAGTTCATTCGCGGGTGAGGTGCGACAGACATGTACTACAAAATGAAGCTCGTGGACAAGGTCCGGGTCCCCCCGAACAGGCTGGGGGAGCCGCTCGAATCGGTGGTCCTCAACGTGCTCCAGCAGCAGCTCGAGGGGGCGATCGACAGGGAGATCGGGATCTTCATCGCGGTGACGAAGATCCTGGGCGTGGGAGAGGGGGAGCTCATCCCCGGGGACGGGGCGGTCTACTATGACGTGACCTTCGAGGCCCTCGTGCTGCGGCTCGCCCTCCAGGAGGTCATCGAGGGGGACGTGGTCGAGACCACCACCTTCGGGTGCTTCGTCTCCCTCGGCCCCATCGACGCCATGCTCCACGTGAGCCAGATCTCGGACGACTTCATCAACCTCGACGAGAAGAACGGCCGGCTCATCTGCCAGGAGTCGAAGCGGTACATCGGCGTCGGGGACGCGATCCGCGCCCGGGTCGTCACCCTCTCCCTGAACGAGCGGGAGCCCCGGGAGTCGAAGATCGGGCTCACCATGCGGCAGGCCGGCCTCGGGACCCAGCGCTGGCTCGACGAGGATTACGAGAAGGAGCAGGAGAAGATCCATGGCGGGGCGTAAGAAGCAGGCGAACGTCTGCCGGCAGTGCCACCGGGTCGTGGAAGGGGAGGCCTGTGCCGTCTGCGGCTCCCCGATGCTCACCCAGGACTGGGCAGGCTACCTCGTGATCATCGACCCCGAGCACTCGGAGATGGCGAGAAGGCTCAACATCAGGCTCGCCGGACGCTACGCCCTGAAGGTCCGCTGATGCACCGGCGCCTCCCCGAGGCCGAGAGGTCGTCCTTCCAGAGGCCCTTCGGGAAGGTATACCCCGACATCCATGCCCTCCTCCCGGGCATCCGCGGCCGGACGGTCTACGCAGTCGGCGACGTGGTGACCCACAACCTCGTCAAGGAGGGGATCCCTCCCCAGATCGCCATCATAGACGGGCACACGATGCGGGAGCCCTGCACCCGTGTGCCCACGCTCCCGTACAGGAGGATCGTGGCGCGGAACCCCCCGGGCACCATCTCCGACGACCTCGTCCGGGCCGTCAAGGACGCGGTCGGGCACCCCCCCGCGCTCATCTTCGTCGAGGGGGAGGAGGATCTCGCCGTGCTCCCCCTCGTCCTCGCCGCCCCTCCCGGGGTGGTGGTCCTCTACGGGCAGCCGAAGGAGGGGGTCGTGCTCCGGGAGGTCGACGGGGAGGCGAAGGCCCTCGCCGCGGCGTTCGTCGACCGGTTCGTCCACGAGGAGAACGCCCACGGGCCCGGGAAGGGCCAACCCTTTAAATAAATCCGAGAACAATGTATGGAGGATACCGATGACACCAATGGCTGATTTCAAGATCACGAGCGACCGGAGGAACGAGCTCCTCAAGCGGAGGGAGCTCTCCTTCACCCTCGGCTACGCGGGGAGCACCCCCTCGCGGAGCGAGGTGATGGGCAAGGTCTGTGCCTTCCTCAACCTCGACGAGAAGAAGGTGGTGCTGGACTCGGTGAAGACCCGGTTCGGCGAGAGGATGATGCTCGGCATCGCCCGCGTGTACGACGAGGAGGCGATGCTGAAGGCGACCGAGCGGGCGCACCTCCTGGAGCGGGGGAAGCCGAAGCCGAAGGAGGGGGCCGAGGCCGAGGCACCGGCGGCACCCCCGAAGGAGGCCGCAAAGGAGGCGCCGAGAGAGGCCGCGAAGCCCGCCCCGAAGGAGGCCGGTGCCTGATGCCGATCAAGCGGTCGAGCTACTACACCCTCCAGGACGGGAAGGCCGTCCTCGCGAGGAAGCACTGCCCCCGGTGCGGGCCCGGCGTCCTCATGGCCGAGCACAAGGACCGGGTCTCGTGCGGCAGGTGCGGGTACACCGAGTTCAAGAAGAAGTAATCCCATGCAGAAAGGCCCGGTCCTGGGGATCGAGGGCACGGCCTG
>DATIYO010000045.1:0-11801 GCA_035517575.1 Methanomicrobiales archaeon
CGGGGCAGAGAAGGCCATCGCCCACATGCGGAAGCGGCTCGAGGCGAAGGGGATGCAGTTCGTCTCCTCGGCCTTCACCCTGGAGTCCGAGGTGGACGCAGGCTCCTTTGTCCCGAAGATCGAGGAGCTCGCAAAGACGATTGTACCGAAATAGGATCCTTTTTTAAAATTTGAAAAAAAAGAGAGGGAAACGTTCAGACCTTGTCGATGTAGTCCGTCGGCCGGGGCATCTCGAGCTTGAGCCCCTTGCGCTTCCGGATCGCCATCACGACGTCCTTCAGGATGTTCGTCGGGACCACGTCGAAGCCCGCGAACTCGGTGGACCACATGGCCCTTCCCTCGGTGGCCGAGCGGAGGTCGCCCGCGAAGCCGAAGAGCTCGGCGACGGGCGCCCGCCCGGTCACCACGAACTGGTCGCCCTCGGTCTGCATGTCAAAGACCTGGCCCCGCCGGCCCTGGATCTGGCCGGTGGCGGCGCCCATCTGCTCCTGCGGGACATTGATCTGGATCTTCTGGTAGGGCTCCATGAGCACGTCGCCCGCGATGAGCATCCCCGCCTTCACGGCGGCGCGGACCGCGGGGATCACCTGGGCGGGCCCGCGGTGGATGGCGTCCTCGTGGAGCTTGACGTCCACGAGCTTCACGCGGAGGTTCATCACCGGTTCGTCGGCGAGCGGCCCGCCCGCCATCGCCTCGTGGAAGCCCTCGAGGATGAGCTCCATGGTCTCGTTCAGGTACTGGACGCCCTTCGTCATGTCGAGAAAGACGTTCGTACCGTCGATGTCCTTGATCCCCTTGGCCTCGTCCTTGTCAAAGCCGGCCTTCATGAGGACGGCCCGGCGCTCGACCTCCATCATGTTCATCGAGACCTCGCCGTTCCGGATGGCCGCCACCACGTCGGGGGCGAGGGGCGCGAGGTCCAGGTAGAACCGGTTGTGCCGGTTCGGGGACTTGCCCTCGACCGAGCTCGCCGTGCCCGAGACGGTCTCGCGGTACACGACGATCGGCTCGGAGGTGACGATCTCCACACCCTTGTCCCGCTTGATCCGGTGGGTGATGATCTCCAGGTGGAGCTCCCCCATGCCGCTGATCAGGTGCTCGCCGGTCTCCTCGTTGATCGAGACCTTGACCGTCGGGTCCTCCTTGCCCACCTGCCGCAGCACGTCGACGAGCTTCGGGAGGTCCTTCATGTTCTTCGCCTCGACGGCGACCGTCATGACCGGCTCGCTGTAATGTTTGAGGGACTCGAAGGGCGTCATCTCCATGAGGTTCGTCACGGTCGAGCCCACGATGGCGTCCCTGAGGCCGGTCACGGCGATGATGTTCCCCGCGGGGATCCCGCCCTCGACCTCGTTCCGCTCGGGGCCCATGAAGATCCCGACACTCTGGAGCCGGTTCCCCTTCTTCGCGGTGCCCATGACAAAGACCTCGAGGCCCCGCTGGACCTTGCCCGAGAAGAGCCTCCCCGTCGCCACCTCGCCCGCGTGGGGGTCGAAGGTGATGTCGGTGACCATGAAGCTCACCGGCCCGTTCGGGTCGCAGGAGAGCATGGCCTTCCCCTCGGGGGTCTCCTTGTCCCCGTGCCAGATGACGTTGATCCGCCGCTTCTGGGCGTCGAGGGGGTTCGGCAGGTGGTGCACCACCATGTCGAGGATGACCGAGCAGATGGGGCTCTGCTTGGAGAGCCACTTCTGGTCGTTGTCCCGGCACTTTTCGTACACGTCCTTGAAGGACACGCCGGACTTCTTCATGTACGGGACCGAGACCGCCCACTTGTAGAGGGCCGACCCGAAGGCGACCGAGCCGTTCGCGGCATCGATCTTCCAGCCCTTCCCGTACATCTCCTCGTTCATGCCCTTGATCAGCTTGTTGATCTTGTCGATGACCTTGCCAAGCCGGATCTGCATCTCGGTCTCGTTCACCTTGAGCTCGTTCACGAGCCGGTCGACCTTGTTGATGAAGAGGATGGGGCGCACCTGCTCCTTGAGCGCCTGCCGGAGCACCGTCTCGGTCTGGGGCATGGGCCCCTCGACCGCGTCCACGAGGACGACCGCGCCGTCCACCGCCCGCATCGCCCGGGTCACGTCGCCGCCGAAGTCCACGTGGCCGGGGGTGTCGATCATGTTGATCAGGTACTCCTGCCCCTCGAACTCGTGGACCATCGAGACGTTCGAGGCATCGATGGTGATGCCCCGCGCCTGCTCCATCTCGTCCGAGTCCATGAAGAGCTGCTTCCCCGCGAGCTCCTCGGAGATCATCCCCGCGCCCGCGAGGAGGCTGTCCGAGAGGGTGGTCTTCCCATGGTCGATGTGCGCGACGATCCCGATGTTCCGGATGCGCTCGGGCTTGTCCATCAGGGTGGTTACCCTTTGAACGATCTTTTCTGCTCGGGTCATGGTATCACGTCGAAAAAAGGATGATGCTCAGCGGGATGCCTTCGCGATCCGCTCGCGCTCCTCCCTCTTCGTCACGGAGTAGCACTTCGAGTCGCCCTTCGAGGCGGCGATGAGCTCGTCGGCGAGGGCCTCGGAGACGTCCTTCTTGTGCTTGTGGGACGCCGTGTACACGCCGTCGCAGACGAACTTGAGGGCAGAGTTGACCCGCCTGAGGGGCGCCGTGTCCACGGACTTGGGGACGTTGATGCCGCCGTACTTGAGCCGGACGGTCTCCTCGCGGGGGCCGGCCTGGGCGATGGCTTCCACGAGGACCTGGACCGGGTTCTTCTTCGTCTTCCGGTGGACGATCTCGAAGGCCTCCTTCGTGATCCGGATGGCGCGGTGCTTCTTCCCCGTGTTCATCTCGGTCTGCATGAGGCCGTTGATCAGCCGCTCGACGATGAGCATCTCGCCCTTCGCGAACTGCTGCTTGGAGAACTTCCCGCTCGAGTGGGGGACGATCATCGAGTGGAGGTTGATGTACCGCTTCAGGCCGGGGTCGGCGACCTCGACCTCGTTCAGGTCCCACCGGTTGAAGAGGAGGCGGGGCTCCTTCACCTCCTTCTCCTTCTCGGGGGCCTGGGGGACCGCCTCGACCACGGGCTCCTCTCCCTTCGCCTTCGCGAGGATGGCCCGGGCGGCCTCCTCCTTCTCCTTCTTCGACTCCTTCGGCTCCTTTCCGGCCTTCGCCCCCTCCGGCTTCGGGGCGCGCTCCCGCTTCGGCCTCGGGGCCTTCGCCGGCTGTTCCTTCGCGGCCGGTGCCGCTGGTGCCGCTACCGGCTGCTCAACCGGTGCCTGCTCTCCGTCTGCCATCCTCCCTCACCTCACCTGCGCGGCTTCTCCTTGCGCCCGACGACGAGCTCCCGGAGGGAGACGTTGTTCACCTTGGTCACGACGTACCGGACCCCCGGGATGTCCCCCATGGACCGCCCGAGCCGGCCGCCGATGCCCTCGATCTCGACCTCGTCGTGCTCGTCGATGAAGTTGATGGCCCCGTCGCCCGTGGCGAAGGCCGTGACCTGCCGGCCGTTCTTGATGAGCTGCACCCGCACCGCCTTCCGGATGGCGGAGTTCGGCTGCTTGGCCTCGATCCCGATCTTCTCGAGCACGATCCCCCGTGCCTGGGGCGAGCCCTCCAGGGGGTCGGCCTTCTCGTCGAGGTGGAGGAGCCTCCGCGCATAGCGCTTGTCGCTCCACCGGAACTTCTTCGAGTCACGCGCAAGTTTTCGCGCCGCGAATTTACCCAGTCCCATCTGTTGTCCCCGTTACATGGTTTCTTCCCATGCAGACGCTATCGCATGTGAGGTCTAAATTTTGGAGCGGAGAGAATTTATATATTGTGGCAGGGGGCGGGACGACGGGAGGGGCCGCGGGCGGCCGGGAACCGGCCGGAGCCTTATATCCCCCGCCGGCCAAGTATAGCTACCATGGCGACCACGATCTACAAGGAGGTCTTCTTCGACGCCTCCCACCGGCTCCTCCACTACGAGGGGAAGTGCCGGAACCTCCACGGCCACCGGTGGAGGGTGGAGGTCTGGCTCGCGGGGGAGATCGACCGGAAGACCGGCATCCTTGTGGACTTCAACGTGATAAAGGAGGTCATCGAGCGGTTCGACCACCAGGTGATCCTGAACCGGGAGGACCCGATGGTCGCCTGCCTGGGGGAGTTCCAGCCCGTCGTGACCACCGAGGGGGACCCGTCGAGCGAGGTGCTCGCGGGGGAGATCCGGCGGCTCCTCGACCGGGAGTGCGAGGCGGGCGGGTGCAGGGCGCGGGTCGTCCGGATCCGGGTCTGGGAGTCCGAGACGTGCTGCGCCGAGCAGACCTATGAAGGTCAGTGAGATCTTCCGCTCCATCCAGGGCGAGGGGCCGAACCAGGGGCTCATCACCACCTTCGTCCGCCTCTCGGGGTGCAACCTGCGCTGTTCCTGGTGCGACACGCCGTACGCCTGGGAAGGGGGGAAGGAGGTGCCCGTCGGCGACGTCGTCCAGGCCGTGGAGTTCTCGGCCTGTGGCAGGGTCTGCATCACGGGCGGCGAGCCCCTCCTCCAGCTCGGCGAGGTCTCGGACCTGGCGAGGCGGCTCGACGAGGGCGGTTACGAGGTCGAGATCGAGACGAACGGGACCATCGACTTCTCCCCGCTCCAGGCCCATGCCTCCATCTGCATGGACGTGAAGTGCCCGTCCTCGGGCGAGGAGAGCGACCTTTCCCTCCTGCCGCGGATAGCCGAAGGGGACTCGGTGAAGTTCGTGGTGAAGGACTCGGGGGACCTCGCGTATGCGGCGGAGATCGTCGCGGCCCACCCGATCCGGGGCGAGTTCCTCGTCTCGCCGGTCTTCGGGTCCGACCCCGCCGCCCTCGCGAGGCAGGTCCTGGACCGGAACCTGCCGGTGAGGTTCCAGCTCCAGCTGCATAAGATCCTCGGGGTGAGATGACGATGGCAGAGGCGGCGGGCAGGAAAAGCAGGGGAGGGAGAGGGATACCATGACCGAGATCTATCGGGGAAAGAGGCTCCGGGTGGTGAAGGAGCTGTACCGGCTCCCCTCGGGGCGCGAGAAGGAGCGGGTCGTCATCCACCCGGGCGACGCGGCGGCGATGCTCCCCATCGACGGGGACACCTGCATCCTCCTCCGCCAGTTCCGGTTCGCCGTCGGGGAGTACCTCTGCGAGGCACCGGCGGGGACGATGGACGAGGGCGAGACGCCCCTCGAGACGGCGAGGCGGGAGCTCATCGAGGAGACCGGCCTCGCGGGGGAGACCTTCCTCCCGCGGGGGTTCATCTGGACCACGCCCGGGTTCACCACCGAGAAGATCCACCTCTTCGAGGTACGCGGCCTCGCGCCGTCGCGGGAGTTCGGGAAGGACGAGGACGAGGAGATCGAGGTGGTGAGGGTGCCCGTTCCGGCGGTCCGGGAGATGGTCCGCGACGGCAGGATCAGCGACGCGAAGACCATCGCGCTCGTGAGCCGGTGCCTGGGGTGAGGGGATGCGGAACGCTTTTCTGATTCTCGCGGCCGCCCTGGCCGGGCTCGTCCTGCTCGCGGGATGCGCGGGGATCGGGGCAGGCGGCCCGTCCTTCTCGGTGAGCAGCGACGGGTTCCTGTCCATCTCCTGCCCGACCCCCGCGACCGTGGACCGGCAGGTCCTCGTGACGAACGCCTCCCTCACCCTCACCGGGGTCTCCTTCCGGAACATCGACGAGGAGGTGTACGGTCTCCTCGCCGAGCCGGCCGGGGAGCCGCTCGGGGCGGTCGTCCTCGCACCTGGCGCGGGCGTGACCAAGGAGGACGAGAAGGCGCGGGTCGAGTCCTACGCGATGGCGGGGTGCTCGGCCCTCGTCCTCGACCTGCGGGGGAACGGCGGGGAGACCGCCGGCTGGCCCTTCAACCCCCAGGCCGACTTCCTCGCCTTCGACAGCGGCGCCTGGCCCGAGTTCTACAAGACCGTCTGCGACCTCTCGGCCGCGCGGGGGGTCGTGGTCCACCCCGGGCGGGCACCGGTGTACGCGATGGGCGCGAGCAACGGCGGGCGGTACGCCGCCATCGCCGCGGCGGCCGACACGGGCTTCGCGGGGTACATCGGGGTGTCCACCTCGGGGCTCGGCCTCGCCGGCGACGAGTACACGGGGAACGCCTCGCGCTTCCTCCTCTCCATCGACCCGGACCATGCCATCGGGAAGATCGCCCCGCGGCCCGTCTGGATCTTCCACTCCAGGACCGACCCCATCATCAACTTCACCTACGGGGAGGAGCTCTACCGCCGGGCGGGGAACCCGAAGACCTTCATCGTCTTCAACGGGACCCACGGGGAGAACGAGGAGGTGGACCGGAAGGTCATCCCGATCTGCACGGGTGGATGAGATCGGTTTCTTCGCGACTGCGCGGCGACTCTGTCGCCGCACGTCGATTTCCCTTGGAAATCGCCGTCGTCGCTCGAGGTCGGTTTCTGATGAAACCTCCCTTTGACGAAACCTCGCTCCTCCCCCCGCCATCGATGGTTTATAGAGAAAAGCCCACCATAGTATGAGAAGAACGGGGAGCGAGGAAGAAGTGAGCGCAGAGAAACCCGCCGGGGCGCAGACCGAGCAGGACGAGGCCCGGCGCCGGTACGAGTTCAAAAAGACCCTCGAGAAGCTCGAGGCAAAGGAGGGGAGCGGGACCGAGCTCATCACCCTCTACATCCCGCCCGACAAGCAGATCCATGACGTGACGGCCCAGCTGCGGGACGAGTTCGGGCAGTGCTCGAACATCAAGTCCAAGCAGACGAGGACGAACGTCCAGTCGGCCATCTCCTCGGTCCTCGCCCGGCTCAAGTACTACAGGCGCCCGCCGCCGAACGGGATGGCGGTCTTCTGCGGGACGGTGCAGCGCACCCAGGGCGACCGGTCCGACCTCGAGTGCACCGTCATCGAGCCGCCCGAGCCCCTGACCCTCTCCATGTACCGCTGCTCCTCGAAGTTCGAGCTCGATCCCTTGCGGAACATGCTCACCGAGAAGCAGGTGTACGGGCTCATCGTCCTCGACCGGCGGGAGGCGTACTGGGGGTTCCTCCGCGGGGACCGGATCGAGCCCCTCTCGGGGGCGACCTCGACCGTCCCGGGCAAGCAGCGGAAGGGCGGCCAGTCGTCGGTCCGGTTCGCCCGGCTGCGGCTCATCGCCATCAACGAGTTCTACAAGAAGGTGGGGGAGCGGGCGAGCGCCGACTTCCTCGCCGAGAAGGACTTCTTCGAGCGGTTCAAGGGGGTCCTCATCGGGGGGCCCACCCCGACGAAGGAGGAGTTCGAGGCCGGCGGCTTCCTCCACCACGAGATCCAGAAGAGGGTCATCGGCCTCTTCGACGTCTCGTACACGAACGAGAGCGGCCTCTCCGAGCTCGTGGACGCGGCGCAGGACGCCCTCAAGGGGATGGACATCGTCAGGGAGAAGCAGATCATGACCCGGTTCCTCCAGGAGCTCGTGAAGGAGAACGGGAACGCGGCCTATGGCGAGGAGTCGGTGAAGAAGAACCTGGAGGCGGGCGCCGTCGACACCCTGCTCCTCTCCGCGCGCCTCCGGAAGGCCCACGTGCGGATCAAGTGCCCGAACTGCTCCCACCGGCACGAACAGACGGTCCAGACCGAGGCGGGCGCGAAGATCCACGAGCTCGAGCTCGGGAACTGCCCCGCCTGCTCCACCCCCCTCGTCATCGAGGAGGAGGTGGACATCGTCGAGGCCCTCACCCAGCTCGCGGACCGGACCGGGACGAAGGTGGAGATCATCTCCGACGAGTTCGAGGAGGGCTCGATGCTCTTCAACGCCTTCGGGGGCATCGCCGCGATCCTCCGCTACCGGACGGGATACTGATGTTCCTCGAGTACTCGGCCCGGGTCGCCCGGGCCATACGGGAGAAGACCGGCGGGGCCGACCCCTGCATCGTCGACGGCGGTGAGCACGGGGACCTCGCCTCGACCATCGCCTTCTCCCTCGCGAAGAAGGAGCGGAAGAACCCGGCCCAGGTCGCCGCGGGGCTCGCGAAGGAGCTCGCCGCAGACCCCGGCCTCGCGGGGATCGGCGTGAAGGCGACGGGCCCGTACCTGAACTTCACCTTCGGCGAGACCTATCTCGGCGACTCGATCCGCGGGGCGCTCAAGCCCGGCTACGGGAGCCTCCCCGCCCGGGACGGGAAGGTCGTCATCGAGCACACCTCGGCAAACCCGAACGGCCCCCTCCACGTCGGGCACATCAGGAATACCATCATCGGGGACTGCCTGACCCGGGCCTTCCGGAAGGCCGGCTACCGGGTGGAGACCCACTACTACGTGAACGACATGGGGCGGCAGATCGCCATCGTCGCCTGGGCCGTCGACCGGTACGGGGCGGGGGACTCCGCCGCGAAGGGCGACGACCGGATCGCGAACGCCTACATCCGGGCGAACCGCGACCTCGAGGGGGACAAGGCGGCCCTCGGCGAGATCGACCGGCTCATGCAGAGGGTGGAGGCGGGGGACCCCGAGGTGATGAGGCGGTTCCGCACCGCGGTCACGACCTGCCTGGACGGGATCAGGAAGACCCTCGCCGACCTCGGGGTCTCGCATGACCGGTTCGTCTGGGAGAGCGACTTCATCCGGAACGGCGACGTGGAGCGGGTCCTCGGCCGGGTGCGGAGGCTCGACGAGTACCACGAGGACGAGACCGTCTGGCTCGACCTTGCGGCCATGGGCTTCGAGAAGCCGTACATCCTCAGGCGGAGCGACGGGACCACGGTCTACGCCGCCCGGGACATCGCCTACCATGTCTGGAAGGCCCGGAACTTCGGCCGGATCATCGACGTGCTCGGGGCCGACCACAAGCTCATCGGCGCCCAGCTCGTCTCGACCCTGAAGCTCCTCGGCGAGACCCCCCCGACCATCGTCCACTTCGAGTTCGTCTCCCTCCCGGAGGGCTCGATGTCCACCCGGGCGGGGAAGTTCGTCTCGGCGGACGCCCTCATGGCCGAGGTCGCGGGGCATGCCTTCGCCGAGGTGACGAGCCGGCGCACCGAGCTCGGCGAGGCCGCCCGGCGGGAGATCGCCCGCTCGGTCTCCATCGCCGCCATCCGGTACGACATGGTGAAGATCTCCCCCGAGAAGGCGATGGTCTTCGACTGGAAGGAGGCCCTCGACTTCGAGCGGCAGAGCGGCCCGTACATCCAGTACGCCCATGCCCGGGCCTGCTCCATCCTCGAGAAAGCGGGGCAGTTCGGGCATGCCTTCGAGTTCCGGGAGCCGATGGAGGTCGCCCTCGCGAAGGCCATCGCCCGGTTCCCGGCGGTCGTCGAGCAGGTTACCGTGGAGCTCCGGCCCCACCTCCTCGCCACCTACGTCCACGAGCTCGCGAACCTCTTCAACACCTTCTACCAGCACCTCCCGGTCCTGAAGAGCGAGGGGGCGACCCGGGAGAGCCGGCTCACCCTGGTCGCCGCGACGGCGAACACCCTCTCAGAGGCCCTGGCCACCCTGGGGATCGATGCGCTCAGCACCATGTGAACCGGCGGACCAGCGGCTCGCGCTCGCGAGGCAGGGGTACCAGTTCGTCGCCCCGAACTCCTCGGCGGCGGTGAAGCCCTGCCTCTGGTGCAAGCGGGCGCTCTGCGGCGGGGAGCAGTGCTACAAGCACCGGTTCTACGGGATCGAGAGCCACCGCTGCGTCCAGATGACCCCGACCCTCCGGTGCACCCAGAGGTGCCTCTTCTGCTGGCGTTCCTTCGAGCACGAGCCCTCCGCCGAGGAGGATCTCCCGCCGGAGCTCATGGTGGACCGGCTCCCCGACCTCCAGAAGCGGGCCCTCTCGGGCTACAAGCCCTCGTACCGGGTCCCCCCGGGGAAGTTCGATGAGGCCCTCGCACCGAGGCACGTCGCCATCTCCCTCGCGGGCGAACCGACCTGCTACTCCCGCCTCCCCGAGCTGGTCGACCTCCTCCATGGCCGGGGGTACACCACCTTCCTCGTCTCGAACGGGACCCGCCCCTGGGTGCTCGAAGCGACCCACCCGTTCCAGACCTATGTCTCCCTCTGTGCGCCGGACCGCGAGACCTACGACCGGGTCTGCCGGCCCGTCGGCGACAGCTGGGAGCGGGTCGTGGAGAGCCTCGGCCTCCTCGGGGGGAGGAGGTCGGCGGTCCGGGTCACCCTCGTCCGGGGGGAGAACGATCTCCATCCGGACCGCTATGCGAGGCTGGTACAGGAATCCGGGGCACGATTCGTGGAAGTGAAGGGTTATATGTTCCTCGGGTACAGTAGAAAACGATTGAGGAAGGAGAACATGCCCGAACACGGGGAGGTCCAGGCCTTCGCCTCGGCCCTCGCGGGCGGCTCCGATTACGAGGTCAGGGACGAGAGCCCGGCGAGCCGGGTGGTGCTCCTGGAGCGGATGGGATGAGGTTCGACGCAGGGAAATACCGGGATCGGGCGAGGGAGGACTTCGAGCGGGCATGGCACGCGGGGCCGGAGGTGCTCACCCCGCCTGCCGGCGACGGGCGGTACCCGCGGCTCCGGTACCCCCGGGCGAGGCCCCACCCCGTGTTCGACACCATCAACCGTCTCAGGGAGGTGTACCTCTCCCTCGGCTTCGAGGAGAGCTGCAACCCCCTGATCGTCGACGAGCAGGAGGTGTACCGGCAGTTCGGCCCCGAGGCGATGGCGGTCCTCGACCGGGTCTTCTACCTGGGCGGCCTCCCCCGCCCGAACGTCGGGATCGGGAAGGAACGCCTCGACGCCATCGGGGAGATCCTGGGCCGGCCGGTCGGGGCCGACGTGGAGACCCGCCTCCGCGAGACCCTCCATGCCTACAAGAAGGGCGAGGTGGAGGGCGACGACCTGGTCCATGCCATCTCGGAGGTGCTCGCGGCCGACGACGCGACCGTCGTGAAGGTGATGGACCGGGTCTTCCCCGAGTTCCGGGAGCTCTCGCCCGAGTCCACCCGGCGGACGCTCCGGAGCCACATGACGAGCGGCTGGTTCCTCACCCTGTCGGCGAGCTGGGAGCGCCGGCCGCACCCGATCCGGCTCTTCTCCGTCGACCGCTGCTTCCGGCGGGAGCAGGAGGAGGGGCCGACCCGGCTCATGACCTACCACTCGGCCTCGTGCGTCGTCGCCGGCGAGGACGTGACGAATGAGGACGGGAAGGCCGTGGCAGAGGCCCTCCTCTCGGCCTTCGGGTTCACGAAGTTCACCTTCAAGCCCGACGAGAAGCGGTCCAAGTACTACATGCCCGGGTCCCAGACGGAAGTGTACGCGACCCATCCCGTCCGCGGGGAGGTGGAAGTGGCCACCTTCGGGGTCTATTCCCCGTCGGCCCTTGCCGAGTATGGCATCGGCGTGCCCGTGATGAACCTGGGCCTCGGCGTGGAGCGCCTCGCCATGATCCTCACCGGGCAGGAGGACATGCGGGCCCTCTCGTACCCCCAGTTCTTCCCGAGGGAGCTCACCGACCGCGAGATCGCCGGCGCGGTCTCGCTCAAGGAGGAGCCGGCGACGGTCACCGGCAGGTTCGTCGCCCGGGCGATCCGCGAGACCGGCCTCGCCAACCCGACGGCACCCGGGCCCGTTTCATTCACCGCCTGGGAGGGCGAGCTCCTCGGCCACCATGTAAAAGTCTTCGTCGAGGAACCCGAGGCGAACGCGAAGCTCCTCGGGCCGGCGTGCGGGAACGAGGTCTTCGTCCACCAGGGGAGCATCCTCGGGGTGCCCGATAACGAGAAGTGGGCGCAGGTCCGGAAGGAGGGGGTCTCGACGGGGATCGCCTACATCGACGCCGTCGCGGCCCTCGCGGCGGCACGGATCGAGGAGGCCGCCCGGTGCGGGAAGGGAACCACCGTCCAGGTGAAGATGTCCAAGTTCCCGAGCGACG
>DATIYO010000046.1:0-3763 GCA_035517575.1 Methanomicrobiales archaeon
AAGCGATGATCGCGTCAGACATCATGTCATCACCCGTGTACGTGGTGGGCAGGCAGGAGAACGTCGCCCATGCCCGCCGGCTCATGCTCTCCCACCGGATCTCGCGGCTCCCGGTCCTCGACGGGGACCGGCTCGTCGGGATCATCACGAAGAAGGACCTCGCCTACCGGCTCCGGCAGTCGGACCCCGTCTGGCGGAGGCGTCCCATCGACCAGATCCCGGTCCACGTGCTCATGGTCCCCGACCCGGTCTCGGTCACCCCCGATGCACGGGTCCCGGACATCGCGGCCCTCATGATGGCGCGGGACGTCTCGGGCCTCCCCGTCCTCGACGGGAAGAAGCTCGCGGGGATCGTGACGAAGACCGACATCCTCCGCTCCGGCTCGGTGAACAGCCTGACCACGAAGGCGGGCGATCTCATGGGCGAGGCGGCGACGGTGAACCGGTACCACTCCCTCGACCATGTCGTGAACCTGATGAGCGAGAGGAGCGAGCCCCTCGTGGTCGTGAACGACGACGGGACCCTCGCGGGGATCATCACCGAGGGGAACCTCGCCCTCTACCGGTACGAGACCGACACCTCGGCGGGGCTCCCCAGGAGGGACGTGAAGATGCTCCGGAAGGGCGAGTCCGGCGGCAGGAAGCGGTACCGGTACGTGGTGGAGGTCTCTGCGGTCGCCGAGGACATCATGTCCCGGCCGGTGATCACCATCGGGAAGGACGAGCCCGTGACGGCAGCGGTCGCCCTCATGCGCGAGCACCACATCAGCTCGGTGGTCGTGACCGACGGGGGGAACCTCGCGGGCATCGTGGACCGCGACCATATCATCCGGGAGGTAGCGAAATGACGGGCAAGAGCAGCGTGAGGGACGTGATGTCCCGTGCGGCATCCATCGCGAAGTCGGCCTTCATCACCGAGGCCCTGGGGAAGATGATCGACGAGGGCGTCGACCCGCTCATCGTGACGAACAACGGCGAGGTCGTCGGGACGATCTCGAGGAGGTCGGTCGCCGAGATCCTCGGGACGCGGAGGAACGCCCGGATCTCCCCGACGAAGATCCATGTCGCGAGCCATGTGAAGGACGACTTCACGAGCGTGTACCCCGACCAGTCCGTCGAGATCCTCGTGCCGCTCCTCCAGGCCTCGAAGGTGGTCGTGGTCCTCGACGAGAACCATCGGCTCATCGGGAAGGTCGGGTACGCCGACCTCCTCCGGGCCATGAAGCCCGACGTGCCGCTCGAGCGCCTCATGGAGAAGGCGTACACCATCCAGGCGGACGAGCGGGTCGTCCACATGCGCCGGCGGATGCTCGACGAGGGCATCACCCGGTTCGTCGTCACGTCGGACGGCTCCATCGTGGGGATCGTGACCGAGACCGACGTCGCGACCTCCCTCGCGAGCTTCCGGGAGATGGTCGAGACGAAGCACCAGGACGCGAGGATCCGGAACCTGATCGTCAGGGACATCATGTCCGCCCCCGTGATCGCCGCAGAAAAGTCCGTCCCGGTCCCCGATGCCGTCGAGCTCATGCTCGGGAAGGGCATCTCGGCCCTCCCCGTCACCGAGTCCGGCCAGCTCGCCGGCCTCGTCACCCTCGAGGCGCTCGTGAAGGCGCTGTAGGGAAAAACCCGCCCGCGCTCATTTTTTCCGGGGGAAGTCCCACCGGTCGCCGTCCCGCGATGAAATCGCAACCTTCTTATCCAGAAATATACATGATTAATGATGTAAAATCAGGTCCGGGTGGATCGCCCCGTCGGGACGGCCTCTCCGGAACCCTCAGCCACCTTCCCTGATCCACGGAGTTGCGTGAAATGGAAACCGAGAAAAAAACCCTGGTGAAGAACCTCGACCTCACCGCGAACCCGGCGCCCCTGGGGCTCCTCGGGTTCGGGATGACCACCGTGCTCCTGAACCTGCACAACGCCGGGTTCTTCGCCCTCGGGTCGATGATCCTCGCGATGGGGATCTTCTACGGCGGCCTCGCCCAGGTCTTCGCCGGCGTGATGGAATGGAAGAAGGGGAACACCTTCGGGACGACGGCCTTCCTCTCGTACGGCCTCTTCTGGCTCTCCCTCGTCGGGCTCCTCTTCCTCCCGAAGCTCGGGCTCGCCGATGCCTCCGCGGGCACCGCCATGGCGGCCTACTTCTTCATGTGGGGCCTCTTCACCGCGATCATGTTCATCGGCACCCTGAACCACTCGCGGGCGATGCAGGTCGTCTTCGGCACCCTCGCCATCCTCTTCTTCCTCCTCACCGCCGCTGACGCGACGGGGAACGGGACGATCACGGTGATCGCGGGCTACGAGGGCATCCTCTGCGGCTTCGCGGCGGTGTACTCGGGCCTCGCCCAGGTCCTCAACGAGGCGTTCGGCCGGACCGTCGCCTCCCTCGGCATGATGAAGAAGGCCTGAAAACCCCTTTTTTCTCGCAGGGAAAGGCCGCGTCCCGGACGTCGCTCCAGGCCGAGTTCATCGCGACTCCGCCGCGACTACTCGTCGCGGCACTCATATTCCCTTCGGGAATATTCGTCGTCGCTCCAGGTCGGTTTCTGATGAAACCTCCCCTTGATGAACCCTCCCAGGTCGCACCCCGCCTTCCGGCGGGTTGCTCCAGGTCGGTTTCTCGCGGTTTCGCCGCTCGAAACCTCCCTCACCACAACCCTTATCAGCCCCCGTCGCTTATTTATTACGCCGTTCGTGGAGCGGTGCAGTTCCTGCATCGCGAGTATCGAAAGATGCGAGATTCACCTGTTGAGGTAGCCAAGCCAGGTATGGCGCAGGTTTGCTAAACCTGTGTCCCTGTGGGACTCGAGGGTTCAAATCCCTCCCTCAGCGCTTGCGGATCTCCTGCGGGGCGATGGGATGGAAGACCGAGAGAACGTGAAGGACGTGGCTCCGGAGAAGGCTCCGGAGATGGCGAAGGAGAAGGCTCCCGAGAAGAGGGAGAAGGCTCCGGAGGCGGCGAAGGAGAAGGCTCCCGAGAAGAAGGAGAAGGGCGGGGAGAAGAAGGGGGCCGAGAAGAAGGAGAAGGCCCCCGCGGCCGCGCCCGAGAAGCCCGTCGACAAGGACATAAAGTACTTCGTCCGGATCCGGAACACCGACCTCGACGGGACGCGGTCGGTCCAGATCGCGCTCACCAAGATCCCGGGCATCGGGAGGATCACGGCGCGGGCGATCTCGAGGCTCGCGCAGGTGAACCCCCTCGACGTCATGGGCAAGCTCGACGACGCGGGGGTCGACCGGCTCCGCCAGGTCGTGGACGCCTACGGGCCGCAGGTCCCGAAGTGGATGCTCAACCGGCCCGCGGACCCCTACACCGGCGAGGGGAAGCACCTCCTCTCGACGGACGTCCTGATCGGGAAGGAGGACGACGTGAACCGGATGCGGAAGATCCGGTGCTACCGCGGCATCCGGCACGAGACAGGGCAGAAGGTCCGGGGCCAGCGGACGAAGTCCACGGGCCGCACGGGGACGACCGTCGGCGTGAGGCGGAAGAAGGAGTGAGGAGGCCGAACCATGGGATACCCGGGTAAGAACCACAAGCAGTACGAGAAGCCGACCCGCAAGTTCGAGAAGGGCCGGCAGGCCGACGAGTTCAAGCTCCTCGTCACTTACGGTCTCAGGAACAAGCGGGAGATCTGGAAGTCCCAGATGGTCCTCCGCCGGTTCCGGCGGGCCGCGCGAGACATCACCGCGATGAGCTCCGCGGGGGTCGACCCGAAGGCCGTCGAGGCAAAGAAGCGCCAGGTGCTCGGTCACCTGG
>DATIYO010000047.1:0-16674 GCA_035517575.1 Methanomicrobiales archaeon
ACACCGGACGATGCCCCTCGCGCCATCCAGCCCCGTGACCTGCCTCGCGAGGGCCGGTTCCCCCGGGCACTCGTACTTCACCCGGTAGAGCTCCTGCGGGAACCCGTAGAAGTCGTAGATCAGGCGGGGCTTCTCCATGCAGCCGACGAAGGACCCGTGGGTGAGCCAGTGCGCCGAGATGACCATGATCGCCCGCGGCCTGGGGAGGGCCTTCCCGAGGGCCGTGAGGCTCTCGGTGAAGGGGTTCTCCTGCACCATGTTCATCGGGGAGCCGTGCCCGATGAAGAGCACGGGCATCCGCCCCGCCCCCGCGGGATCAACGCCGTTCATGCTCTGCCCCGGATCGGGATAGGAAGGGGGTATTTCACGCATCCTCGCCCTGAACCAGGATCACCGAGATCGTGCGATCGCTCCCGTCGGTGAGGGCCTGATGGACGAGGGCCTGGCAGGCGGCCTCCAGGTTGTCCCGGTACCGGAGGACGATCCCGAGGATCTCCTCCCTCTCCACGAAGTCGTGGAGACCGTCGGAGGAGAGCAGCAGGATCGAGCCCGCGAGGCTCGTGGTCGTGATGTCGGACTCCCTCAGGACCCGGGGCGCGCCGAGGGTGTGGGAGAGCATCTCGTCGCACCCGCCCCAGCCCGGCGGTGCACGGGCCCCCGAACCGGCCTTCGCCCCGCCGGTGGCCCGCTCCCGGGGAGTCCGGATGCCGTCGGGACCGATGAAATAGCAGCTCCCCTCCCCCGTGTCCAGGACGGTGCATGCCCTGTCCCAGTTGACGAGGCAGGCCGTGAGCTTGGTGGACATCCCCTCCCTCGCCCCCGCCTTCTTCGACTCCCTGCGGATCTCCCCGTCGGCCCTGAGGACGGCGCTCGCGAGGACGGTCGCCGGCGGCCGTCCCGAGGCGTCCCTGACCTCGTCCCCCAGGCACCGGATCGCGATCTCGCTCGCGGCCTGGCCGCCCGGCCGGAGGATCTCGCCGTCGGCGATGGCGAAGAGCTGGAGGGCACCGACCGGCCCCGTGAAGATCGAGTCGTCGTTGGTCGCCCGGATCCCCCTCTCGGAGAGGGACGCGTACCGGATGGCGTTCATGGGCAGGGGATGAGCCCTCGCTCTTATATGGTTTTCGCGGTCTTGCAAAAAGTGGAACACCGCGATATGCTTATTTCCCGCGGGACGGACGGCCGGTGCAGGTGAAACATGGGAAAGGTGCAGGTCGGGCTCGTGAAGGACGTTCCCCCCGGAACGATGAAGGGGTTCAAGGCGGAGGGGAAAGGGATCGCGGTCTCGAACATCGGCGGGAAGTTCTCTGCCATCGGCGACAGGTGCACCCACCGGGGGTGCAGCATCTCGAAGGGGCGGATCGAGGAGGAGGTCGTCACCTGTCCCTGCCATGGATCGCGGTTCAACCTGAAGACCGGCGCCGTTGTACGGGGGCCGGCGGCCGAATCGGAACCATCCTACCCGGTCACGGTCGAAGGTGACGGGATCTGGGTGGATATATAGAAAAGGTCACTTTTTTTCGGGAATGCCTCAGCCCGGATTTGAACCGGGGACAACCAGATCTTCAGTCTGGCGCTCTCCCAGTCTGAGCTACTGAGGCAGGTAGGAAACGTATCTCCTGAAGGATTATTAAATACTCGGTTTTCCCGCAGGAAGGGCACCGCTTTTATAATGTGCCGGCCCACGGTATACCGATGGCCGGGCAGGAGATCTCGGGGAAGTACACGGGCGCGGAGCTGAAGGAGGCTCTCGGCGGGAGGAAGGGGAAGGTGGTCCACCTGACCCACAACGACCTGGACGCCGCCGGCTGCGACGCGATCCACCGGCTGAAGCACGGCGAGGTCTTCACCGTCTGGGCCTCGGTCGGGAACTTCTCCTACGTCCTCGCCGCCGTCTCCGAGGTGAAGGCGGCGGGGGACCTCCTGTCCATCACCGACCTCGGGTACCAGGCGGGCGCCGAGCGGTGGCTGAAGAGGGCCAGGGACTCGGGCTGGAAGGTGGAGTGGCGCGATCACCACCGGTGGGAGGAGCGGGAGCAGAACGTGGTCAGGCCCCTCGTCTCGCTCCTCACCGTCGATACCGCCACCTGCGCGACCGGCATCGTCGCCCGTGACCTCGCGGCGGGCGATGAAAAGGCGGCGGAGATCGCCCGGGTGGTCTGCGACTACGACCTCTGGCAGAACAAGGACCCGAGGGCCACGGTCCTCGGCCGGATCCTCTCGAAACCGGGCTTCCGGGAGTACGTGAGGGACCGGCTCGTCGAGGGGCGGTTCACCGACCAGCGGATCGAGGAGGAGTACCGCCGGATCCTCTCGGAGATGGAGCGGAACATCAGGAAGAGCATCCGGCACGCGAGGGTCCTCGGGACCCGGTACCGGATCGCGTTCGCCCCCCTCTACGGGTACACGAACGACACCGCCTACCGGGTCAGGGAGACCTTCCGCTCCGATATCGAGGTGATCGTATCGTCGAACGGCCGGTTCTCCATCCGCTCGGTGCCGGCGATCAGCCACCTCATCGCCCGGAAGTTCGGCGGCGGCGGGCACCCCCATGCCTCCGGCGGGACCTTCCCCTTCACCTTCGTGGACCGGCTCGCGTTCCTCCTCGTGAGGCGGAACCGGCACTTCGAGGACCTGGTGGCCGTGGCAGAGTCTATCGGGGAATGACGGCCCTCTCCACGAGGGCTTTCCAGTATTCCCCGCAGCCCTTCTCCTCCTCCCCCTTTTCCTCCCTGCCCCTCCTGCCCTCCCCGCAGTAGCCCCCGAGCGTTACCTGGTCGGGGTCGAGCTGCTCCAGGGCGGCGAGGAGGTCTTCCCGCTCCCCGTCGAGGATGGAGACCGAGCGCACGTCGTACTCGTCGAGGAGCCCGAGCACCGCGGGAATGAGGGCGGGAGGGACCGCCGCCGAGCTCTGGGCTTCGAGGAGGGTCGACAGGTCCTCTTTCGCGAGGTCTGGGGAGAAGAAGAAGGCCCGCGGGCCGGCGAGGTGCTCCAGCTCGTCCTCCCGCACTACCTCCCCGATGAGAACGTGCCCGCCCGCTCCCGCGTCCCTCATCGCCCTCATGATCTGCCGGTAGCAGCCGCAGACCGCCTCGCAGAACTCTCCGCGGTCATGGGAGAACCCGTCCTTGAGCCCGAGAAGGTGCGGGCACGGGATGGCGAACCAGGTGCCCGCCGCACGGGATGCGGCCCACCGGGCGTCCCCTTCGACGAACGTGGTATTCACCCCCGGCTCGGCCATCAGCGTGTCCCCGTCGAGTCCCTCGAAGGCCTCCCGCATCCTGGCCCGGTATATCCGCCCGCCGGCGCAGGGCCGGTCCACGCCTTCCTGGGGATCGAGGGACTTCTCGAGGAGGAACGAGGTGAGGTCGCCGGCCTCGCCCTTCCTCTCCCTCACCCAGCCGGCGAGCTCCCCAACGGACGGCTCGGCAACCTCGGAGCCGAACGACCTGACCGGGACTCTCCTCGTGCCTGCCATGCCTTGTATCCTTTTTATAGCCCGGGGGACAAAAAGCATAGAGATGAGCGATGGACCCATTCTCGTAACCTGCGGGCTCCCCTACACGAACGGTCCGTGCCACCTCGGCCACCTGCGGACCTATGTCCCCGCCGACTTCTACGTCCGGTTCCTCCGCCGGAGAGGCGAGGAGGTCGTCTTCGTCTGCGGCTCGGACAACCACGGCACCCCCATCGTGGTCATGGCCGAGGACCAGGGGGTCTCGCCGAGGGAGCTCTCCAGCCGGTACCACGAGCACTTCGCCCACATCTTCCAGCGGATGGGGATCCGCTTCGACCACTTCGGGATGACCGACGGGGAGACGAACCACCGCAGGACCAGGTCCATCGTGAACGCGCTCAAGGAGAACGGCTACATCTACTCGAAGGTGGTCGAGCAGAGCTACTGCCCGAAGTGCAAGCGGTTCCTCCCCGACCGGTACGTCGAGGGGATCTGCCCGTACTGCGACACCCCCGCCCGCGGGGACGAGTGCGACCAGGGCTGCGGGAGGCACCTGGAACCGGGCGAGATCAGGAAGCCGCGGTGCCTCATCTGCGGGACGGATGCCGAGCTCAGGGAGCAGGAGCACTTCTTCTTCCGGCTCTCGGAGTTCGGCGATTTCCTGGAGAAGTACCTCCCTGACCTGCAGGGCACGGCGAACGCCCGGAACTATGCCCTCGGGTGGGTGAAGGAAGGTCTCAGGGACTGGAACATCACCCGCACGCTCGACTGGGGGGTGAAGTTCCCCGGCCACGACGACCTCGTCGTCTACGTCTGGGTCGATGCCCCCATCGGGTACATCTCCTTCACCGAGGAGTGGGCCCGGTCGAAGGGGCTCGACTGGAAGCGGTACTGGTGCGGCAAGAACCGGGTCACCCACTTCATCGGGAGCGACATCATCTACCACCACTGCATCTTCTGGCCCGCCCTCCTCAGGGGTGCCGGCTACTCGCCGCCCCTCGCGGTCGTCGCGAGCGGGATGGTCAAGATCGATGACCAGAAGTTCTCCAAGTCCCGCGGCTATGTCGTCTGGACCGGCGAGGACTACCTGGACAGGGGCCTTCCGGCCGACTACCTGCGGTACTACCTCCTCTCGTACACGAACCACACGAAGGAGCTGAACTTCTCCTGGCAGGTCTTCTCCGAGCGGGTGAACAACGAGCTCGTCTCCACCCTCGGGAATTTCATCTACCGCAGCCTCTTCTTCGCCCACAAGTTCTTCGGGAAAGTACCGGACCGGCCCATCGGGGAGGAGACCATGGAGGCGATCGGGCGGTGTGTCGGCGACATGGACCGGTCGGTGCGGGAGTTCGAGTTCAAGGGGGCGACCGACGCCCTGATGGCCCTCGCGGCGTACGGGAACACCTACATCCAGAAGCAGGCGCCCTGGAAGCTCATGAAGACGGACCCCGGGGCGGCGGAGGGCGTGGTGAAGGACTGCCTCCAGCTGGTCCATGCCCTCGCCCTCCTCATGGAGCCGGTGCTCCCCGACGCGGCGGCGAGGGTCTGGCGGATGCTCGGGAACGCCGACGAGGTCGGGGCCCGCCCCCTTTCAGACGCGGCGACGCCCATGGCCTCTGTGACCCTCCCCGAGCCCGCCCCGCTCTTCGAGAAGCTCGAGGATAGCCGGATCAGGGAGTTCGAGGCGGTCCTCGCGAAGCGGACCGAGAAGGCGAAGCAGGCGGTGGCCGAGCGGGACCTCGTCTCCATCGAGGAGTTCTCCCGGCTGGACCTCCGGGTGGGGAAGGTCCTCTCGGCCGAGGCCGTGAAGGGCTCGAAGAAGCTCCTGAAGCTCTCCGTCGACATCGGCGAGGAGAAGCCGCGGCAGGTGGTCGCGGGGATGGCGGAGTTCTACGAGCCGGGGGAGATGGCCGGCCTCTCGGTCATCCTCGCCGCGAACCTGAAGCCGGCGAAGATCTTCGGGATCGAGAGCAGGGGCATGGTCCTCGCGGCGGGCGAGCAGGCGAGCCTCCTCGTCCCGCTCAGGGACGTGCCGCCCGGGACGAAGATCCGGTAAAACCGGGTGATAACAGGAACCTCCGGCCCTCTCACCCTTCGAGGAGCTTCTTTATTCCCTCGAGCACGAGCTTCCAGTTCCCCTCGGAATGGACCCTCTCCTCCTCGGTCAGGTTGTTGTCCTGGGTCACCGTGACCAGGGTGCCGTCCTTTTCCGGTATGAGGTCGTACGTGACGACCTTGTAGTTCTCCGGCCGGTCGGCGAGGCCGGACATGCTGCTCCAGTACGTGGTCTCGAGCACCTTCCCGGGCTCTGACCGGATGACCTGCCCCTTGTCCTCGTAGGATTTCCCTTCGTAGGTGCCGCGGTACCTGATGGGGCTCCCGGTGTTCCAGTCCGAAATGGCCTCGGTGCCGAACAGGTACTGCCTGATCAGGTCCGGATCGGTGAGGGCCTTCCAGACCTGCCCGGGAGTGGCCCGGACGAAGACAGACTGCCTGGCGACGAGGCCGGTCATGGCCGCGAGGTGAGCCGGGTCCTCGGCACCTTGGCGGTGACGATGCTCCTCGAGGAGTACCGGAGGTGGCTGCTGTCACAGAAGGGCTTGTTGAAGGAGTGGCCGCACCGGCAGAGGGTGACCCGGTTGCGGACCTCGTGGACCCAGCCGTCCTCGGCGATGACGGGGATGCCCCCCCTCACCCAGAACGGGCCGCTCAGGCCTTCCTGCGGGTACTCGATGAGCCCGATGGAGGGGGGGAACGCCGGCTCGATGGGGTTCCCCGTCTCCCGGTCCCAGACCACGAGCCGGCCGGAGGGGCAGTTCCCCGCCTCCTGGATGGCGATGGCCCGGGCCTCGCCGTTCCCCGACTCCCGGGTGAGCTTCCAGATCCCGCCCGCCCGCTCGCAGAACTTCGCCACCGAGCAGAGGATCTCGGCGTCGGTCAGGACGAGGTCGGGCCCCTCGTACCGGTTCGCCTGCCTGAGGTACGGGTCCCGGGTCGCGTGCTCCGTCCCCATGAAGTGGATCTCCTTGTGGACCCCGTCGCAGAAGGGCCGGGTGGCCGACCTCCCGCACCGGCAGAGGATGTACGGGTTATCTGCGGGGACCTTCTCCTCCTCCCTCCATTCCGAGGAGAACCCGTCCTTGTCGAGCACGATCCGTTGCACCGAGAGGGGGATACCGCCGAAGACCTGGTAAGGGCCGTTCCTGCAGACCTGGATCCTCTTTCCGGCCTTTCCGAGGGCCTGCCAGTCCTCTGCCCGGGGAGCTGCCGGTTCCCCTTCTTCGACCGCCTTTCCCATTTGAACCATTGTCCTCACCCCTCCGGAACCGCGTGGCTGTACCGGATAATAATCCTTGGGGTCACGACTGTTCCCGGAGGGAACAGGAGTCGAGAAGGGCATCAGCCCTTCGGGTACCTGTCAGTTTGAGAGACACGGGGGACGATCACGTGGGAAGATCCAGAATCCCGAAGAATATGACAGCGGGCCTGGGGGGATTCGAACCCCCGGCATCCGGGTTAGAAGCCCGGCGCTATGTCCTGGCTAAGCCACAAGCCCCAGCGGAGTTATTGCGCCTTCATGGGTATTGAAGGCTCGGAAAAAGGGGGGACGGGGGGATCAGTGGGCATGGTAGCAGGTGGTCTTGACCGCCTCGATGAGGACCGGCCGGCCCATGCCCCGGCTCTCCACCTGCTTCACGACCGAGGCGCCGCAGTACCGGACCTGCATCCGGGCCGCCATCCGCTCCCGCTCCTCGAAGTACACCGGGTTGGCGAACTCGACGGAGTGCTTCATGGAGATGGCGACCGAGTTCACCTCGACCATGATCCCCGGGTCGCCCGGCCCGAGGTCCGCGCAGTCGATGGGGGTCAGGAAGATGTGGTCGCCCGCCTTCACGCCGGTGAGGGTGATGACGTTGTGGGCCGAGGCGAGCTCCACGGTCCGGGGCTTCCCCCGCTTCAGCTCCTCGATGATGGCGGGGGAGATGCCCGTGAGCGCAGCGAAGGCCATGCCCCTCACCCGTACATCGGGAGCTGCTCTTTCTTCTGCCCCGACTCGGTGGTCTGGACCTCCTCCGCGATCCGGTGCATGGCGGCCTCGATCTCCTCGGCCTGCTCGACCAGGGGGCCGACGTCGAGTTTCAGGTCGTACATCTTGTTGAGCACCTGGATGGTCGCCGCAGAGGAGCGCGGGTCGGGGTTGTTCACCGTCTCGCCGAGGAGCCCGAGCCCCGAGATCTCCCGGATCTTGCACTCGGTGAGGATGGATCCCGCGATCCCCGAGATGGAGCCGATGGGGAGGATCATGGTCTCGTTCTGGATCCGCTGGAGGGCGTCGGGGTTCGTGGCTACGCCGAAGACCCGTTTCTCGGCCTCGTTCGTCACGATCCCCGCGATGGTGAGGACCTCCTTCGGCGCGAACTGGGAGAACCACTCGAGGAGGCCGGTCGCCACCTCGTAGCAGATCATCGGGTGGATCGGGATGTCGCCGACCACCACGGCGAGCTGGTTCTTTTCGTAGAACCGGACGGGGACGTTGATCACCCCCTTCGTCATCATGGCGAGGGGCGGGAAGTACTTCGAGGTGACGGAGCCGATCTGGGGGAACTCGAGCTGGTCCACCAGGTACTGGAGGGCGATGGAACCGACGAGGCCGCTCCCGGGAAAGCCGATGAGTATCGTCTTCGTGTCGTCCTGGAGGGGCTTCGAGATGATCCGGATCTCGTCGACGATCTTATTGACGGGCTCGCCCTTCCACGAGCCCCAGGGTTTGGAGAGCATGAACTTGTCTTCCATGGTGATCACGGCAGCTTAAGATAGGGACACGACTTAAAAAATATTATGCAGGAGTTCCAGGTCAAGCGGGGCCACACGAAGGACCTCGGGGGAGAGGTGGAGAGGGCCATCGCGGACTGCTTCGGGGTCAGGCCGGAGAAGGGGGAAGGCGGCTATGTCGTCTCCTTCGGGGCGCTCGCGAAGATGACCGTCCGGATCGGCGAGGGCGGGAAGTCCGTCGCCGTCGATACCGTCTCGAAGCGGGACGCCGACGAGGCGACCATCCTCGACACGAACCGCCGGTTCCGCACGTTCCTCGACCGGGTGACCGGCTTCTCCTCGAAGGAGCGGGTGAAGCGGGCGAAGAAGGCGGTGGAAGGGGCGGAGTGAGCCTCCCCCCGCCGTCGTCATCCTCCTTCGGGCGGATATCCGGTGAAACGAAATGGGATATTTTTTCTCCTTCCGGGTCGCTGAAAACTGGGAAATCGTGCAACCGGGCCTGTCTGGACGGAAAGGAGAAGGTCATCCTTCGGTGCCGGCAGGGGATTCACGGTGGTGAGCATGGGTGTCAAAGCCGAGCTGAATTTTTCCGATATCGAGAAGAAGTGGCAGGCCGCATGGCGGGAGGCCCGGGTTTTCGAGGTGAAGCCTGAAGATCGCAGGAAATTCTTCATCTGCTTCCCCTATCCCTACGTCTCCGGCCTCCTGCACATCGGCCAGTGCCGGGTGGCGACCTACACGGACGTCCTTGCCCGGTTCCACCGGATGCTCGGCGAGAACACCCTGTTTCCCCTGGGGTTCCACGTCTCGGGGACCCCGGTCCTCGGCATCTCCCTGGGCATCAGGGAGAACGACCCGAAGACCGTCTCGACCTATACCGAGTACGTGCGGCGGTACGTGGAGGACCCTGCCGAGGCGGACCGGATCGTCCGGTCCTTCAGCGACCCCGAGAATGTCATCAGGTTTTTCCTGCCCAGGGCCCGCGAGGACTTCCAGTCACTCGGGGTATCCGTCGACTGGCGCCGGTCCTTCCAGTCGAACGACCCCGAGCACCAGGCCCTCGTGGAATGGCAGTTCAGGAAGTACGCGGAGAAGCATTACATCGTCCAGGGCCGGTATCCCATCCTCTTTTCGAAGACCCTGAACAACGCGGTCGGGGAGGACGATGTCAAGGACGGGGACACGAACCCCGTCGAGATCCAGGAGTTCTGCGCGATCAAGTTCCGCTTCGGCGACTCGTTCCTCCTCGCGGCCACCCTGCGCCCGGAGACCATGTACGGCCAGACGAACATGTGGGTCAACCCGGACGTGGAATACGTCGAGACCGAGGTGGCCGGCGAGAGATGGATCGTCTCGCAGCCCTGCGCGGAGAAGCTCGGCTACCAGGGGATGTCGAACACCGTGCTCCGCAGGCTGAAAGGAACGGAGCTCCTTGGAAAGAAGTGCTTCGCCCCCTTCGTGGAGCGCGAGATCCCCATCCTGCCCTCGGCACACTGCGATCCGGAGGTCGCGACGGGGATCGTCACCTCCGTCCCGAGCGACGCGCCCTTCGACTACATCGCCCTGAAGGAACTCCAGGATTCGCCAAAGCTCTCCGCGAAGTTCGGACTGGACTACGACGAAATCCGGGCGATTGAACCCATCCCCATCATCCGCTCAGCCGGTTTTGGCGAGATGGCGGCGGCGGACGCGGTCAAAAAATTCAGGATAACGGGGCTGGACCAGG
Source organism: Methanomicrobiales archaeon (assembly GCA_035517575.1). Taxonomy (GTDB): domain Archaea; phylum Halobacteriota; class Methanomicrobia; order Methanomicrobiales; family JACTUA01; genus JACTUA01. The sequence goes on from DATIYO010000047.1 coordinate 9,957, forward strand.
AGGATGCCCTCGCCGAGGCGACGAAGGAGGTCTACAAGGCGGGCTTCCACACCGGCATCATGAACGAGAACTGCGGCCCCTACGTGAACCTCCCCGTTAACCAGGCGAAGGAGCTCATGAAGCAGCGCCTCCTCGAGGACCACCGGGCCGTCGTCTTCCACGAGACCTCCCGGCCCGCGGTCTCACGCGACGGCGGGGAGGTGATCGTCGCGGTGCTCGACGGGCAGTGGTTCCTGGACTTCAACGCACCCGGCTGGAAGGAGAAGGCCTTCGAGTGCCTGGGGGGGTGCGATGTCCGGCCCGAGAAATTCCGGCGGCAGCTCGAGCAGATGTTCCGGTGGCTGGACAAGCGGCCCTGCGCGAGGACGAGGGGGCTCGGGACGCCCCTCCCCATGGACCCCCGCTGGATGATCGAATCGCTCTCCGATTCGACGATATACATGTCCCTCTACCCGATAACGTACCTTCTCCGGGCGAACGGCATCGGGAAGGAGAAACTGACCGATGCTTTCTTCGACTATGTCATGAACGCCGAGGGCAGCATCGGGGAGGTCTCCCGAAGCACGGGTATCGACGCGGACCTGCTGAAGCGGCTTCACGAGGAATGGCAGTACTGGTATCCCTTCGATCACCGGCACGATTTCCAGCCCCACATCTCGAACCATACCTCGTTCATGTTCTTTGCCCACAGCGCCATCTTCGCCCCCCGGAACTGGCCGAAGGTGCTCTCGTTCCACGGCCTCATCCTCTCCGGGGGCGAGAAGATGAGCAAGAGCAAGGGGAACGTCATCTCCTTTGGCGAGGTCATCAGGGAGTACGGCGCCGACTCCATCCGGGCCCTCCTCTGCAACGCGGCGAGCGTGGAGAGCGACCTGGACTTCACCGTCGACAAGGTGACCTCGATCCAGAGACAGATCGCCTCCATTCACCGGACCGTTTCAGAGATGCTTGAAAACCGGGGGGACGGCAGGGGATACCTGAAATACCCCGTCTTTCTCTCGAAGATCGAGCGGGCCGTCCTGCGGGCGACCCGGGCGGTCGCGGACCTGCGGCTCAAGGAGTACTCGACCATCGTCCTCTACGAGATCCCGTCGATATATGGGAAGACCATCACGGCTGCCGATCCCGGGGACATCCCTTCGATCAACGGCTATCTCTCGGTGAGATGGATCCGCCTGCTCTGCCCCATGATCCCTCACCTCGCCGAAGAACTGTGGGCCCGGGCCGGTGGGGAGGGGCTCGCGAGCCTCGCGGAATGGCCGGCGGCCGACGAATCCCTGATAGACGAGAAGCTGGAGCACACCGAGGACCTGATCGAGACCCTCAGGGCGGACATCCTGCACATCAAGGGGCTGCTGAAGATGGAGCGGGTATCGTCGGTGAAGGTGTTCGTCGCGCCCGCGTGGAAGTGGAAGGCGCTCGCCATCATCAGGTCGGCCTGCATGGAGCACCCGGACATGAAGGCCATCATGAAGGCCCTCATGCAGCAACCGGAGATGAAGGAGCATGCCCGGGAACTGCCGCAGTTCGTCAAGATGGCGATCTCGAGGCTCGGGGAGCTGCAGTGGATCGAGGAGTTCGACGAGCTCGGCGTCCTCGCGGGGGCGCGCCCCAGGCTGGAGAAGGAGTTCGGGGCGGTCGAGATCCTCTCCGCCGAGGGCTCGGGCGAGCCGCGGGCGGGGATGGCCTTCCCCGGGAGACCCGCCCTCCTCCTGACCTGATCCCTGCCCGGGGCCGGGCCTACACCGGCTTGACCCGGATGGTCTCCTTGTTGGTCAGCCGGCGCAGCATCTCCTGGGCGATGGTCGAGTTCTTCGCGAGCCGGATCTCGCCGTCCTCCCCGACCGTCGCCGTGAACAGGTACTCCTTCCCCGCGAAGAGGTCCACGATCTTCCCGCGGTGCTCGGGCGCGATGATGGAGAGCTGCTTCCGGTCGGTCCTTATCCGGAACCCTCCCTCGAGCTGGACCTCCTCCTCGGGGACCGGCCGCTCGAGCTCGCTCCGCGGCCGGATGTCGATCCCGACGGAGAGCTTGTTCACGATCCCGGAGACGTTCTTCCCGCCCTTCCCTATGGCCGCGGGGACGTCCTTGTCCTCGATGTACACCACGGCCTTGTTGTCGCTGATCAGGTTCACCTCGACGTAGCCGGCGGTGTACCTCCCGATCTCCCGCTGGATCTCCTTCTCGAGGAGCTTCCGGGAGAGCCGCTCGTCGCCCCTCGCCTCGCTCCTCGCCGCGGGGGCGGGGCGCGCCTCCTCGCCCTCCCTCCCCACGGGCATGACGATGGTCTCGCCCTCGTGCCTGAAGACCTCGAACTCGAGGGCGCCCGTCTCCTGGTTCCTCACCGAGATGACCGGCCGCGGGGGGGAGTCCCGCATCATCCCCGACGGCACCTGGATCCCGAACTGGAGGTCGAAGACCTTCGCTATCTCGCCGTCGGCGACGAAGAAGATGGTGTTCACCACCTGGATGAGGACCCCGAAGTTCACCCGCTCCAGGAACCGCTGGAGGGCGTCCTGCACCTCGAGGGCATGGACGACCCCGATCATCCCGACCCCCGCGAGGCGCATGTCGGCAAAGGTCGTGAAGTCCTCGCTCTTCCGCAGTTCGTCGAAGATCACGAAGTCGGGCCGGACGAGCATGAGCACGTCGCCCGTGGCCTGCATCGAGCCGTCGAGGGAGGTGTACTGGGTGATCTGGTCGGGGACCTGGAGGTCGCGGGGCGCCTCCATGGTCTTCACGACGAGGCCGTGGTCAGAGAGGAAGGTCGCGACGGACTGGGCGAGGGTGGTCTTCCCCGACCCGGGCGGGCCGGCGATCAGGACCCCCCGCCGGTCGGCGATGATCCGCTTCTTGATCAGGTCGGCCTTCCCGTAGTCCTCGAGGGTGACCTTCCCCACCGGCCGGACGGCGGAGATCTCCATCCCGTCGGAGAACGGGCGCCTCGCGATGGCGATCCGGAGGGATCCGATCTGGATCACGGTGACCCCCCGCTTCTCGAGCTCGATGAAGCCGTCGGGGTCGCGCTTCGCCCGCTCGAGGATCTCCTGGGCCATGAACTTGAGCTCGTGTTCGGAGAGGGGCGCGTCGCGGATGGTGACGAGCCTGACCTCCTTCAGGGACCCCTTCTTCGCGACGGGCGGCATCCGCTCCTTGAGGTACACCGCCATGGTGTTCTCGTCGAAGAACTGGTCGATGGCGAGCGGGGCGAAGTCGCCGATCTGCGGCTTTAAGTAGGTCACGTCGAGGCCCTTCGCCCGGGCGACCTCGGCCTGGACGACGTCGCTCGTGATGAACTGGGCCCCGTGCTCGATGGCGACCTTCCGGATCAGGGCGTCGATCTCCCCGCCGCTCGCGAGCTTCACCTGGTCGAGGCTCGGGCGCTCCCCGACGTACATGATGCCGATGGTGCCCTCCCGCGCCATCCGCGAGAGGTCCTGGAGCTCGTTCAGGCCGGAGAAGCCGATCTCCCTCCCCTGGTTCGCCTGGGCCTCGAGCTCGGCGACCACCGCCTCGGGGATGATGATGGTCGCGTCCTTGTATTCACCCGTCTGTATCATCTGGGTGATGCGGCCGTCGATGACGGCGCTCGTATCCGGGACTATCTTCATAAAAACCCGTCTCCACGTCTCGCTTTCTTATATAATTCAGCAAGATGTTACGTGCAGGGGGTCATTGATTTTTTTATTCTGATCCGGTGAGGGAAACGGATGGCGGGGGCTGGGGGGAGGAGTTCACTGCCCGCCGTGAGGGAAGGAGCAAAAAAGGGAGAAAGGGATTCGGTGAGGTTCCTTACTTCGCCTTCACGGTCTGGGTGAGGACCGGGCTCGTGCTCGTGGCGAAGTTACCGTCCCCGCCGTACACCGCGGTGATGGAGTGGGACGCGACGCTCAGGGACGAGGTCGTGAATGTCGCCGCTCCGTTCGAGAGGGAGCCCGTCCCGAGAACGGTCGATCCGTCCTTGAAGGTCACCTTACCAGTGGCGCCTGACTGTGCCACCTTTGCCGTGAAGGTCACGGATTTGCCCGAGGTGGACGGGTTCAGGGAGGAACTCACCGTGATCGTGGTCGGGGCCTTGTTCACCGTCTGGGTAATGGCCGGGCTCGTGTTGTTGTTGAAGGTGGAGTCACCGCTGTAGAACGCGGTGATCGTGTGGGCGCCGACCGCGAGGTTACTCACCGAGAGGGTGCCGACCGCGACCGGTATCGCCGAGGTAGCGCCCGGTGTCAGGGTCAGTGCCGAGACGGGCACGGTCCCTAAGCTCGTCTTCCCATCGAAGAACTGCATGGTCCCGGTCGGTGCCCCGGCCGCCAGGGGGAGGGCGAGGATGGCCGCCTTGAAGGTCACCGCCTGGTTGTAAGCCGAGGGGTTCACCGACGAGACGATGGCGATGAGGGTGGACGCCTTGTTCACCGTCTGGACGACGGCGGCGCTGGTGCTGCCGGCATAGCCGGCGCTTCCCTCATACACCGCCTGGACCGGGTTCGTCCCTGCGGGAAGCGACGAGGTGGTGAATTTGGCCACGCCGCCCGAGAGGGTCGCCGAGCCGATGGCGTTCCCCTTGCTCCTGAAGGTCACGGTACCGGTCGCGGTGGCCGGACTCACGGTTGCCGTGAAGGTCACCGACTGCCCGAACACGGACGGGTTCAGCGACGACTTCAGGGTAGTCGTGGTCGGGGCCTGCGCCTGGGTCACCGTCTGGACGAGAGTACCGGTGCTTCCGGCATCGCCGGCGTCACCGCTGTATACCGCTGCAACCGTGTGCGTCCCGACCGAGAGGGTCGTGACCGCGGTACTCGTTGCGCTCCCGCCGGATAAGGTCACCGGCGTCCCGAGGGGGGTATCATCGACCTTGAACTGGACTGTCCCGCTGACTCCTGCAGAAGTCCCCGTCGCGGGAGTTGCGGGCGTCACCTTCGCGGTGAAGGTCACCGACTGGCCGGAAGCGGACGGGTTCAGCGAGGAGACCACCGATGTCGTGGTCTGGGTCTGGGGCTTGTTCACGGTCTGGGCGACAATCCCTGAACTCACCGCATAGTCGTTGTCACCACTGAACTGGGCGGTGATCTGATGGGAACCTGCCGAGAGCGAACTCACGGTAAGGGTCGCCTGCCCCGACTGGAGCTGAACGGTTCCCAGGGCATTCGTCCCATCCATGAACGTAATGGTACTTGACGGGACGGGCATTCCAGATGTCGGCGGGCTCACGGTAGCTGTGAAGGTCACCGATTGGCCAGCCGTCGACGGGTTGAGGGACGAGACGATCACGGTCGTTGTCGCCGCCTGGTTCACGGTGATGGAGACCGATCTGCTCGCGGTCTCGTAGTTCGTGTTGTCAGTGGGGGTGAAGTCGACCGTGAGGGTCTGGGAGCCGGCGTTGAGGACGGTTCCCTTGACCGGCGTGTAGGCGAAGGTGCCCGGTACATCAGCGGTGGCATCGAGCTGTGAATCACCGAGGGCGGTCCCGTAGCTGATCGCCGCGGGATCGGACCAGGTGATGGCCGGCGTGGCCTGGGTCACGGTGATCTTCACGTCCGAGCTGGCGGCGGTGTAGTTCACCGCGTCGGTCGGGGCGAAGTCGGCGTGGAGGTCCTGGTCCTTCCCGGCGGGAAGGATGGTTCCAGCGGCCGGAGTGTAGACAAAGGATCCGTCGACGTTCGCATCAGCGTTCAGCTGGGTTCCGCTGAGGGCGGTGCCGTAGCTGATGCTCGCCGGGGTACTCCAGGTGATGGCAGGCGTGGCCTGGTTCACGTTGATGGACACGGTCTTCGTGGTGCTCTGATAGTTGGATCCGTCGGGGGTGAAGGTGACCTTGAGGGTCTGGCCGTCGCCGGCGGAGAGCGCGGTACCGGAGGCCGGGTCATAGACAAGGGATCCCTTGAGGCCGTCCTCGACCTGGGCATTCAGCTGGGTGTCACCAAGGGCAGTCCCATAGCCGATGTCAGCGGGGTTACTCCAGTCGATGATGGGGGTTCCCTGGAGGATGTTGATCTTCACCTCGGCACTGGCATCCTTGTAGTTTGCATCCGTTGAGGTAAAGTCGACGTGAAGAGTCTGGGAACCGGCGTTCAACACGGTCCCGACATCCGGCGTGTACTTGAAGGTACCGCCCACATCAGCCTTTGCATCGAGTTGAACTGCATCAATTGGGGTCCCGTACTGGATGTCAGCCGGGTTGGACCAGGTGATGGTAGGTGTTGCCTGGTTCACGGTGATGGAGACAGTCTTCTCGACTTTCAGGTAGTTCGCATCGTCCGGGGTGAAGGTGACTTTGAGTGCCTGGTCCTTACCGGCACCAAGGACGGTACCTTCGGTCGGATCATAGGCGAAAGAACCCTTGAGGTTCCCCTCGACCTGAGCATTCAGTTGAGCATTACCGAGCTTGTCGCCGTAGGTGATGTCGGCCGGGTTACTCCAGTCGATGACCGGCGTAGCCTGGTTCACGTTGATGGTAACATCCTTTGATGCGACCTTGTAGTTCCCATCAGTCGGGGTGAAGTCCACATGGAGGGTCTGGGAACCGGCGGGGAGGACTGCATCGAAGTCTGGGGAGTACAAAAAGGTACCCGCGACGTCGGCTGATGCACTGAGCTGGTCCTTGCTGAGCTTCGTCCCGTAGGTGATGTCGGCCGGGTTACTCCAGGTGATGGTCGGAGTAGCCTGGTTCACGGTGATGGAGACGGTCTTCTCGACCTTCTGGTAGTTCGCATCGTCTGG
>DATIYO010000048.1:0-4340 GCA_035517575.1 Methanomicrobiales archaeon
CCCGACGGCACCCGGGCCCGTTTCATTCACCGCCTGGGAGGGCGAGCTCCTCGGCCACCATGTCAAGGTCTTCGTCGAGGAACCCGAGGCGAACGCGAAGCTCCTCGGGCCGGCGTGCGGGAACGAGGTCTTCGTCCACCAGGGGAGCATCCTCGGGGTGCCCGACAACGAGAAATGGACGCAGGTCCGGAAGGAGGGGGTCTCGACGGGGATCGTCTACATCGACGCCGTCGCGGCCCTCGCGGCGGCACGGATCGAGGAGGCCGCCCGGTGCGGGAAGGGAACCACCGTCCAGGTGAAGATGTCCAAGTTCCCGAGCGACGTGAACCTGAAGGTCGCCGATTACGCCATGCGGTCCATCACCGACCGGAAGAAGAAGATCGACGTGCGGGGGCCGGTGTTCCTGACGGTGCGGTCAGCGGTCGAACAGCCCTGAAATTTTTCTTTTCCATCCTTTTTTATTTCAGGGGGATTCCGGAATTGATCCGGTAGAGCCGGGATTCCCTTCCTCAGCACATCTATACCATAATGTATAAATAAGTACAATGATAACCATAGATAACCATGACTCACGCTGAACCCGTCTCACCCGTTCACGAGGAAGTGGCGCTTCCCCGCCTGAACCTCACCGGGGAGGAGTTCATCGCGGCGGTGGAGCACCAGCCCCGCCCCCTCGTGATCCCCCTCTCCCTGGAGCGCCCGATCCCCCGCATCTCCCCGCTCACCATCTACGCCGGCCTCCCGGGCGACGGCGGTTTCCTCCTCGAGTCCATGGAGGGGAGCGAGAAGATGGCGAGGTACTCCTTCCTCGGCAAGGACCCGGACCTCACGGTGACCTTCGGGAAGGAGGTGCGGGTCGAGGGCAGGGAGCCCTTCCTCTCCATCGCCCGCGCCCCCGCGGGCGGCGATGCCATCACCGGCCTCGAGTCCATCCTCCGCCGGTTCCACTTCATGAACCTGAAGGCCCCGCGGTACTTCGGCGGGATGGTCGGGTACATCGCCTACGACGTGGTCTTCGACCTCGTCCGGAAGCTGGACCGACGGGAAAAGCCAGCGACCGGTCTCCCCCTCGCCCAGTTCATGATGGCCCGGGACTGCGTCGTCCTCGACCATGTCGCGGGGAGGATCTTCATCTTCTCGTCGCCGGTCCTCACCTACGACTCCGACCCGGGCGAGCTTTACCGGGCGAGCAGGGAGCGGATCTTTGCCCTCGACCGGCGAATCCGGGACCTGGAGCGGGAGGGCGACGAGTTCTTCGTCGTGCCCGGGAAGACCGACCCCCTCGCGAGCCGGTCGAGGACGCCGCGGCCGGCCTTCGAGGACGCCGTGCGGCGGGTGAAGGAGCACATCCTCGCCGGCGACATCTTCCAGGCGGTCCTCTCGCGGAAGATCGAGTGCGGGATCCGGGGGGACCCGTTCCGGATCTACCGGGCCCTGCGGATGATCAACCCGAGCCCGTACATGTTCTACCTCGACCTCGGCGGCCTGAAGGTCATCGGGTCGAGCCCGGAGATGCTCGTCCGGGTCGAGCGGGGGAGGGTGACCACGGTCCCCATCGCGGGGACGCGCCTCCGCGGGAGGACCCCCGAGGAGGACGAGCGCCTCGCCGAGGAGCTCCGGGCCGACGAGAAGGAGCGGGCCGAGCACCTGATGCTCGTCGACCTCGCCCGGAACGACGTGGGCAGGGTCTCGAAGTTCGGGTCGGTCAGGATGGAGGAGTTCATGGCCGTCGAGCGGTTCTCCCATGTCCAGCACCTGGTCTCGACGGTGCAGGGGGCCCTCTCGGACCACCTCACCCCCTTCGACGCCCTGAAGGCCTGCTTCCCCGCGGGGACGGTCTCGGGCGCCCCGAAGGTCAGGGCGATGGAGATCATCGAGGAGCTCGAGCCGGAGCGGCGCGGGCTCTACGCGGGCGCCGTCGGGTATGCCGGCTTCGACCGCACCCTGGAGTTCGCCATCACCATCCGCACCATCGTCGCCCGGGGAGGGAAGGCCGAGATCCAGGTGGGGGCGGGGATAGTCGCCGACTCCGACCCGGGCAGGGAGTGGGAGGAGACCGGGAACAAGGGGATGGCGATGGTCCGGGCCATCGAGCTCGTGGAGGGGTCGGGATGAAGGTCCTCGTCATCGACTGCTATGACAGCTTCACCTACAACCTCACCCAGCTCGTGGGCTCCCTCGGAGGGGTCCCCGAGGTGGTCATGAACGACGCACCGCCCGGGGCGCTCGAGGAGCACCCCTGCGACCGGATCATCCTCTCCCCGGGGCCCGGGAGGCCCGAGGATTCCGGGCTCTGCCTCGCGGCCCTCGCCACCCTCTCCCGTGAGATCCCCACCCTCGGGGTCTGCCTGGGCCACCAGGCCATCTGCACCGCCTTCGGCGGGAAAGTCGTCCGCGGCCCCTCCCCCGTCCATGGCAAGACCTCCCGGATCGGCCACGACGGGAAGGGGATCTTCGCGGGCCTGGCGAGCCCCATCACCGCGACCCGGTACCACTCCCTGGTCGCCGACCGGGCGTCCCTGCCCCCCGATCTCGAAGTGACGGCAGAGAGCCTGGACGACGGCTGCGTCATGGGGGTCAGGCACCGGAGATACCCCGTCGAGGGAGTGCAGTTCCATCCCGAGAGCGTCATGACCGGCGAGGGGGCGGCGATCCTCGCGAACTTCCTCTCGGGGAGGGAGGCATGAGCGCCCGGGCAGGGGTCCTCTCCCTCGCCTCCTCCCGCGACCTCACCCGGGAGGAGGCGGCCGCGGTGATGCGGGGCGTCATGGCGGGCGAGGTGACCCCCGCCCAGGTCGGCGCCATCCTCACCGCCCTCTCGATGAAGGGGGTGAAGAGCCAGGAGCTCGCGGGGTTCGCCGACGCGATGCGCGGGTTCGCCGTCCCCTTCCCCCACGGCCTCGCGGGCCCCTTCGTCGACACCTGCGGGACGGGCGGGGACGGGTCGGGGACCTTCAACGTGAGCACCGCGGCGGCCTTCGTCGTGGCAGGCGCGGGGCTCCCCGTGGTGAAGCACGGGAACCGCTCGGTGACGAGCCGGTGCGGCTCGGCCGATGTCCTCACCGCGCTCGGCGGCCGGCTCGAGCTCCCGCCGGAACGGATGGCCGCGGTCCTCGGGGAGACGGGGATCGCCTTCCTCTACGCCCCCCTCTACCACCCTGCGATGCGGAGGGTCCAGGGGATCAGGCAGGAGCTCGGCTTCCGCACCGTCTTCAACCTGCTCGGCCCCCTCAACAACCCGGCCGGGGTGGCCGTCCAGCTCCTCGGCGTGTACACCCCCGGCCTCATCGGTACCATGGCCGAGGTGCTCCTGCTCCTCGGGGCGGAGCGGGCCATGGTGGTCCACGGCGGGGGCCTGGACGAGATCACGACCACCGGCCCCACCCGGGTCGCCGAGCTCGGCGAGGGCGGCATCCGGGAGTACACCATCGCGCCGGGGGACTTCGGGATCTCCCTCTCCGACATCGACGATCTCCGCGGCGGGGATGCCGCCGGGAACGCCCGCATCCTCAGGGAGGTCCTCGGGGGCGAGGCCGGGGGCGCGCGGGACACCGTCCTCCTGAACGCCGGGGCGGCGATCTACCTGGGAGGGCGGGCGCGCTCGCTCGCGGGCGGCGTCTCCTGCGCCGAGGAGTCCATCGACACCGGGAACGCCCTCGGGAGGCTCGATGCCTTCCTCGACGCGACCAGGAGGGCCTGATATGATCCTCGACGAGATCCTCGGGGCCACCCGGGAGAGGGTGCGGGCCCTGGAGGGCCGGGAATTTCCCCGCGATGCCAGTCCGCGCCGGAGCCTCTCCTCCGCCATCGGCCATGCACCGGGGCGGAACGCCGTCATCGCCGAGATCAAGTTCGCCTCGCCGTCCCACGGCCGGATCCGGGGGGAGGGTCACCCCGAGCGGGTGGCGCGGGACCTGGTCGCAGGGGGCTGCTGCGCCCTCTCGGTCCTCACCGAGCCACAATTCTTCGGGGGGTCGAACGAGTACCTCTCCCGCGTCCGGGACGCCGTCGGGGTGCCGGTCCTCAGGAAGGACTTCATCATCGACCCCGTCCAGCTCGACGAGACGGCCGGCATCGGGGGGGACGCGGTCCTCCTCATCGCCTCGATCCTCGGGGACCGGCTCCCCGTCTTCGTGGAGAAGGCACGGGCGCTCGGCATCGAGCCTCTCGTCGAGGTGCACACCGCGGGCGAGGCCAGGGCCGCGCTCCGGACGAGGGCCGGCCTGATCGGCGTGAACAACCGGAACCTGGGTGATTTCGGGATGGACTTCGGGAAGACCCTCACCCTCGGCCCCCGGATCCGGAGAACCGGCCGAAAAGTCGTCTCCGAGAGCGGAATC
>DATIYO010000049.1:0-15544 GCA_035517575.1 Methanomicrobiales archaeon
AGAAGGTCTTGAGCTCACCGCTGATTACCTTCTCCGTGACGCAGGTGACGTTCTCGAGGGAGGCGTCCAAGAGGGACTCGACCTCGCGGGAGATGGCCTTGAAGGAGGCCTTCGGCTTCGGGATGATCTGGGCGCTCGCGACGAGCGGCTGGTCGATGGGGTTCCCGATCTGGGAGAGGATCCGGACGTAGATCTCCTCGATCCCCTCGACCTTCGCGACGCACTCCTGGGCGACCTGGGTGGAGAGGAGGTTGTAGATCTTCCCGATGTGGTTGATGGGGTTCTTGCCCGAGGTGGCCTCCATGGACATCGGCCGGTTCGGGGTGATGAGCCCGTTGCACCGGTTCCCCCGCCCGACGGAGCCGTCGTCGCCCATCTCGGCCGAGGTCCCGATGACCGTTAAAAAGACCGAGCCGGTGTCCGGGTTGTCGGCGGTGTTCACCTCGACGACGACCTGCCGGTTCGTGGACTTCCTCGCGACCTTCTCGAGCTCGTTCTGCATCATCTCCTTGACCTCGAGGTACTCGTGGATGCCCGAGCAGTACTTCCCGACCATGGCGCAGGCGATGGTGAGCTTGATGATGTCCCCGTCGCGGAGGGCCATGATCTTCACGTCCTGCCCGAGGACGGGATACTTCTTCCTCAGGGGGCCGTCGATGTGGTCCGAGACCCTGCGGACGATGGTCTCGGCCTCGGAGAACGGGGCGTGCCCGACGCCGAAGGAGGTGTCGTTCGCCCGGGGCTTCGTTTCCTGGCAGGGCCGGAAGACGTCGCGCAGGTCGGTGGAACCGACCCCGAGCCGGCAGTCGACGATGATGTCCCGTTCCAGGTCCGCGTTCGTGATGGTCGACCGCAGGTAGTCCCTCGCCGCCTTGACCGCGATCGCGTCGGTGGGGAAGTGCATGCCGTTGAACTGCTTCGTCGCCCGCCCGACGAGGAGGACGTAGATGGGCTTGATGACCTTCCCCCCGCCGAAGGCGGGCTGGGTCTCCCCCCCGACCACCTCGCCCTGGTCGGTGTTGTGGTGGAGCACGGCCCCGCACTCCTCGAGGTACGCCTTCGAGAGGGCGCGGCTCACCGACTCGGCCATCCCGTCCATGAGGCTGTCGGGGTGGCCGATCCCCTTCCGCTCCACGAGCTCGATCCTCTGCTGTTCGATGGGGGTCTGGTCGAGGGCTTCCACCCGGATATTCCTGCTCATCGTCCGCCTCGTTCCTGTCAACGCTTAATAGAAAAGGGTGAGGGCATCATTTAACCGTTTCCAACCGGGTATCTCCGCTCGTACGGGCGCAGCGAGATGCGGATCTGCCCGTCGCGGAAGACCCGGATGGTCCCGCCGCTCTCCGAGACCGTGATGCCCACGACCGGGTGCTCCCGGGTGATTGCGGCGGTCGACCGGTGCCGGCCCCCGAGGCCGCCCGGGAGGATCACGTCCCTTGCCGAGGCGTCCAGGTACCGGCCCGACGCGAGGATGAAGCCCTCGGTGTTCACCATGAAGACCCCGTCGAGCTGGGCGAGCTCCTTGATGGACTCCCAGTTCTCCCGGTTCTTCACGTCGCAGACGGCGAGGTGCTGCCCCTCGTAGGGGTTGAGGATGGCCTGGTGGGAGTGCCGGATCAGGGTCTCCCCGTCGCCGATGATGAACGCGGTCCCGATGGCCCGCCCCTCCCTCCCCTCGACCGCGATCTGCATCGCGAGGGAGAGGACCGAGAACATCACCTCCCGGGGGATGATATCCTCGAACTCCCGGAGCCGGATGAAGTTCTTCCCCTCCTCGATGTCGTAGAGGAGGATGGCGTACGGGAAGACCCCGACGACCTGCCCCTTCTCGAGCCGGCGCTCGAGGTAGAGCTGGATGGCGGTGTCGAGCATGTGCCGCTCGGAGATCTCGAGGATGTCGGGCATCGTCAGGTCCTGGACGACGTCGATCTGGAGCTCGCGGACCCAGATGACCGGGATCTCGGTGGCAACCTCGCACCGCTTCGTGTACGAGACGATCGCTTTTGCGCCAATGGACGCCGCGATCTTTGCCGCGGCCTCCATCATCAGGTCCTCGTTCGCCATTCAGAGGTACCCCCGGATCAGGTCCGGGATCTCGCCCGGCCGCTCGGCGACCGCGATGCCCAGGTCGTCGAGCCGCCGGATCTTGGACCGGGCGTCCCCTTCACCGCCCTCGATGATCGCCCCCGCGTGCCCCATCCGCTTCTCTGGCGGGGCGGTCACGCCGGCGACGAAGGCCACGACGGGGAGGTCCGTCGAGGCGGCGCCCTCCTCCTCGAGGCTCCCGCCGACCTCGCCGATCAGGACCACTGCCTTCGTCTCCGGGTCGCCCTCGAACCGCTCCAGGACGTCCGAGAAGGTCTGCCCGACCACCGGGTCGCCCCCGATCCCGACGACCGTGGACTGCCCGATCCCCGCCCTCGTGAGCTCGTGGATGACCTCGTAGGTGAGGGTTCCGCTCCGGGAGACCACCCCGACGGTCCCCCGGGTCGCGAGCTGGGCAGGTATGATACCGAGCTTGCACTCCCCGGGCGAGATCAGGCCCGGGCAGTTCGGGCCGATGACGACCGAGCCCTGGAGCCTCGCGTACTCGATGGCCTTCATCGAGTCGTGGACCGGGATCTGCTCGGTGATGGCGACGATGAGCCCGATCCCCGCGTAGGCGCACTCCATGACCGAGTCCAGGGCCGCGCCCGCAGGCACGAAGACGACGGCCGCTCCCGCGTCGTGCTCCCCGAGCGCGTCCCTGACGCTGTTATACACGGGGACGCCGTGGACCTGCTGGCCGCCCTTGCCCGGGGTGACCCCCGCGACGACGCCCTTCCCCCCGACCTCCCGGGCATAGGCGTTCATGAGCGGGATGTGGAAGGCACCCTGGTTCCCGGTCGCGCCGGTGACGATGACCCCCGTGGACCGGTCGGCATAGATCATCGGGCCGCCTCCACCGTGGCCTGCACGGCCTCGTCCATCGTCTCGAACATCCGGTAGTCCCGGGTCGCGAGGAGCCGCCGGCCCTCCTCCTCGTTCACGCCGGCGAGCCGGACCATCACCCCCGGGGCGACCTCTGCCTCGAGGATCCCCTTCGCCACCTCGTCGCACCGGGTGATCCCCCCGAGGATGTTGAGCACGATGACCTTCACCGACGGGAGGGAGGCCACGAGCCGGACCGCGTGCCTCACCCGCTCGCGGTCGGCCCCGCCGCCGACGTCGAGAAAGTTCGCGGCTTTCCCGCCGTAGAGCGCGATGAGGTCGATGGTCGCCATGGTGAGCCCCGCCCCGTTCCCGATGACCCCGATGTCTCCGTCGAGGTCGACGTACGAGAACCCGTGGGCCTCGGCCTCCCGCTCCCGCTCGGTCTGGGCCCGGCCCTTCGGGAGCTTCTGGCGGGCGAGGGCGCTCTCGTCGACGATGATCTTCGCGTCCGCGGCGAAAAGACCCTTCGGGGTCGTGACGAGGGGGTTGATCTCCGCGAGGACGGCGTCCTTCTCCCGGAAGGCGCGGTAGAGCCGGTTCACCACGGGGGAGAGGTCTTTCGCAAGGCCGCCGAGAAGGTCCCGCAGGGCGAAGGGCGGGATCTCGGCGAGGAGCGGCGAGACCGTCATGCGCCGCACCGCCCCGGGCCTCTCCCTCGCCACCGCCTCGATCTCGACCCCTCCCGACTCGGCGAAGAGGACGAGGGGCCGGCGGGAGGAGCGGTCCACGGCGATGGAGAGGTAGTACTCCTTCCCGATCTCGAGCTTTTCCTCGGCGAGGACCTCCTTCACCGGGACCCCCCGGATCTCCCTCCCGAACAGGGCTTCCGCACGCCGGACCGCCTCGTTCACCGGCGTGACGACGATCCCGCCCGCCTTCCCCCTCCCCCCGACCGCGACCTGCGCCTTCAGGACGAGCTCATTCCCGAACATGCCGAGGTGGGGCTCGAGCTCCGCGGGACTCCCGATCACGACGCCGGCCGGCACGGCGATGCCGTACGCCTTCAGGATCTCCTTCGCCTCGTGCTCCGAGAGCCTCATGGTTTCCTCCCCCTGAGGAGCTCCATGCCCCGCTTCAGCGCGCTCGGCTGTGGGAGAATTCCGTTGGTCCGGTTCATCCCTTCTTCCCCCTGAGGAGCTCCATGCCCCTCTTCAGCGCCGCGAGGTTCAGCTTCTCGGTGCCCTTCGGGACGCTGTCGAGGACGGCCTTCTCGATGGACGCGTCCGAGACGATGCCGGTCGCCGCGACCACGGCGCCGAGCATCACGATGTTCGCCACGATGACCTTCCCGAGGGTGTTCCGCGCCTCCGAGGTGGCGGGTATCTCGTGGAAGGTGCATTCCGGCCTCCCCTCGACCATGTCGGTGTCGATGACCATCACCGCGTCCCCCGGTGCCTTCGCCCCGTACCGCTCGAAGCCCTCCTGGGACATGATGACATAGATGTCGGGGACGCTCACCTCGGGGTAGAGGATGGGCTCGTCGTCGATGATCACCGCGGACATCGAGGCCCCGCCCCGGGCCTCGGGGCCGTAGACCTGGGTCTGGACCGCGTGCTTGCCGTCGTAGAGGGCCGCGGCCCGCCCCAGGATCACCGCGGCGAGGATCACCCCCTGCCCGCCGAAGCCCGAGAACCGGACCTCGTGCCTCACGGCGGCACCCCCATCGCCGGCCGGTTCCTTCTCACGAACTCCCCGACGGTGAACATGTCCTCGGGGACGGGCTTTCCCTCGGCGGTGAGCCGCTGGTACTTCTGGAGGAGGAGGGCATGGTCCCTCAGGTACTCGACGGTGTCCGAGACCTCGCGGAGCTTGTTCCTCCGCCCGTAGGCCGTGGGGCACTGGGTCATGACCTCCACGAGGGAGAAGCCGGGGGTCTCGAGCCCGGTCTGGATCGCCCTCGTGAGCTCCTTCACGTGGTACGAGGTCCAGCGGGCGACGTGGTTTGCGCCCGCCGCGACCGCGAGGGCGGCGAGGTCGAAGACCCCCTCGCCCGAGCCGTACGGGGTCGTCGTGGTGACCGCCCCCCGCGGGGTGGTGGGCGAGCCCTGCCCGCCGGTCATCCCATAGATCCAGTTGTTCATGCAGATGACCGTGAGGTCGATGTTCCGCCGGCAGGCGTGGATGAAGTGGTTCCCCCCGATGGCCGCGAGGTCGCCGTCGCCCGTGAAGACCACGACGTGGAGCGACGGCTTCGCGAGCTTGATCCCCGTCGCGAAGGCGAGCGCCCGACCATGGGTCGTGTGGAGGGAGTCGGTTTTTATGTAGCCGGGCGCCCGCGAGGAGCAGCCGATGCCCGAGACGAAGACCGTGTCCTCCCACTTCCACCCGAGGGAATCGACGGCATGGAGGGTGCAGTTGATGACCGTGCCGTTCCCGCAGCCGACGCAGTAGATGGTCGGGAGCCGGTCGATCCGGTACCAGTCCCTGAAGCTCATCGCGACCCCTCCAGCGCCTTTCCGAGCTCGGCCGGCGTGTGCAGGTCCCCGCCGATCTTCGGGACCGGGACCACGGGCACGTCGGTGTGCCGCTCGATCTCGCGGGACACCTGCCCCAGGTTCATCTCGGGGACGAGGAAGGCCTTCGCGTCGGGGAACTCCGCGAGGGAGAACTCGGGGAAGGGCCAGACGACCCGAAGCTGGAGGTGGCCGATCCCCTCCTTCGGCCGGTCGTGGAGCACCTGGTGGACGGTGCGGGTCGGCGCCCCGTAGGAGATGAAGACCCGCTCGGCGTCGGGGTTCGTGACCCGGTAGTCCGCCATGTCCTTCCGTGCCGACTCCACCTTCCGCACGAGCCGGGTGACGAGCCGCTCGTGGGCGGGAGGGTTCGTCGTCGCGGGATAGCCCCGTTCGTCGTGGGTGAGGCCGGTGACGTGGACGCCGTACCCCTCGCCGAACGTGGGAAAGCCGGGGATGTCGTCGTCGCCCGCCTCGAAGGGCAGGGCCCCCCGGTCGAGCTTCCTCCTGCCGGCCACCTCGACGGAGTCGGGGATGGTGAGCCGCTCCCGCATGTGGCCGATGATCTCGTCGCCCATGACGAACGCGGGGACGCGGTACCGCTCGGAGAGGTCGAAGGCCTTCACCGTGAGCTCGAACATCTCCTGCACCGAGGCGGGGGAGAGGGCGATGATGCTGTAGTCGCCGTGGGACCCGAACCGGCACTGGAGCATGTCCCCCTGGGCCCCGAGGGTGGGCTGGCCGGTGGAGGGGCCGCCCCGCTGGATGTTCACCACGACGCAGGGGGTCTCGGTCATCGCGGCGTACCCGATGTTCTCCATCATGAGGGAGAAGCCCGGCCCCGAGGTGGCGGTCATGGCCCGTGCCCCCGTCCAGGCCGCCCCGATCACCGCCGCTATGGAGGCGAGCTCGTCCTCCATCTGGACAAAGACCCCCTTCGCCTTCGGGAGCCTGAGGGCCATGTGCTCGGCGACCTCGGTAGACGGGGTGATGGGGTAGCCGGCGAAGAACCGGCAGCCCGCCGCGAGCGCCCCCTCGGCGCAGGCGGTGTTCCCCTGCATGAACTCCACGCGGCTAATACTCGATCACCACCTTCTGGGGCTCGTTTTCGCGCTCGTCCTCCCAGCGGATGGCCTGGTCGGGGCAGATCATCTGGCAGAGGCCGCAGAGGGTCCGGCCGTAGAGTTTCTGGAGCCGGCAGTTGGGGCACCGCTCGGGACGGTCGAGTTCGGGGAGGATGATCCCCCGCTCGTTCTGCTCCTTCCCCTCCTGGAAGATCCGGTAGGGGCAGACGAGCAGGCAGAGGTTGCATCCCTTGCACCGGTCGCTGTCGATGACGAGCTTCATGGCCTGTATCCTACCCAGTATGAAACCGCGCCTGACATTGTGCTTTCGCTTCCTCACGGGCCCGCTGGAAGAGGTCGTTCCCCTGGGCATCGATCCCCACCACGAGGGGGAGGCGGTCGAGCCCGATCACCCACACCGCCTCAGCCATGCCGAGGTCGGGGAAGCGGACCCCGAGGAGGCGCATGCGGGACGCGGCGAGGGCGGCGCACCCGCCGGTGAAGGCGAGGTAGACCCCCCTCCCCCGCAGGAGTTCCACGACCTCCTTCCCCATCCCCCCCTTGCCGATGATCCCGCGGACACCGGCCTCGATGAGGAACCGGGTGAGGGTGTCCATCCGGGCGGAGGTGGTGGGGCCAGCCGCGACGATCCGGTCGCCTGCGACCACGGGGCCGCAGTGGTACACGACGGCGCCCCTGGGATCGAAGGGGATGCCCTCCTCCTGCATCCGGAGGTGGGCCTCGTCCCTCGCGGTGTAGACGGTCCCCGAGAGGGTGACCCGGTCGCCCGCCCGGAGGGAGAGGATCTCGTCGCCGAGGGGGGTGGCGAGGTCGATCACCTTCGGACCTCCACGACCCTCGCTGCCCGCCGCGAGGCCCAGCACTGGACGTTCACCGCGACGGGGAGGGAGGCGGTGTGGCAGGCCCCCTTCTTCACCTTCACGGCGAGCGCCGTGGTGTCCCCGCCGAGGCCCATCGGCCCGATCCCGAGGGAGTTCACCGCGTCGCAGATCTCCTGCTCGAAGGGGTCCATCGCGTCGATGGGGAGGAGGAGGGCCTCCTTCGCGAGCGCGGCCGCGCCGTCGAAGGTGGACCCGATCCCGACCCCCAGGATCACCGGCGGGCAGGGCTTCGCACCGGCGAGGGCGACCGTCTCGGCGACGAACCGCACGACGTCCCTCGTCCTTGTCGGGAGGAGCATCCCGATCCTCGACACGTTCTCCGACCCCGCCCCCTTGGGGAGGACCGTGACGGTGAGTTCCTCGCCCGGCCTCACGTGCACGGGGGGGATCCCGTCACCCGTGTTGTCGCCGGTATTCCGGCGGGAGCAGGGGTCCACGGCGTTCGGGCGGAGAGGGATCGTCTCCGTGGCCGCCCGCACTCCCTGCGCCACGGCCACCTCGATGGCCCGCGTGTAGGGGACATCGGGAGGGAGGGTGAGGTACACCACGGGGATGCCCGTGTCCTGGCAGATCAGGGTCCGCCCCTTCTCCGCGAGGGCGATGTTCTCGAGGATGTTCCCGAGCTCGCCCTTCGCGACCGGGTTTCTCTCCCGGGCATGGGCCGCCCGGATCGCCCGTTCCACGTCGGGGGGGAGCCGGACCTCCGCCTCCGCGAGGGCCTCTGCCACGGCGTCCGCTACGGCATCGAGGAGGGCGGGGTCATCGGGACGGCGCATCTAACAGGAATAGGGAACCGCGCGATATAAAGGTGGATGGATGCGGGGGACGAAACAGGGGAAAACCGGGGAAAAAAGGCGGGGGAACCGGGGTTACTTCTTCTCGTGCTTCTCGTGCTTCTCGCCCCGGCCGCCCTTTTCCGTGCCCTTCTCGGCTCCCTTCTCGGCGGGCTTCTCCCCGGGCTTCCCCGCACCCTTCTCGGGTGCCTTCTCGGCGCCCTTCTCGCCGGGCTTCGCGGCCCCCTTCTCGCCCTTCTCCCCCTTCTCGGCCTCCTTCTCGGCGCCGGCGGCCGCCTCTGCCTCGGCCGCGGGTGCGACCGGCGGTGCGACGACCTTCTCCTCGGCGATCTTCACGTGGGCCGCCCGGATCCCCGAGACCTTGTGGGTGGCCGTCTCGAGGTGGGAGGGGGTGGGGAGCTTGTGGGCGCCGTGCCTGAGGGCGTCCTTGACCTTCTCGAGGTTGGGGAGCAGGGTGTAGACCGAGATGATCTTCTGGCCCGGGGAGACCCGCGCCGCCGACCCCACGGGCTTCCCGAAGGAGAGGCGCATCCCTTCCGAGACCCGGTCCGCGCCGGCCCCCGTCGCCTGCTTGTTCTCCCGGAGGATGTGGTGGGGGTAGACCCGCACCTTCAGCCGGAAGTTCGCCCGGCCCAGCTCCTGGAGCCGCCGGTTGATCACCACCCGGGCCGCCTCGAGGGCGGTGTGCCGGATCTGGCATGCCTCCTCGACGACCAGGGTGACCTCCAGGGGGAAGTCCTCGGTGAGGTTCCCCATGTCGAACTGGACGAGCCTCGACCCGGGGACGCCCCCCATGTATTCGCGCCGCGTGTACGCCTTCTTGGCGAGGTTCCTGTACATCCTGCCCGGTTTCCTGACCATACGCTCCCCTCGGGATCTGTGCTTTATAAAATGGGATTAGCGCTTCATAAACCTTGCTAGTCCGAGGAGCCGACGGCGATGAGGTCGAGGACGTGCCGGCGGATCTCGACGAAGTCCTTGCAGGTCCGGTCCCTCGGGTGGGCGCACTTCTTCACGGGGACGATCTCCCGTATCCTCCCCGGCCGCTCGGTGAGGACTGCGATCCGGTCGGCGAGGAAGACGGCCTCGTCGACGCTGTGGGTGACGAAGACGATGGTCTTCCGGGTCTTCCGCCAGATCTCCTGGAGCTCGGTCTGCATCAGGTTCCTCGTCTGGGCGTCCAGGGCCCCGAAGGGCTCGTCCATGAGGAGGGCCGCGGGCTCGATGGCGAGGGCCCGGGCGACCGCCACCCGCTGCCGCATCCCGCCCGAGAGCTCGAAGGGGAAGCTCTTCCCGAAGGAGCCGAGGCCGACCAGGTCCAGGTAGCGCCCCGCGGCCTCGAGCCGGTCCCCGCGCCCCTTCCCCGTCATCTCGAGCCCGAAGGCGACGTTCTCGAGCACCGTCCGCCAGGGAAAGAGGGAGTACTCCTGGAAGATCATCGCGATCCGGCGCGACGGCCCGTCCAGGGCCTCCCCGTCCACCTCGATGGAGCCCGTGGTGGGGGTGTCGAGGCCGGCGATGATCCGTAAGAGGGTGGTCTTCCCGCACCCCGACGGCCCGAGGATGCAGAGGAACTCCTCGTCCTCGACGGTCAGGCTGATGTCCTTCAGGGCGGGCACCTGCTCGCCGGTCCCCGTGACGAAGACCTTGGAGAGGTCCCGGATGGCGAGCTTCACCGCTCCGACCCCCTCCAGGCGAACCAGCGGTCCTCCACCGAGCGGAAGAGGAGGTCGAAGGCGATGCCGATGATCCCGATCGTGATCATGCCCGCGATGATGAAGTGCATCTGCCCGAAGTTGTAGGCATAGAGGGTCAGGTACCCGAGCCCCGAGGTGGTGCCCGGGAGCCACTCGGCGGCGATGACGCACATCCAGGCGATCCCGAAGCCCACCCGGAGGCCGGTCCAGATGGTCGGGGCCGCCCCGGGGAGGACGACCTTCCCGAGGACCTGCCTCTCGGACGCCCCGAGGGTCCGGGCGACCTCGACCCAGGTCTTCTTCACGCCCCGCACGCCGTCGATGGTGTTGAGGAGGATGGGGAAGAACGCCCCGAGGAAGATGATGAAGACCATCGAGCTCATCCCGACCGAGAACCAGGCGATGGCGAGCGGGCCCCAGGCGAGCGGGGGGATGGGCCTGAGGAGCTGGATGGTCGTGTCCGCGAAGGCGTCGAGCCGCGGCGACCAGCCCATCCCGACCCCGAGGGGGACGGCGATCGCGATCGCGACGAGGAAGCCCGCCCCGACCCGCATGAGCGAGACCTCGGCGTTGTGGAGGAGGCTCCCCGTCCCGAGGATGTCGGTCGTGGGGGAGAGGAGGACGGGGACGACCGTCTCGAGCCTCGGCAGGATGAACTGGTTGCCGATGAGCCGCGCCGCGATCTCCCAGACGACGAGGATGAGGAGGGGGAGGATGATCCCGAGAGGTCTTCGCATGCCTCTCTAAGCCTGTACCTCCTTCACGGATAAACCGCTCTCCTCAAGGGCGTACCGGAGCATGACGTCCTGGATGGACCCCTTGCCGGGCGCGGCCATCTTTATCGGGTTCCCCGCGGCGGCCCGCTGCTGGGCCCAGAGGACGAAGCTGCTCCAGTCGGTCGCGGGTGAGCTCTCGCTGACCACGACCCCGGAGCCCTCGTTGTTCAGGGCCATCAGGATCTTGAGGGGGGTGCCCTGGTCGATGGCCGAGATGGCCGGCGGGTTCCCGACATACGCCATCTGGATGGCGTTCGTCGCGGCGAGCTGCATGAGCTGGGGGCCGGCATCGGCCGGCACGAGCTTCAGGGTGGCCACCTTCTGCCCCTTCACGAGGAGGTCCACGACATCCGGCCTCGTCGCCGTCGGGTCCTCGGGCTTGAGCGCGATCCCGTAGGTGTCGTTGAAGTACTGCCACTTCTTCACCGCGACGAAGAGGGATGCATGGTGGTCAGAGAGGAGGTACCCGACCCCGATGGGGTTCGCCTGCACCGGCGGGGCCGTGATGCTCGACGCATTGATCATGGCCATGGCCCGGTTGTAGGTGCCCGTGTCGAAGAGGAGCGACCGGGTCTGGTCATCGGTCGTGTTCCTGAGCTTGCCGTTGATGGTGCCGAGCTCGCGGAGGGCGTAGACGAACTCCAGCTGGCCGGACATCCACTGCTCCGAGGGCACGTTCGTGAACTTCACCGTGGGGAAGGACCGCTCCAGGATGTCCACCGAGGAGACGGTGATGTTCCCGTAGGTGAAGTTCCCCTTCCCCGCGAGCCAGTCGGCGGTGATGTCGGCCGCCTCGGACTGGTGGGCGTTCAGGTACTGGGTGGCGAGGATGGTCACCGCGCCCATGTCGTCCACGAACTTCGGGTCGCTCGCCATGAAGTCCGTGCGGGAGGTGAGCACGCAGCAGGGGTGGTCCTTCCACCGGTCGTCGGGCGGGAGGTCCCCCGAGTAGCTGATGACCTTCCCGATGTTCGCGACCGGCGCCACCTCGACGAAGGGCTGCCAGGCGATGTACCCGTCGATCTGGTTCGTGGCGAGGAGGGTGGGCATGGGCCCCGTCCCCTTGGTGTAGAGGATACCCACGTCGTACGTCGCCTTGTTCGTCGTCGTGCACGCGGCGGCGATGAGGAGCGCCGCCAGGCACGCGACGAGGAGGATCCGCGTCCCTTTCATACCTGAATTCTGACTCCCGTGAGCTCATAAAATGTTCCATTCAACTTTCAGGACTGTCACAAAGAGAGCTTAAAGACCTGAATAATAATACAAAACGCCATCTTTATTCCCTTTTATGTCCCCTCCCGCTCGATGGGTGGGGCGGGCCGGATGGGACAAAAAGGTTTTTTGCCTCACGGAATTATCCTTTCTGTGTCAATCCATGGTTCGCCTTGACCCCGTCGACCGCCTCCTCCGGGCCTCGATGCGCTCGGACGAGGACTTCGTGGAGACCCTGAACGCGATCCTGAAGACCGACCTGCGGATGACCGGCCGGGAGCTCTCGGAGCGGAGCGGGATCGCGGCCTCCTCCCTCTACAAGATCCTGCACGGGCAGCGGTCCCCGAACCTCTCCACCCTCCGCGCCATCGTCGGGGCCCTGCGGGACGTCTCGCAGCCGGGCGGGGAGGAGGAGTTCATCGGGGTCATCGCGGCCCGCCAGACCCTGGACGGGATCGAGGAGCGGTTCGCCGAGGTGGACGGGAGGAAGGTCAGGGTGAGGGAGTACGCCGTGCACACCATCGAGGACGCCATCGTCGCCGCGGTCCGGGCCGAGCGCGAGGGGGCGCGGGGGATCGTCTGCGCCCCCATCGTCTCCTCGACCATCGAGGAGCTCGTCTCCATCCCCGTCGCGACCATCGTCCCGCGGGAGAGCGTCCAGCAGGCCATCGAGCTCGCGGCGAGGAAGGCATGGCATTAAGGAGCGGCGGCAGAAAGGTGATAGGTGAGAGGATGGAGAAGGATCTGATCCGGAGGGGGCGGCTCGGGGGGGAGCGGGGTTGCGAGGTCTCCCGCCTCCTCTCGTCCATGGAGGCCGACCGGTGGATAGCCGCCGCGGACCTCCTCGTCGACATGGCCCACCTCCTCATGCTCCGGCGCCAGGGCATCGTCGGGGCGGAGCATGCGGGGGCGATCATGGGGGTCCTCCTCGGGCTCTCCGAAGAGGGGATACCGGAGGAGGTATACGACGACCGGTTCGAGGACATCCACGCGGGGCTCGAGGCGTACCTCATCGGGAAGCTCGGGGAGGAGGCCGGCGGCCGGATCCACACGGGCCGGTCCCGGAACGACGAGGTCGCGGCCTGCATCCGGATACGGGCACGGGGAGAGCTGCTCGGGCTCATGGCCGCGACGAACCGGCTCAGGGAGGTCCTCCTCACCCTCGCGGGGGAGCACGCGGACACCGTGATGCCGGGGCTCACCCACCTCCAGCCCGCCCAGCCGACCACCCTCGGGCACCACCTCCTCGCCTACGAGGAGGCCTTCGCGAGGGACTTCGCCCGCCTCGCCGCGGCTTTTGCGACGGTGAACCGGTCCCCCCTCGGGGCCGCGGCCTTCGCCTCCACGGGGTTCCCCATCGACCGCGGGTACACGGCGGATCTCCTCGGGTTCGACGGCCTCGTGGAGAACTCGATGGACGCCGTCTCGTCGCGGGACTTCGCCCTCGAGGTCCTCTCGGCATGCGCCGTCCTCTCCACCACGGCGAGCCGGCTCTCTGCCGACCTGATCCTCTGGTCGACCCCCCTGGCGGGCTTCGTCACCCTCGCCGACGCCTACTGCTCGACGTCCTCGATCATGCCCCAGAAGAAGAACCCCGACACCCTCGAGATCATCCGGGCGAAGTCGGGCACGGCATCGGGCGCCCTCGCCGCCGCGCTCGCCATCGTGAAGGGGCTCCCCATGAGCTACAACCGCGACCTCCAGGAGCTCACGCCCCACCTGTGGGCGGGCATCGGGGCTGCGGGGGAAGGGATCCCCGTCCTCTCCGAGGTCCTCGCGACCGCGGCCTTCCACCCCGGACGGATGGAGGAGGAGGCGGGGAAGGGGTTCTCCACGGCGACCGAGCTCGCCGACACCCTCGTCCGTGACCTCGGCCTCCCCTTCCGCACCGCCCACACCGTCGTCGGGAAGGCGGTCCGCTCGGGGACCCTCGACCTCGCGACCCTGGAGCGGGCCGCGAAGGACGAGTTCGGGATCTCCCTCAGGAAGAAGGGTCTCACCGCGAAGATGCTGGAGAAGGCGCTCGACGTCCGCTCGATGATCGCCGCGAGGACGGTCACGGGTGGACCTGCCCCCGCGACGGTGAAGAAGGCGATCCGGGCATGCAAGGCGCAGCTCCGGGCAGACATAGCGGCGACCACCTCCCTCGACCAGAAGCTCCAGGCCGCCCGGTCAAGGCTCCTTTCGGAGGCACGGGGGCTCGTCGCGTGAGACCCCTCATTCGTGCCGGTGACCGGGTCCGGTGCACCGTGGGGGGGCACTCGTACGAGGGCACGTACATCACCGACCGCGACGGGATGGCGGTCGTGAAGCTCGGGAGCGGGTACAACATCGGCGTGCCGCCCGGGAACGTGACCTTCAGGGAGAGGCCGGAATGGGAGACCCCCGTCCTCCCCCTTCCGGTCCAGAACCCGGACCTCCCCGAGCTCGCCATCATCTCCACGGGGGGCACCATCGCGAGCCGGGTGGATTACCGGACGGGGGCGGTGACCTCCCAGTTCTCGGCCGAGGACATCCTCAGGGCGATCCCCGGCCTCGCTACCGTCGGCCGGTTCAGGACCAGGCAGCTCGCCTCCATCCTCTCGGAGAACATGACGGTCGCCATCTGGCAGGACCTCGCCCGGGCGATCCACCGCGAGCTGAAGGCAGGGGTCTCGGGGGTCATCGTCACCCACGGGACCGACACGATGGCGTACAGCGCCGCGGCCGTCTCCTTCATGCTGGACACCCCCGCGCCCGTGATCTTCGTCGGGTCCCAGCGATCGGCGGACCGGCCGAGCAGCGACAATGCCATGAACGCCCTCTGCGCGGCATCGGCGGCGGTCTCGCCCCTCGGCGAGGTCGCCGTGGTGATGCACGAATCGACGAGCGATGACCGCTGCGCCATTCACCGCGGTACCCGGGTGAGGAAGATGCACACCTCCCGGAGGGACGCCTTCCGCTCCATGGGCATGCCCCCCGTGGGGTACGTCGACTACCCGGGCCTCACCGTCACCCTCTCCTCCGAGGCCGTCCGGAGGAGCGGCAGGGAGCCGGTCCTACGGGACCGGATGGAGGAACGGTGCGGCCTCATCGCCTTCCACCCGGCGATGGACCCCGCGGTCCTCGAGGCCTACCGCGGGTACCGCGGGCTCGTCCTCGCGGGGACCGGGCTCGGGCACGTCTCCACCCCCTGGGTGAAGGGTCTCGGAGAGCTCGTCCGCGACGGGACGGCGGTGGTCATGGCCTCCCAGTGCCTCCACGGGAGGGTCTGCGACCGGGTCTACGACACGGGACGGGACCTCCTCGCGGCAGGGGTGATCGAGGGGGAGGACCTGCTCCCCGAGGTCGCCCTGGTGAAGCTCATGTGGGTGCTCGGGCAGGCACAGGACCCTGACCGGGTGCGGGCCCTCATGGGCGAGGACCTGCGTGGCGAGATCCGGAGGAGGTCGATCCATGGCCTCTGAACGCCCGCGGCTCATGGCGGGGCTCGAAATTCATCAACAGCTCGACACCCGCGGGAAGCTCTTCTGCCACTGCCCCACCCGGCTCAGGGACACGAAGGAGCGGAACGGCGAGTTCACCCGGTTCCTCCGGGCGACCGAGAGCGAGATGGGCGAGATCGACCGGGCCGCCCTCGAGGAGATGCGGACCGTCCGCCGGTTCACCTACTACACCTACGACACCACCTGCC
>DATIYO010000050.1:0-7042 GCA_035517575.1 Methanomicrobiales archaeon
CAGAGGATCCCGATGAGCACCAGGGCGAGCCCGATCAGGTGTCTCCGGTACTTCGTGAGAATGCCGAGAACATTGGCCATGCTATCCTCTCTCCTCTGTTTCCCGGGCCACATCTAAATCATTTGCGTGAGGGCGGATCGAGGGAGCGGCGCCCCTGTCAGGGACGAAGGAGCCCCTCGAGGAGAGCCTCCATCTCGGCGGCCCTCCGTTTCCAGCTGAACCGCTCCGCGTCGGGGGTGAACCGCCGCGGGTTGTCCATGGCCTCCTCGACCTTCTCCACGAACTCCCGCTCGGTGCGGTAGACAGAGAGCTGGGAGCCGCCGATGGACATGACGTCGGGGATCGGCGAGGAGAGGATGGGCTTCCCGCAGGCCGAGTACTCGAAGAACTTGTTCGGGAGGGCGATGTTCACCCACTGGGGGGGCGAGAGGGGGATCAGGCAGAGGTCCATCGGGGCGATGTAGCCGGGCAGGTCGCGGTACCGGACCGGGCCCGTGAAGATGACGTGCCCGAGGACCCCGAGCGCCTCCGCCTTCGCCTTCAGCTCGTCGAGGTAGCCGGTGAAGAGGGAGCCGCCGACGATGAGGAGCCGGGTGGCGGGCCGGTGCACCAGGAGCTCGGGCAGGGCCGCGATCACCCGGTCCAGGGCGTACCAGCGCTCGACCGCGCCCTCGAACCCGATGACGAACTCGCCGTCATGGATGCCGAGCTGTCTCCGCATCGGCCCGCCGTCCAGGGGGACGAACCGGTCGGTGTCCACCCCGTTCGTGACGAGGGCGGGGTCGTACCCGAAGGAGCGGAGCCGGTCCACGAGCGACGGCGAGACCGTGGTGATCCGGTCGGACCGGTCCAGGTTGTACCGGGTGACGAACCAGACCCCGTCGTGGACGACCCGCCTGAGGACGGGGTTTTCATAGTACGCGGCCGCCGAGTCGGGGAACCAGTCCTTCAGGTCGAAGAGAACGGGGACCCGATGTTTCCGTGCGGCCCGGATGGCCGCCATCCCCGCGAGGACATGGGAGGCGACCACCACCTCGATCCCGCAGTCCCGCACGATCTCCTCGAGGACCCGGAAGTGGGTGGGGGCGTTCAGGGTGTAGTGCACGATGGGGCCGCCCCTCGCCCAGCCCGTTGCCTCGTGGACGATGAGCCGGGTCTTCCGCTCGGGCCCGTCGCTCACGTGGAAGTGGGGGACGTGGACCTCGTGCCGCTTCGCGAGCTCCTCGAAGAGGTAGTGGTGCCGCGAGGGGATCGGGTGGTGGAGGTAGTCCTGGGTCGAGACGAGGAGGATCTTCATGCCACGGAGCGCTCCTCAGGCGATCGGGTGGCGGTTCTTATCCCCCCGCCCGATCCCCTGGTAGACGAACCCCTCTGCGATGTACGCGTCCGGGTCCACGAGGTTCCTCCCGTCGACGATGACCGGGTGCGCCTCGCCGCTCCAGGCCCTGAGATCGGCAGGGGCGAGGGACCGGTAGGCGTTGTGGGCGGTCATGACGGCGATCGCGTCCGCCCCGGAGACGACCTCGCGGAGGTCGTGGGAGATCCCGACCTGCGGGGCGCGGTCCACGTACTGGTCGTGGACGAAGACCTCCGCCCCGCCGGCGACGAGGAGGTCGCGGTAGGGCTCGGAGGGGGTGTTCCTCGTGTCGTCCGAGTTCTGGAGGAAGGCCCAGCCGAGGAGCGCGACCCGGGCGCCGGAGAGCTCCTTCCCCGCCCGCCTGAGCCCCTCGACGGTGAGCCGGTACATGTGCCTGGGCATGAAGTCATTGATCCCCCGGGCAAGGAGGAAGAGGGAGCCAAGGTCCGCGGGGTAGTCGAGGTCCCTCCCGACCTCCTTCACGCCCCGCTCCAGGTGGTAGGTGTCCTTGGGGAGGCAGTGGCCCCCGACCCCGGCCCCCGGGTAGAGGATCGCCCTCGTGATCCCTTCCCCCTTCAGGCTCGCGATCCCCCTGTGGACGTCGTAGAAGTTCACCCCCATGGCCTCGCAGTAGAGGGCGAGCTGGTTCGCGGCAGCGATCTGGAGGTCGCGGAAGGCGTTCTCGGCGGTCTTTGTCACCTCGGCCGCGACCGCGGTCATCGGGATGATCCTCCCCGTCGTGAGGACGGTCCCGTAGAGCTCCCGGGCCCGCTCCGTCGAGGCGTCGTCGATCCCCCCGACGACCCGGTCATGCTCGCGGATGTTTCTGAGGAGCCTCCCCACCATCACCCGCTCGGGGGCATGGGCGAGGGCGAAGTCCCGGCCCGCGACGAGGCCGGACTCCTCCTCGAGGATCCTCCGCGCCGTCCCGCCGGTCGTCCCCGGGGTCACCGTGGACTCGATGACGACGAGGGTGCCCCGGGAGAGGTGCTTCCCGACCGAGGCGAGCCCCTCGTGGAGGGGGGTGAAGTCCGGGATCAGGTCGGCGGGGTTCCGGAAGGGGGTCTGGATGGCCAGGGTGACCGCGTCCATCCCCGAGACGAGGGAGAAGTCCGAAGAGCACCGATAGACCCCGTCATCGACGACCTTTTTTAGCATCTCCCCGAGGTCCGGCTCCTCGCCCTTCAGGGGGCTCTCGCCCCGGTTGAGCATCGCGATCTTGTAGCCCGAGCTCGGGGAGTCCCGCTGGAACCCGATGACCTCCTGGAACGCCCCGGATCCCGCGAAGAGCACCGATGACGGGATCCCGACGTACCCCATCCCCACGACGCCGACCCGCTCGATGGGCCCCTTTGCCCGGAGGAGGGCCGCGAGCCCCTGCCCATGCCCCTGCTTCCTGCTCACCATCGCTTCACCCCGCCTGCCTGACCGGATTGGGCGCGGCCCGCCATAATCCCTTCCCGACCCGCTAGCGGGAGAGCCCCCGCCGGATCTCCTCGCAGAACTCCAGGTTCTCGACGGCCTCCGCGGGGGTGATGGGGAAGGGCTTCCCCTGCGCCGCGCAGGCGAGGAAGGTGGAGAGCTCGACCTTCAGGGGCTCGAGCTTGTTCACCATGACCTTCTCGATGATGTTCTCCTGGACGTACCGCTCGTCCTCGAGGGTGTACCTGCCCGGCTTCCGGTGGACGTAGACCTCCTGGGTCATGAAGTCCCCCTCGACCGTGAACTCCTCCTCCTCGATGTAGCACATCCGGACCTTCTTGCTCGACTTCCGCGAGGTCGAGATGTAGACCGGGGTCTCCCCCCACTGCATGAGGGCGCTGCAGACGTCGTCGTTCCCCGCCGAGACGAGGGAGCGGGGCCGGCCCTGGAAGAAGGCGTGGAGGGCGATGTCGATGTCATGGATCATCAGGTCGTCGACGACCGAGGTCCCCGTGATCCGGGAGGAGCTCGGGTTGTGCCGCTTCATCTCGAGATAGAGGGGCTTCCGGATGATCCGCTTGATCTCGGGGACGACGGGGTTGAACCGCTCGATGTGCCCGACCCCGACGACGAGATCGTCGGGGATGGTGGAGAGGAGGGACCGGCCCTCGGCCGCCGTCGAGCAGATGGGCTTCTCGATGAGCGCGTGCACCCCCGCCCCGATGACCTGGCGGGCGACCTCGAAGTGGAACGGGGTCGGGACGCAGAGGGAGACCGCGTCGCAGCGGGAGAGGAGGTCCCCGACCGACCCGCAGGCGGTCGCCCCGTGGAGCCGCACCATCTCGTCCGCGGCCTTCCGGTTCATGTCGAACACGTAGAGGGAGTTCACCGCCTTGAGCTCGGAGTAGATCCGGGCATGGTTCCTCCCCATGGTGCCCACGCCGATGACGCCGACGTCCATGCTACATCACCTCCCTGACCGCCCGCGCGATCGCCACCAGGTCCGCCTCAGACACGAGGGGGTGGACGGGCAGGGAGAGGACCGAGGAGGCGAGCCGGCTCGAGACCGGGCAGGGGTCCTTCCCCTGCAGGCCGCGGTAGAGGGGCTGGTCATGGACCGGCCGCGGGTAGTGGACCGCGGTCCCGACCCCCTTTGCCGCGAGGGCCTGGAGGATCCCGTCCCGCGGGAGCTTCGACTTCTTCTCCACCTTCAGCACGTACTGGTGGTAGACATGGGTGGCGTCGGGCCTGACGTACGGGGTGACGAGGCCCGGGCACCGGATGCTCCCGTCCAGGTACTTCGCGTTCGCGACCCGCCTCGCGTTCATCCCGTCGAGCTTCCTGAGCTGGACGAGCCCCATCGCGGCCCCCATGTCGGTCAGCCGGAAGTTGTACCCGAGGGTCGTGTGCAGGTACTTCTCCTTCTGACCGTGGTTGATGAGGAGCCTGACCCGGTCGGCGAGCCCGTCGTCGCCGGTGAGGACCATCCCCCCCTCGCCCGTGGTCATGTTCTTCGTCGCGTAGAAGGAGAAGCAGGCGAGGTCGCCGAAGGACCCGACCTTCTTCCCCCGGAAGGTCGAGCCATGGGCCTGGGCGGCATCCTCGACGAGGATGATGCTGTGGTCCCTGCAGATCGCCGAAATGGCCGGGATGTCGAAGGGCTGGCCGAAGAGGTGGACGCCGATGACGGCGCGGGTCTTCGGGGTGACGAGCCGTTCGACCGAGGCGGGGTCGAGGGTGAAGGTCCGGTCGTCCACGTCGGCAAAGACCGGCCTCGCGCCGCACATCGAGACCGAGGTCGCCGTCGCGATGAAGGTGAAGGACGGGACGATCACCTCGTCACCGGGCCCGATCCCCGCGGCGAGGAGGGCGGCGTGGAGGGCGGTCGTCCCGTTCGAGACCGCGATCCCGTGCTTCGCGCCGCAGTACGAGGTGAAGGCCTTCTCGAACTCCGCCGTCACCTGTCCCTGGGCGATCATCCCGGACTCGATCACCTTCACGACGGCGTCCGCCTCCTCCTTCCCGAGGGTCGGCCGGGAGACCGGTATCATGCCCGCCATCAGGCCATCTCCTTCGGGAGGTCCCGGAACTCGGCCGGCACCCCGATGGCGAGCTTGCGGGCCGGGACGTCGCGGGTGACCACCGCGCCCGCCGCGACGCACGCGCCCTTCCCGACGGTGATACCCGGGAGGACCGTCGCGTTCGCGCTGACGACCGAGTTGTCCTCGAGGACCGGCCCTTTGAGCTCGGGCCGGCCGTGCGGCGGGTACCGGTCGTTCGTGAGGACGGCGTGGGGGCCGATGAAGACCCCGTTCCCGATCACCGTGTTCGTGGGGATGAAGGCGAGGGACTGGATCCTGACATCGGAACCGATGGTGGTGTCCCCCTCGATGACGGTCGCGGTGCCGACGGCCACGTGGTTCCCGATCCGGGTCCGCTCGCGGATCAGCACGTTGTGGCCGCACTGGAAGTCGTCCCCGATCTCGACGTCGCAGTAGATGACGGTCCCCGAGCGGATGAGGGCGTTCCTCCCGATGACCGCCCCCCTGAAGTTCTCGCACCCGATCCGGTTCCGGGACGGGAAGCCGATGGTGACGGGCTCGAAGATCCGGGCGCCCGGCGCGATGGTATTCCTGCCGTACTCGATCATTCCACGGTCACGCTCTTTGCAAGGTTCCTGGGCCGGTCGATGTCGGTCTCGAGGCTCCTCGCCGTGTGGTAGGCGAGGAGCTGGAGGAGCACCGAGGCGGTGAGGATGTGGACCCACGGGTCCTCGCCCGGGAGGGTGAGGAGGAGGTCCACCACGTCCGCGAGCTCCCGGTCGCCGGCGAGGCCGATGCCGATGACCGGCGCCCCCCGCGCCTTGATCTCCTTGATGTTCGAGATCATGACCCGGTACGTGGGGCCGGGGAGGCAGATGGCGACGGCGGGGGTCTCGGGGGTGAGGAGGGCGAAGGGGCCGTGCTTCAGCTCCCCGGCCGCGTAGCCCTCGGCATGGATGTAGGAGATCTCCTTCATCTTGAGGGCGCCCTCGAGCGCCACCGGGTAGAACGGCCCCCTCCCGACGAAGAAGATAGACCGGGCATCGCGGAGCAGGGCGACCGCCTCCCCGACGTCCTCCTGGAGGAGGTCGCCGATGGCGAGGTGGGCGCCCGCGATGGACCGGGCGAGCTTCCCGCCGCTCAGCCGGTCGGCGAGCACCAGGAAGACCGCGAGCTGGGCGATGAAGGACTTCGTCGCCGCGACCCCCACCTCGGGGCCCGCCCGGGTGTAGATGGCCGAGTCGGCGAGCCGGGTCACCGAGGAGCCGACCACGTTCGTGAGGGCGACCGTCGGGCAGTTCCGGGACTTCGCGGCCCGGATGGCCCAGAGGGTGTCGGCGGTCTCGCCCGACTGCGAGATGGCGAGGACCGGGTTGCGCACCGGCGGGACCGAGTACCGGAACTCCGAGGCATGGTCCACCCGCACGGGGATCCCCGCGACCTCCTCGAGGAGGTACTTCGCGATGAGCCCCGAGTGGTACGAGGTGCCGCAGGCGACGATGGTGAGGGCGGGGGTCGCCCCGAGGAGGTCCACGAGGGGCGCGGGGTTCGCGGCCCGGATCGTCTCGTAGAAGACCCGGGGCTGCTCGAAGATCTCCTTCAGCATGTAGTGCTCGAAGCCGCCCTTCTTCACGTCGTCGGCGCACCAGTTCACGAGCTCGACCGGCCGCTCCACGGCCCGGCCGTCGTGGCTGATCTCGGCCCCCTGCGGGGTGATGGAGATGATGTCCCCGTCCTCGGGGAAGACGACCCGCTCGGTGAACTCGAGGAGGGGGGTCATGTCCGAGGCGGCGAGGGTCTCCCCGTCGCCGAGCCCGAGGACGAGGGGGCTCGCGTTCCGGGCGGCGACGATCCGCCGGTCCCCCTCGGCGACGGCGAGGATCGCGTACGAGCCCTCGAGGGCCCCCACCGCCTTCTCCACCGCGACGAGGAGGTCGCCGTCGTAGTGGTCCTCGATCAGGTGGGCGATGACCTCGGTGTCGGTCTCCGAGCGGAAGGTGTGCCCCTTCTTCTCGAGGCCCTTCCTGAGGGACGCGTAGTTCTCGATGATGCCGTTGTGGACCACCGCGATCTTCCCCGAGCAGTCGGTGTGGGGGTGGGCGTTCACGTCGCTCGGGGCGCCGTGGGTGGCCCAGCGGGTGTGCCCGATCCCGAGGGTGCCCTTCATGGACCGGGTGTCGGGGAGGTTCGCGGGGATGCGCCCGCACTGCTTGAAGACCTC
>DATIYO010000051.1:0-9562 GCA_035517575.1 Methanomicrobiales archaeon
GACCCTCGTCGCCCTGGTCTCCGGCGGGATCGACTCCCCCGTCGCGGCATGGATGATGATGAAGCGGGGGTGCCGGATCGTCCCGGTCTATGTTGCCCTCGAGGGTTTCATCGGGGACGACGCCCGCGCCAGGGCGGAGAAGGTGGTCGGGGTGCTCCGGGGCTACCAGCCGGACATCCGGCTCCGGGTCGTCCCCGACCCGTACCTCGCCTGCGCAAAGGAGCAGCTGGTCCGCGACCGGCTGGAGCGGTTCACCTGCCTGATCTGCAAGCGGCGGATGTACCGGATCGCCGAGGCCGTCGCGCGGGCAGAAGGAGGGAAAGGGATCGTCACCGGCGAGTCCCTGGGGCAGGTCGCCTCCCAGACCCTCGGGAACCTCCTCGTCCTCGACGACGCGGCAGGGCTCCCCGTCTACCGGCCCCTCATCGGCCTCGACAAGGAGGAGATCACCCGCATCGCCCGCCAGATCGGGACTTTCGGGACCTCCACCCTTCCTACCGGGGGGTGCCGCGCCGTCCCGGTAAAACCGGCGACCGGTGCCGATCTCGCAAAGATCCGGGAGATCGAGGGGGACCTCGATTGCCCGGCAGATATCCCCCTTCCCGGAGGGGATTAGAGACTCCGTCCGGGGCCGGGGCCCTACTTCAGTCCCTCGAAGAAAACCGGCCAGAAGGGGTCCTGCGCCGGCATCCGGAGGGGCACCTCGCTCCCGTCCCGGCGCTTCATCACCCGGGTCGCCGCATGGTCGGTCACCTTCCCGATGACCGAGGACGCGATCCCCGCCTTCGCGAGATCTGCGATTATCCGTGACGAACGGCCGGCTCCCGCGGTGATGATGAGGGAGCCCTCGGCGATGGCCGCGACCGGGTCGATCCCGAAGGCCTCGCAGACCATCCTGACCTCGTCGGGGTAGACGAACCGGGCCTCGTCCACCTCCATCCCCACCCCGCTCGCCTCCGCGACCTCGGCGAGCCCGCCGATGACGCCCCCCTCGGTCGCGTCGTGCATCGCGGTGACCCCGCCCGCGGCCATCGCGGTGAGGGCGTCCTTCACGACGGTCATCTCCCTGCAGAGGGCCTGGGCATTCCTGACGAGGGGCTCAGGGTACCGGGTGAGAAGCTCGCGCTCCCTGAGGACCGAGATGATCCCCGTGGTCTCGATGGCCGGCCCCTTGGTGAGGATCACCTCGTCGCCCGGCCGGGCCCCCGCGGGGGTCACGAACGCGTCCCGGTCCGCGATGGCAAAGACGGTCACCCCGCCGATGGTGGGGGCGGCGAACCCGGGATAGTAGCCGGTGTGGCCCCCGACGATGGCGATCCCGAGGTCCAGGGCGGCCCTGTGGATGGAATCGACGATGGTGCGAAGATCCGGGTCGGGCGTCTCGGGGGGCATGAGGAGGGTGTAGGTCAGGTACCGGGGCGCGACCCCCATCACCGCCACGTCGCTCGCGCCGATGTGGACCGTGTACCACCCGAACATCTCCCACGGCTGGCCGGGGATGGCGAGGATGGGGTCCTCGGCGACGATGAGCACCCGCCCGTCCCCGAGGTCGACCACCCCCGCGTCGACCCCTGTCTGCGGGGGGACGACCACCGTCGGGTCGGGCCTCCCGAGCCGGGCGAGGAGGAAGGACTCGAAGGTATCCCGGTCGATCTTCCCGATCTTCGGCCTACCCGGATCCATGGAACTTCCTTGCGATGGTGCAGGCCTGGTCCGCCACCCCGACGGGGTCGGGCCCGACGAGGACCGTGACCGGCTCCTTCCCGACGGCACCGGTCTCGTAGAAGACCTTCGGGACCCTCCCGCCCGCGGCCCTGACGGCCTCGGCCACCTTCCAGGGCATGGAGGCGCCCTCAACTTCCTTTATCTCCTCGGGCTCGCCGCGCCGGTCGATGACCGAGAAGACCCACCCCTGCTCACGGCAGTACCGCTCGAGCCAGCGGGACAGGCGGGGGGTCCAGGCGAAGTCGATGCCCGCCCGCACCGACGGGTCCACCCTCCGCAGCTCGATGATGAGCCGGGCCATGTGGCTCGAGGCCCCGAACCGGGGCCTCCCCGCCGCCCGCGGCCGGCCGTCCACCACCGTGATCCGCCCGTCGACCGCGAGCACGTCCCCGCGGTCCGCCGCCCGCTCCCTCGCGTACACGAGGTTCGTCCTCACCTCGGGGACGAGGGCCGCGAACTCCCCGCAGCCCTCGACGAGCTCCACGGCCGTGACCATCCTCCCCAGCATCAGGAACCCTTCGTCGTCCAATGTCCCGCCCTCCCGCGCATCCGATCCATCTCTACCTCTCGTCCCAAAGTCATTATCGTGTTGATCCCGATGGCGGCTGGCCGGTGGGATGGCGAGCTCAACGATACCGGGACATTTAAGCACCGGGCCGCGGGATGGATCCGGGAAGGCATGAGGATCCGATTCCAGGACGGGACGGCGAGGGAATACGACGGGGGACCGGCCACGGCCTCCGATGTCCTCGCCGCCATCGGGCTGAACCCGTCCGCGGTGATCGTCTCGAGGGACGGGATGGTGATCCCCGAGGACGCGACCCTGGGCCGGGACGACGAGATCCGGGTGATCCGGGTCTCCCACGGGGGTTAGGGGGGACGGATGGCGTCGGGGACACGGGCACCCGCGTGCAGCCGGTGCGGGGAGGCCGCCATCTATCTCGACCGGACAACCGGGAAACACCTCTGCGGGGACCACCTCGTCCGGGACGTCGGGGAGAGGGTCGGGCTCACCATCCGGGGATACCGCCTGATCCGGCCCGGCGACCGGATCGCGGTCGCCCTTTCGGGCGGGAAGGACAGCACGGCCCTCCTCCACCTCCTCTCGGGGATAGCCCCCGGGATCGGGGACGTCACCCTCACCGCCGTCACCGTCGACGAGGGGATCGCCGGCTACCGGGACGCCACCCTGCACGCGGCCCGGGAGACGGCGGCGGCGCTGGGCATCGGTCACCGGGTCGTCTCCTTCCGGGACACCCCGGGGTCCACCCTCGATGCCATGGTCGCGGCAGGCGGGGAAAGGCCCTGCAGCCTCTGCGGGATCCACCGGCGGAGGGCCCTCGGGGAGGCCGCGGCGGCGCTGGGGGCGACCGCGCTCGCCACCGGCCACAACCTGAACGACGAGGCGCAGACGGTGGTGATGAACGCCCTGCGGGGGGACCTCCCCCGGTTCACCCGGCCGCCGGTCAGGGAAGCTCCTGGCGGCGGCATCCGGCGGATAAAACCCCTGTTCCGCATCCCCGAGAAGGAGATCGCGCTCTACGGGATCGTCACGGGCATCTTCCGCGAGCTGCCGGAGTGCCCGTATGCAGGGACGGCCCTCCGGAGCGAGGCACGCCGGGTGGTGGACCGGCTCGAACAGCTCCATCCCGGGTCGCTCGCGAGGATCGTCTCCGGCCAGGAGGAGGTCGCCGCGTCATGGGGGAGAATCGCGGCGTCCGGCGATGGGATCATCCCGCCCGAAGAGGCCAGGGCCGGCCGAAAACCCCGGGATCCCTTCAGCCCTGCGTGACCCGGTCGGGGTTCGTGTAGACGGTCATCCCCCCGGCCCGCACGAAGCCGATCACCGTGAGCCCGTTTTTCTCGGCGAGGCTCACGGCGAGCGTCGTGGTCGCCCCCCGGGAGGCGACGAGGGGGATACCCGCGACCAGGCACTTCCTCGCCATCTCGGACGAGATCCGGCCCGAGGAGAGGACATAGGCCTGGCCCGGGTCGATGCCATGGACGAGGGCGTGCCCGATGACCCGGTCGAGGGCGTTGTGCCTCCCGATGTCGAGGGCGCGTGCGATCTCCCCTCCCGCCCCCATCAGGCCGACGACATGGACCCCGCCCGTGAGCCGGTGGATATCGGACTCCATGAGGTCCTTCATGTGCCGCGAGATCTCCTGCGCCGGCACGGTGAAGGTGGAGGTCACCTTCGGGAGCTTCGCGGGGTCCAGGAACGAGGAGGAGCCCCCGCAGCCTGAGAGGATGGTCCTCCGCGGGCCGACGACCCGGAGCAGGTTCTTCGTGATCACCTTCACGCTCATCTGATCGACCTGGATGGAGTCGATCTCCCCCGTCCCCTTGATGATCCCCTCGGTGAAGAGGAAGCCGGTGGCGAACTCCTCGAGGTCGACCGGGCTCACCATGGCGGTCGCGACCTGCCGGCCGTTCACCGTGATGGTGACCGGGGTCTCCTCGACCACGGGGTCCGTGGCCTCGTGGGCTCCCTCCGGGCCGATCCGGGTGCAGGGGAGGTCGCGGTACATCCTACCTCCCCCCCGCGATCTCGCCGACGGCGGCGATGAGCCGGTCCACGTCCTCCGCGCTGCTGTAGCAGTGGAGCGAGGCCCGCACCGTGCCGTCGGGTAACCCGAGCCGGGTCATGAGGGGCATGCAGCAGTGGTGGCCGGACCGGACCATGATGTCCGCCTCCTCGTCGAGGATCTTCGCGACGTCGTGGGGGTGCATCCCCGCGACGGTGAACGAGACCACCCCGATACGGCCTTCCCCGGCCCCCGGGCCGTGGACCGTCACCCCGCCGATGCCGGCGAGGCCGTCGAGCATCCGCCGGGTGAGGGCCTGCTCGTGCCTCCGCACCTCCCCCATCCCGAGGGCCTCCAGGTACTCGACCGCGCGGGCGAGGCCGATGGCCCCCGCGATGTTCGGGGTCCCCCCCTCGTACCGGGCAGGGCCGGCGGCGAGGGTGTACCCGGCCGCGGTGACCGTCTCCACGGCGCCCCCGCCGAGCATGAGGGGCTCGATCTCCGGCCTCCTCATCCAGAGGACGCCCGTCCCCGTCGGCCCGAGCATCTTGTGCCCCGAGAAGCAGAGGAAGTCACAGGAGAGGTCCCGCACGTCCACGGGGAGGTGGGGGACGGACTGGGCGCCGTCCACGAGGAGGAGCGCCCCCTGCTCATGGCAGATCGCCGCGATCTCCCGCACGGGGACCAGGTTCCCGAGCACGTTGCTCGCATGGGTGACCGCGACGAGCCGGGTCCCCGGGGTGATCGCCTCCTCGAGGTCGCCCGGGTCGAGGATCCCCTCCGCCGACGGGGCGACCATCGCGAGGTCGATCCCCGCGCGGTCCCGCAGGCGCATCCAGGGGAGGAGGTTCGAGTGGTGCTCGAGGAGGGTGGTGACCACCCGGTCACCCTTCCTCCACGGGAGCCCGAGGGCGACCAGGTTGATGGCCTCGGTGGTGTTCCGGGTGAAGACGAGCTCGCCCTCCCCTGCCCCGAGAAACCTCCGCATCTTCTGGTGGGCGTCCCAGAACTTCTGCGAGGCGACCTGGGCGAGCCGGTGCACGCCCCTCCCGACGTTCGCCCGGTAGACGTGCTCGAACTCGGCCATCGCCGCGAGGACCGGCTCGGGGGAGAGGCTCGTCGCGGCGCTGTCCAGGTAGCAGACCTCGGAGAGGATCGGGAAGTCCGCACGGATCCCGTCGGGTATCATAGCACCTCGTCCATGGAACCGCTCCGGTAGCCGGCAAGATCTGCGGTCACGTACCGGAAACCGAGGGGACGGAGCTCTTCCAGGATCCGCCTCCTCTCTTGGAAGAGGCGCCCGAGATCTCCGGGGACGACCTCGATCCGCGCCACCTGCCCGTGGAGCCGGACCCTCACCTGGGCGAACCCCAGGTCCGTGAGGAGGTCCTCCGCCCTCTCGATCATCCCGAGCCGGTCCGCGGTGATCCGGTCCCCGTACGGGATCCGGGACGCGAGGCAGGCGGCGGAGGGACGGTCCCAGAAACCATATCCCCGGATCCTCGCGATCCCGCGGATATCCTCCTTCGTGATCCCGGCCTCGAGGAACGGGTGGACGATCCCCTCCTCGTCGCTCGCCTTTATCCCCGGGCGGTGTTCCCCGAGGTCGGAGGCGTTCATCCCGTCCGCAACGCAGGCGAGCCCGAGCTCCCCCGCCCGTCCCTTCAGGACCCTCGCCGAGACCTTCCTGCAGTGGTAGCACCGGTCGGCGGGGTTCGCGAGGAAGGCCTCCTCCTCCATGACGGGCACGGGGACCAGGTCGAGCGGGATCCCGAGGCCCGCCGCCGTCTCCCTCGCGGAACGGGTCGCGGACGCCGGCACGAGCGGGCTCACCAGGAGGGCGGCACGGGCCCGGTCGCCGAGCACCTCCCCCGCGATCCCGGCGAGGAGGGAGGAGTCCACGCCACCCGAGAACGCGACGAGCATGGAGCCCCGCCTCCGGATCGCGTCCCTCAGCACCCGCTCCCTGCCCTCCAGGTCCATGTTCCTCACGCCGGTCCCCGATGTGTCAAAGCAGTTTCTCGGCGATACGGGATAACCTTTGCCCGTTCCCGCCCGGGACAGCGCCGCCGCTACGTGGTCCCGGTCCCGCTGCCGGCGGCGCAGACGCCCTCGCCACCCCTGATCTCCTGGCAGATGGCGCAGATCCGGACGGTGACATCCTGGACCTTCCCCTCCCGGATCTCCCGTGCCAGGTCCCCGATGAGCTTCTCCGGGGTGCCCTCGAAGACGATCCGGTACCCCCTCTTCCCGGAGATGTACTGGGAGACCGCGGACGGGGCGAGGTCGAGGAGCCGGGCCACCTCCTGCTGGGAAACGCCGTTCCGGACGAGCTCGGCCGCGAGGGCGGCGCGGATCGCGGGCAGGACGTCCCAGACGATCTGCTGGCAGGGAGTCTTCACCATACCATAACCGGTAACCGTGCCGGGGCAATAAGAAGTGGCATTCACAATTGTTAAGTGTTTCCCCTTTACCACGGACCGGCTCACCAGCGGACGTATCATATGCCCTGAGGGACAACTCAGGTCCGGAGAGGTGCGGATGGCGGACCGGGCCGTGTGCATGGCACATCCGGCTGAACACGGCGGGGAGCCGGCGGGCGAGGCCCCTCCCGGGACCGGATCCTGAACCTGGCAGGCAGCATGTTGTCCGAGAGAGAACGCGAGCGGTACCGGCGGCAGATCCTCCTCTTCGGCGAGGAGGGGCAGGAGCGCCTTTCGGAGGCGGAGATCTTCATCGCCGGTGCGGGGGGCCTCGGGTCGCCCGTCGCGGTCTACCTCGCGGTCGCGGGAGTCGGCACCCTGACCCTGGTGGACTCCGACGTGGTGGACCGGACGAACCTGAACCGGCAGATCCTCCACTACGACCGGAACATCGGGGAGAAGAAGGCCGCGTCCGCGGAGGAGAAGCTCGCGGAGGTCAACCCCGACGTCACCGTGCGGGCCGTCGCTGCACGGATCGACGAGGGGAACGCGGCGGGGCTCGTGGGGAAGGCCGACGGGATCGTGGACTGCCTGGACAACTACGAGGCCCGCTACCTCCTGAACCGGGTCTCCCTCGGGAAAGGGATCCCCCTCTTCCACGGCGCGATCCGGGGAATGTACGGGCAGGCGACAACCCTTATCCCCGGGAAGACCCCATGCCTCTCATGCATCTTCCCGAACCCGCCCCCGGAGGAGGTCTTCCCGGTCGTGGGCGTGACCCCGGGGCTCATCGGGATGGTCCAGGCGACCGAGGTGCTGAAGTTCCTCCTCGGGAAGGGGGAGCTGCTCGCCGGCCGGCTCTTCCTCTGGGACGGCCTCGCGGCACAGGCGAGCGAGGTCTGCGTGGAGAAGAACCCCCGCTGCCCGGAGTGCGGTGACGGGAAGGGGAGACGCCGGAAGGTGAAGCGGTGAAGGTCAGGGTCAGGTTCTTCGCGCGGTTCCGGGAGCTCCTCGGCACCGATATCACCGCCGAACCGGCGGAAGGGACGAGCTTCGCGAGCCTCGTCCGGGAGGTCGCCCGGAAAAACCGGGAGGGCTACCATGCCATCTTCGACGAACACGACGCCTTCCGGGACTTCGTGATCCTGATGAGGAACGGGAAAAGGGTCGAGGCGGCCGAGGCCGGGAAGGTCGTCGTCGCCGACGGGGACGAGATCGCGGTCTTCCCGCCGGTATCAGGCGGTTAGCGGGCAGGCGCATGATCTCCATCCAGACCGGTGACATCGACATCGGCTCCCTGATCCGGGGGGCGAAGCAGCGCGGCACGGGCGCCATCGTCCTCTTCGACGGCATCGTCCGCGACGACGACATCAGCGAGATGGAGCTCGAGGCCTACCGGGACGTCGCCATCGCGGAGCTCGGGCGGATCGCGGACGAGGCAAAAGGGAAGTTCGGCCTCCTCTCGGTGGACATCGTCCACCGGGTGGGGCGCCTCTCGGTGGGCGATAACATCCTGGTCATCGTCGTCGGAGCCGGGCACCGGAAGGAGGCGTACGACGGCTCCCGGTTCATCATCGAGGCGATCAAGCGCGGCGTCCCTATCTGGAAGAAGGAGATCCGGCGCGACGGGAGCTCCTGGGTGGAGGGGGACCGGGGTTGAGGATCGCCCTCTCGCCCTGCAAAAAGTCGTACCGGGAGGACACCCACCGGGTGGTCTCCCCCGAGGAGACCCTCGCCCGGGTCTCGGAGAAGATCCCGCTCGCCGGCATCACCCGGGTCGCCGATATCACGAGCCTGGACCGGATCGGCATCCCGGTCTTCTCCTCGAT
Organism: Methanomicrobiales archaeon; assembly: GCA_035517575.1. Classification (GTDB taxonomy): domain Archaea; phylum Halobacteriota; class Methanomicrobia; order Methanomicrobiales; family JACTUA01; genus JACTUA01. The sequence continues at coordinate 8,506 of DATIYO010000051.1, forward strand.
CCGGCCCACGGCGCAGGAGGGGGCGGTCTCCGTCTATAACGGGAAGGGGGCGACCCCCACGGAGGCCCGGGTCTCGGCGGTCATGGAGGGGATCGAGCGGTACTCGGCCGAGGTGCACGACCATGAGATCAGTCTCGGGACGTACCCGGACCTGGCCGCGAAGGGCGCCGCCGTCGACCCCCGGTCCCTGAACCTGCCCCGCGGGGCAGACCCCGACGGGAAGCTCCCCTGGGTCGAGGCATGGGACATCGTCGCCGACGAGGGGGTGCTCCTCCCCGCCCACGCGGTCTTCCACCCCCTCCCCCGCGGGTACCCGCCGCTCTTCCGCACGAACACGAACGGGCTCGCCTCGGGGAACACGCGGGAGGAGGCGGTCTTCCACGGCCTCGCCGAGATCGTGGAGCGGGACGCCTGGTCCCTCGTCGAGGTGACGAAGCGGCCCGGCCCGAGGATCACCGACCCGCCGGCCGGGCTCCCCGCCGAGCTCCTCGGGAAGTTCGCGGAGGCGAAGGTGGAGGTCACGGTGCGGGACATCACGAGCGACCTCGGGATCCCGACCTGCGCCGCGGTCTCGGACGACGCGGTCCTCCGCGACCCGCGGCTCCTCACCATCGGCATGGGCACCCACACCTCGGCCCGGATCGCCTTCCTCCGGGCCCTCACCGAGGTCGCCCAGAGCCGGCTCACCCAGATCCACGGGGCACGGGAGGACACGACGACCGCCGACCTCCGCACCCGGATGGGGTACGAGCGGGTGAAGCGGATGAACCGGTACTGGTTCGAGGCCGACTCCGAGGTCCCCTTCTCGGCCCTCCCCTCCTGGGACACCGACGACTTCCTGAAGGACATCGGCGCCATCGTCGCTGCCCTGGGGAAGGCGGGGATGCACCGGGTCCTCGTGGCCGACCTCACCCGCGAGGAGATCGGGGTCCCCGTGGTCCGGGTCGTCGTCCCGGGCCTCGAGGTCTTTGCGATGGACAACGAGCGGATAGGCGCACGGTGCAGGGATGCGGAGCGCGGTCGTCTTTCTCGGCCCGAGCCTTGACCGGGCGGCCGC
>DATIYO010000052.1:0-5749 GCA_035517575.1 Methanomicrobiales archaeon
GGGGTGCCCCACCTGCACGGCGACCTACACCCTCTCCGTCGAGGGGCCGCGCACCGTGTACTCGAACGACCTCATCCCCCAGGACTCTGCCTCGGGGCCGGTCTCGGAGAACATCCCCATCGTCAAGCTCACCGAGGACCAGAAGGTGGTCATCGAGGCAAAGGCCCACCTCTCCACGGGGCGGGACCATGCGAAGTGGCAGGCGACCACGGCCTGCGGGTACAAGAACTACCCGGTCATCGCCATCGACGAGCACTGCGACGGCTGCGGGATGTGCGTGGACGAGTGCCCCCGCGGCGTGCTCGGGACCGAGGAGGGAAAGGCGGTCGTGCTCCCGGGGAAGCTCGAGGACTGCTCCCTCTGCCGGCTCTGCGAGCGGGCCTGCCTCTCGGCCTCCATCGGGGAGGAGTTCTCCATCCGGGTGAACCCGGACCCGGCCCGGTTCATCTTCACCGTCGAGGGGGACGGGTCGCTCCCCGTGGTCACCATCCTCTCGACGGCGGTCGAGAACCTGAAGAAGAAGGCAGCCGACCTGGAGGCGATCCTCGCCGACGTCTCCGGGAGGGAGAAATCATGACGCGCACGTACGGGAAGACCAACCCGCGCCTCACCACCCTCATCACCCGGCTCAAGGAGACCTCCCGGAAGAACGAGGTGGGCATCTGGCGCGACATCGCGGACCGGCTCGAGGCCCCGAGCCGGAACTATGCCGAGGTGAACATCAGCAAGATCAGCCGCTATGCCCGGCCGGGCGAGACGTACCTCATCCCGGGGAAGGTCCTCGGGACGGGCGCCCTCACCGAGCCCGTTGTCGTCGCGGCCCTGAACTTCTCCTCCTCGGCGACGGACAAGATCGAGAAGGCGAAGGGGACCTGCCTCACCATCGAGGAGCTCCTGAAGAAGAACCCGAAGGGGAACGGCGTGAGGATCCTCAGGTGATACCATGGTGACGATCATCAACGCAGACGGCATGATCCTCGGGCGGATGGCATCCATCCTCGCGACGAGGCTTCTCGCGGGCGAGGAGATCGCGGTCGTGAACGCCGAGAAGGCCGTCATCTCGGGCACGAGGGCCCGGGTCTTCTCGAACTACAGGCACAAGCGGGAACGCGGTTCAACCGGGTGGGGCCCCTTCTTCCCCCGCCGGCCGGACCACATCATCAAGCGGACCATCCGCGGGATGGTCCCCTACCGGCGGGAGCGGGGGCACGACGCGCTGAAGCGGGTCAAGGTGTACGTCGGGGTGCCGAAGGAGTTCCAGGGGCAGGAGATGCAGACCCTCGAGGCCGCATCGATGAGGCGTCTCGGGAACCCCCAGTTCGTGACCCTCGGGACGGTCTCGAAGTTCCTCGGGGCGTCCTTCGAGAGGTGAGGAGCATGGTCAAGATCATCAACACGAGCGGGAAGCGCAAGACGGCGGTGGCGCGGGCCACCTTCAAGGCGGGCAGGGGGAGGATCCGGGTCAACTCGGTCCCCCTCGAGATCTACGGGACCGAGCTCGCCCGGATGAAGATCTCCGAGCCCCTCACCCTCCTCCCGAAGGCGATGGAGGGGGTCGACGCGACCATCGAGGTGCACGGCGGGGGCATCACGGGCCAGGCCGAGGCGGTCAGGACCGCCCTCGCGAGGGGGATCCTCGCCTGGCACAATGACCCGAAGATCAAGGACACGTACCTCGGGTACGACAGGACGCTCCTCGTGAACGACTCGCGGCAGAAGGAGTCAAAGAAGCCCCACGGCCGCGGCGCGAGGAAGAAGTTCCAAAAGTCTTATCGGTGAGGGGCGGAGATCTAATGGGAGACCGATCCAAATGATTCCCGTGCGATGCTTCACCTGCGGAAAGGTGATATCCACGGTCTGGGAGGAGTTCAAGAAGCGGCGGGACGCTGGCGAGGACCCTGCAAGGGTCCTCACCGATCTCGGCGTCGAACGCTACTGCTGCCGGCGCATGCTCCTCTCGCACAAGGAGATCATCGACGATCTCAATCCGTACCAGTGAGGGGTCGTGGGGTAGCCTGGACCATCCTGCGGCGTTCGGGATGCCGTGACCTGAGTTCAAATCTCAGCGACCCCATCTCAATCCGAAGAAGGCGAGGGAATGGAAACATATACCCGGTACGAACGGGCGAGGATCATCGGAGCGAGGGCGCTCCAGATCTCGATGGGGGCCCCGGTGCTCATCAAGAGCGAGAGGACCGACCCCCTCGAGATCGCGCTCGAGGAGTTCGCCTCTGAGGCGATCCCCATCACCGTGAAGCGCAAGGTAGGAATCTGACCGTATGACCGAGATCCAGATGATCAGGATGCGGACCATCCTGGACTCCCGGGGCAACCCGACGGTGGAGGCCGAGGTCTGGACCGAGAACGGCTTCGGCCGGGCGGCCGCCCCGAGCGGCGCCTCGACGGGCGCCCACGAGGCGAAGACGAGGCCGGCCCGGGAGGCGGTGGAGGACGCCGCGACCCGGCTCGTCCCGTCCCTCATCGGGGAGGACGCCGCGGACCAGATCGGCTTCGACGAGCTCCTCAGGGAGATCGACGGGACCCGGGACTTCTCCTCCATCGGGGCGAACGTCTCGACCGCCCTCTCCCTCGCGAACGCGAAGGCTGCGGCCTCGGCCAAGGGGCTCGACCTCTTCCGGTACCTGGGCGGGATCTTCCTCTCCGGGACGCCGCTCCCCCTGGGGAACGTCATCGGGGGAGGGGCGCACGCGCCGGGCGCGACCGAGATCCAGGAGTTCCTGGTCGTCCCGACGGGCGCCGCCGACGCGGGCGAGGCGGTCTTCGCGAACGCGGCCGTCCACCGGAAGGTGAAGGAGAACCTCACCGCCCGGGGGATCGTCTGCGGCAAGGGGGACGAGGGGGCCTGGGCGCCCCAGATCGATGACCGGACGGCCTTCGACGTCGTCCGCGAGGCGGTGGACGCGGTCTCCGACGACCTGAAGGTCTCGGTGAACATGGGGATCGACGTCGCGGCGAGCCAGCTCTTCTCCGACGGGCGGTACCGGTACCGCGAGACCGAGCGGAGCACCGGGGACCAGGTCGCGTACATGGCCGAGCTCGTCGACACCTACGGCCTCGTCTATGTCGAGGACCCGCTCCACGAGGACGACTTCGCCGGCTTTGCCGACCTGACCCGGCAGGTGAACGACCGGTGCCTGGTCTGCGGGGACGACCTCTTCGTCACGTCGACCGAGCGGATCATGACCGGCATCGAGGCCGGGTCGTGCGACTGCGTCCTCATCAAGCCGAACCAGGTGGGCACCCTCACCGACACCTTCGAGGCGGTGAAGCTCGCCCACCGGCACGGGATGGAGACGGTGATGAGCCACCGGAGCGGCGAGACCACCGACGATACCATCGCCCACCTCGCGACGGCCTTCGGGTGCATCTTCCTGAAGTGCGGCGTGGTCGGCGGAGAGCGGACCGCGAAGCTGAACGAACTGATACGGATCGAGGAGATACTATGACAGCAGCAAACGAGATGGAGATAGAATTAAAGGAGCCCCTGGCGCCCGTCGAGGAATACCTCGCCGCCGGCGTCCACATCGGGACCCAGCAGAAGAGCAAGGACATGAAGCGGTACATCTACCGCGTCCGGGGTGACGGCCTCTACATCCTGGATATCCGGGCCACCGACGAGCGGATCAAGACCGCGGCGAAGTTCCTCGCCCAGTTCGAGCCGCCGAGGGTCCTCGTCGTGACCTCCCGGCAGTACGGCCAGTACCCGGCGAAGAAGTTCGCCGAGGCCATCGGCGCCATGTCCATCACGGGCCGGTTCATCCCGGGGATGCTCACGAACCAGGTCATCCCCGGCTATCTCGAGCCGGACATCGTGATGGTGACCGACCCCATCGGGGACGCGCAGGTCGTGACCGAGGCCGTCCAGTCGGGGATCCCCGTGGTCGCCCTCTGCGACACGAACAACATGACGGGGTACATCGACCTCGTCATCCCGACGAACAACAAGGGGAGGAAGGCCCTCTCCCTGATCTACTATCTCCTCACGAAGGAGATGCTCCGCCTCCGGGGTGTCGCGACGAACCTCACCCTCGAGGACTTCGAGACCGAGATCTGACCCCTCTGCGGAGGGTGATGGGGATGAAGGTCCGCCCCTGCAGCGTCGCAGGCCAGTTCTACCCCCGGGACCCGCACCACCTGGAGCAGCTGGTCGCCGGCTACCTGAAGGGCCGCGGGCCCCTCGACGGGGTCACGGGGGTCGTCTCCCCCCATGCCGGGTACCAGTACTCGGGCGCCGTGGCCGGCGAGGCCTTCGGGGCCATCGACCCCGGCTTCTCGGGCACCTTCGTCGTCGTCGGGCCGAGCCACCGCGGCTTCCTGACCTGCACATCAGCGATCCCCTGGGAGACCCCCCTCGGCATCGTCGACGTGGATGCCGATTTCATCGGGGAGCTCGGGATCGAGGTCGACGAGTTCTCGCACCGGGGGGAGCACTCCCTGGAGGTGCAGATGCCGTTCATCAAGTACCGGTTCCCCCGCGCGAGGATCGCCCCCGTGATGATGGGCGACCAGGGCCAGCGGTCTGCGGCCGACCTCGCGGAGAAGGTCGTGAAGGCGAAGCGGCGCACGGGCCGGGAGATCCGGTTCGTCGCCTCGAGCGACTTCTCCCACTACGTGCCCGCCGAGGTGGCAAGGAAGGACGACCTCTATGCCATCGGGGCCCTGGAGAACCTCGACACCGCGGAGTTCTACCGGCGGGTCGCGGAGAAGGGGGTCTCGGCCTGTGGCTACGGCCCCATCGCGGCCCTCTGCCTCGCGGGGAAGGATGCGGGGGCCGCGAAGGGACGGCTCCTCGACTACCGGACGAGCGGCGACGTGACGGGCGACCTCGGAGAGGTCGTGGGCTATGCCGCCATCGCGGTGATGTAGGGTGGCGACCTGGTCCGCGCCCGGGAAGGTCTTCCTCTTCGGCGAGCATGCGGTGGTCTTCGGGAGGGCCGGCCTCGCCATGGCGATCCAGCACCGGGTCTCGGTCACCGTCCGGAAGAAGCGGCGGCCGGGCCGGGTGAAGTCCCCGTACATCAACGAGTGCCTGGGGGCGATGGGCGTCCGGGCGACGGTCTATGTCCGGTCGCAGCTGCCGTCAAGCAGCGGCCTCGGCTCCTCGGCGGCCGTGACCGTCGCCACCCTCTGCGCGATCAACGACGAGTTCCAGAAGGGGTTCACGAGGGAGCAGGTCGCGGAGCAGGCCTTCGAGATCGAGAAGAAGGTCCAGAAGGGGAGGGCGTCCCCGACGGACACCTACGTCTCCTCCTTCGGCGGGGTCGTCCTGATCCGGGGCACCGAGCGAAGGAGGCTCCCGCCCGTGAACCTCCCCATCGTGGTCGGGAACTCGCGGGTCTCCCACAACACCTCGCTCATGGTCGAGAAGGTCGCGAGGGAGCAGGAGCGCCACCCCGGGATCGTGAACCCTATCCTGGACTCCATCGGGGCCGTCACCCAGGAGGCCCTCCTCCGGCTCCAGGACTTCCGGGCCCTGGGGACCCTGATGAACACGAACCACGCCCTCCTCGACGCCCTCGGGGTGGGCCACCCGGCCCTCACCCGGCTCGTCCTCGCCTCCCGTTCGGCGGGGGCGTTCGGGGCGAAGACCACGGGGGCGGGCGGGGGCGGGTGCATGATCGCCCTCGCACCGAACAAGGCACGGGGGAGGGTCGCGGGGGCCATCCGGTCCTGCGAGGCCCAGGCCATCGTGACCACCATCGACACGGAAGGGGCGAGGAAGGAGCAG
>DATIYO010000053.1:0-8009 GCA_035517575.1 Methanomicrobiales archaeon
CGCCCTCGTTCAGCCCTTCGCCGATCTGGGCCATCTTCTCCACCGAGAGCCGGTCGGTCGCGATGTAGTCCACGAAGGCCACCGGCTCGACGTTCATTACGAAAAGGTCGTTCGCGTTCATCGCGATGCAGTCGATCCCGACGGTCCGCCAGTCCCCCAGGTGGTCGGCGACGAGCATCTTCGTCCCGACGCCGTCCGTCGTGAGGGCGAGGACATGCTTCCCGAAGTCGATGAGGCCCGCGTAGTGCCCCACCCCGCCGACCATCCCGTACGGCCCCTCCCTGCGGAAGGTCACCTGCCCGGTGAGCGCCCCGATGGCGTCCTTCACGAGGTCGATGTCGACGCCGGCGGCCCGGTAGGTCTCCCTACCCATCTCACTCCTCCGAGAGCTTCAGCTCTTCGTGGAGCACCCGCACCGCCCTCGGGCCGTCGGACTCCTTCACCACGAAGGAGATGTTCACCTCCGAGGAGCCCTGGGAGATCATCATGATGTTCACGCCGGCGAGGCCGAGGGCGGTGAAGACCCGGCCCGAGATGCCCGGGGTGCCGATCATCCCGGCCCCGACGACCGCGACCGCGGCGACGTCGGGGTTCGCCGTCACCTCCCGGACGATCCCCTGCCCGACCATCGGCGCGAGGGCCTCGCGGGCGATATCCATGTGGTCGAGCTCGACGATGATCGAGATGTTCGCCTCCGAGGAGCCCTGGGAGATCATCATGACGTTCACCTCCTTCTCGGCGAGGGCGGTGAAGATGGCCCGGGCTACGCCCGGCCGGCCGATCATCTGGGCCCCGTTCACGTTGATGAGGGCGACCCCGGTGATGTGGGTGAGGGCCTTCACCACCCGGCGGTCCTTCCGCTTCTCCTTCGTGATGCATGTCCCCGGGTGCGAGGGGTTGAAGGTGTTCTTCACCCGGATCGGGATCCCCTTCCTCATCGCGGGCTCGATGGACCGGGGGTGCATCACCTTCGCCCCGAAGTACGAGAGCTCCATCGCCTCGAGGTACGAGACCGTGGGCAGGACCCGGGCCTCCCGGACCAGGCGGGGGTCGGTGGTCATGATGCCGTCAACGTCGGTCCAGATCCAGATCTCGTCGGCCCCGATGGCGGCCCCGATGACGGTCGCCGAGTAGTCCGAGCCGCTCCGGCCGAGGGTGGTCGTGATTCCCTGCTGGGTGCAGCCCATGTAGCCCATGACGACCGGCACCGAGTCCTGGAGGAGGGGGAGGATCCTGGCCCGGATCTTCGCGTCCGACTCGGGGAGGACGATCCCGTCGCCGTGGGTCGCCGTCGTGACGAGCCCCGCCTCGCAGCCGTCCAGGACCACGGAGGGGATGCCCCGCTGCCTGAGGGCCGCCCTGAGCACGGGGGCCGAGAGCCGCTCGCCGAAGGAGATCAGGTAATCGCGGGAACGGGGGGTGAGCTCCCGCAGGTTGTTCAGGCCGACGAACATGTTCCGCAGGTCCGAGAGCCTCCCGTCCAGGATCCGGCCCGTCTCCTCGACGTAGTCCGGGGCGGCGACCTCGAGGGCCTTCCGGTGCCGGTCCCGGAGCTGGGCGATGAAGGGCTCGATCCCCGGCTTCTCCTTGCAGGTGACGACCTCGTTCGCCATCTCGATGAGCTGGTTCGTCACCCCGGACATCGCGGAGACGACGACCCCGAGCTCGTGCCCCTCCTCGTGATACGGCTCGAGGATGTCCACCACCTGCCGGATGCGGTCCCCGTCCCCGACAGAGGTACCTCCGAATTTCATCAGGAGCCTCATCTGAATCCCCTCGCAATCCCTTCAGTTTTTATCTATATACGATCCAAGTACTAAATAAGATGCGTGCAGACGATACGGTGGAGTGTCACGTCCTCGTCATCGGGAGCGGCGGCGCCGGCGTGCGGGCGGCGATCGAGGCCGAGAACCACGGGGACACCGTGCTCGTCACGAAGTCCCTCGCCGGGAAGGGCGGGTGCACCCCGATGGCGGAGGGGGGCTACAACGCCGCCCTGAAGGAGGGGGACTCCTGCGTCCTCCACAAGGAGGACACCATCCGGGGCGGGGCCTACCTGAACGACCCGGAGCTCGTCGATATCCTGGTGAACGAGGCGCCCGAGCGGTTCCACGAGCTGGTGAGGTGGGGGGCCGTCTTCGACCGGACCGCCGAGGGGCACTGGGCCCAGCGTTCCTTCGGCGGCCAGAGGGTCCCGAGGACCTGCTATGCAGGGGACCGGACGGGCCACGAGATCATGATGACCCTCCTCGAGCGCCTCCGGGCGAGCCATGTCACGGTCCTCCAGGAGGTCTCCATCATCGACCTCCTGAAGAAGGAGGGGAGGGTCGTCGGGGCGGTCGGGCTCGACCAGGCCGGTGAGCTCGCGACCATCCAGGCCGACGCGACCATCCTCGCCACCGGCGGGGCGGCGAGGATCTACGACATCTCCACGAACTCCGCGACCGGCACGGGCGACGGGTTCGCGATGGGCTACCGGGCGGGGGCGGAGCTCATCGACATGGAGATGGTCCAGTTCCACCCGACGGGGGCGGTCTATCCCTACGACGCCCGCGGCCGGCTCGTGACCGAGGCGGTGCGGGGCGAGGGGGGGATCCTCCTGAACTCGAAGGGCGAGCGGTTCATGGAGCGGTACGACCCCGACCGGATGGAGCTCTCGACCCGGGATGTCGTCGCCCGCTCCATCGCCCGGGAGATCGAGGAGGGGAGGGCGACCCCCCACTACGGCGTCTACCTGGACGTGACCCACCTCCCCCCCGAGAAGATCGAGGAGAAGCTCCCGATGATGCTCGAGCAGTTCCTCGCGTTCGGGACCGATATCCGGAAGGAGAAGATGGAGGTCGCGCCGAGCGCCCACCATTTCATGGGCGGCCTCCGTATAACCCCGAGGTGCGAGACAACGGTCCCCGGCCTCTACGCCTGCGGGGAGACCGCGGGCGGGGTCCATGGCGCGAACCGGCTGGGGGGGAACTCCCTCGCCGAGACACAGGTCTTCGGGAGGCGGGCCGGCGATGCCGCGGGGAGGGCCCCGTCGCGGGGGACGAGGATCGACGCGCGGCAGCTCGAGAACTACCGGCGGAAGCTGGACGAGTTCCGCTCGGGCGGGGTGAACCCGGTCACCGTCGTGAAGAAGCTCCAGGAGACGATGTGGGAAGGGGCGGGTATCATGCGGAACGTCCGCGACCTGGAACGCACCCTCGTCGATGTTGAGAAGCTGGCAAAGAAGAAGCTCCTCGCCCAGACGCCCATGAACAGCACCGAGTGCTTCACCGTCCAGAACATGTGCCTGGTCGCTTCTCTCGTGATCCGGGCGGCCCTTCTCAGGGGGGAGTCCCGGGGAGCCCATGTCCGGACGGACATCGTCCAGAGCTGGGACGCGGCGAACTCCCCCTACGGCCACACCTATATCTCGCTCCACCACGCGGGGATCGAGGAACGGAAGGTGCAGATATGAAGCGGTTCACCGTGACGGTCTACCGGCACAACCCCGCGAAAGACCCGAGGTCCAGGTACCAGACGTATACCGTCTCGGTCGACGAAGGGGCCCGCGTCCTCCACCTCCTCCATGCCATCCATGCCGAGGACCCGACCCTCGCGTACCGGTACTGCTGCGGGACCGGCCAGTGCGGCTCCTGCGCCGTGCGGGTGAACGGCGAGCCGGTCCTCGCCTGCATGACCGAGGCCCGGGACGGGATGGTGATCGAGCCCCTGAACCTCCCGGTGAAAAAAGACCTCCTCGTGGACATGGAGCCGGTCCTCGCGAAGATCGCGTCCATCGCCCCGAGGGAAGGGGAGTGCATCCCCACCCGGGACGAGACAGACGCGATGAAGCCCCTCAGGTCCTGCATCGAGTGCCTCGCGTGCGTCTCCGTCTGCCCGGCGATGGAGGTGGCCGAGTTCGCCGGTCCCCTCTCGATGAAGCAGGAGATGCGGCTCGCCCTCGACCCCCGCGACACCGGCGACCGGATATCCGGGGCGATCCGCGACGGGCTCTTCATGTGCACCACCTGCCAGCACTGCTGGAAGGTCTGCCCGAAGAAGATCGAGGTCCCGGGGAAGGCCATCGAGAAGCTCCGCCGGATGGCGAACCGGCGGGGTCTCACCCTGCCGAGGCATGCCGAGGTCGCGGCCCTCGTCTGCGAGACGGGCCGGTCGGTCCCGAAGAACCAGCCGTCCTTCCTCGACCAGGTCCCCGAGGTCATCGAGCCCGCGGGCCCCGTCCGGGGCACGGTGGGGTTCTTCGTCGGGTGCATGTACGACAACCGCCTCCCCCGGACGGCGCTCGACGCGATGGAGGTCCTCTCGAGGAACGGGATACGGGTGATCATCCCGCACGAGCAGGTCTGCTGCGGCTCCCCCCTCATCCGGACCGGCCAGACCGACATCCTCCCCGGGCTCATGGAGAAGAACATCGCCGCCTTCACCTGCCGGGGGATAGACACCGTCATGACCATGTGCGCCGGCTGCGGGTCGACCCTGAAGAACGACTACCGCACCCCCTTTGTCGTGAAGGACGTGAACGAGATCCTCTGCGAGCTCGGGATCGAGGAGCCCGCGAAGCTTCCCGTCCGGGTCGCCTACCATGACCCCTGCCACCTCCTCCGCGGCCAGGGGATCCAGAGGCAGCCCCGGGAGCTCATCGCCAGGGTCGCAGAGCTGGTCGAGATCCCCGTGAAGTGCTGCGGGGCAGGGGGAGGGACGCGCTCGGGCCAGCCCGAGGTCTCGAAGGCCCTCGCCAATAAGAAAGCCGAGGAGGTAGAGAAGGCCGGCGTGGAATGCGTGATCTCCTCGTGCCCGTTCTGCGAGTTCCATATCGGCGAGAACTCGAAGAGGCCGGTGAAGAATATCACCACGCTCCTCCTCGAGGGCTACCGGCGCAAGGACCAGGACCGCGGGGGGGAGACCGGCGAGTCGGCGGCTGCATGACCGGAGAAGGGAACCTGTCGGGAGAACCATACCAGCATCCGCCGGAAGGGACTCCTGAGATCCGGGTCCTCATCGTCCTCTCCGACCCCGACCACATAGAGTATGCGAGGAACGACCTGCAGTCCGAGGGATGCTTCCGGGTCGTGATGTCGCGTTCCGGCGAGGAGGCGCTCGAGCGGCTCAGGCTCTCGGGGTTCGATGCCATCGTCGCGGGGCTGCACCTCCCCGGGATGAGCGGGAACGCCCTCCTCCAGACGGCCAGGTGCGGCGGGGACACGACCCCGTTCATCATCCTCGCACAGAGCCCCGACCGGAAGAAGGTCATCGACGTCTTCAACAACGGAGCCTCCGCACTCATCGATACGGAGACGGAAGGGGGGCTCCTTTCGGGCAACCTCTGCATGGCCGTCCTGAGAGCCGTCGAGAAACACCGGTCGTCCGTTGCGATCAGGAGGGAGCGGGACCAGTTCAGGGTGATCCTCACGGCCCAGAGGACTGGCCTCGCGCTGATCAACCCCGATCTCAGCATCGCGTGGGCGAACGAGGAGACGAGGAACCTCTTTCCCGGGCGGGACCCCGTCGGGGCCTCCTGCCATGCCTTCTACGAGGACATGGATCACCCGTGCGACCCCTGCCCCACCCGGCGGACCTTCGAGACGGGCACGGTTCAGGAATGCGATCATTACAACCCCCTCGACAGGAGGTGGTACCACATCGTCACCCAGCCCGTGCGGGACAGCGAAGGAAGGGTGGCCCAGGTACTGGAGGGGATCACCGATATCACCGACAGGAAGGCCGCCGACGAGGCCCTCCGCCTCTCCCAGGAGAAGTACCGGGATCTCGTGGAGAACGCGAACAGCATCATCTTCCGCTCGGACAGGGACGGGAATATCACCTTCTTCAACGACTTCGCCCAGAAGTTCTTCGGGTTCCCGGCAACGGAGATCCTGGGGAGGAACGTCATCGGCACCATCGTCCCCGCGAGCGACAGCACGGGGAAGGATCTCGTGGGGATGATCCGGGAGATCCGGGAGCACCCGGACCGGTACCTGAACAACGAGAACGAGAATATCAGGAAGAACGGGGAGCGGGTCTGGATCTCCTGGACCAACCGGGCGATCTACGATTCGGGCGGGGAGTTCGTGGAGCTCCTCTCCGTCGGAAACGATATCACCGACCGGAAGCTCGCCGAGGAGGCGCTCTCGGCCGCGAACCGGAAGCTGAACCTCCTCTCGAACGTCACCCGCCACGATGTCCTGAACCAGCTGAACGTCCTCGCCGGTTACCTGGGGCTCGTGCGGGACCGGATCAGCGACGTGGACACCGCGGCACTCCTCTCCCGGGCCTGGGACTCTGCCTGGACCATCCGGAAGCTCATCGCGTTCACCAAGGACTACCAGGAGATCGGGGTCCAGTCCCCCTGCTGGCACGATGTCGCTGCGACGGTGGCGCGCGCGTCCTCCACCCTCGACCTCGAAGGGATCTCCCTGGACGTGGACGTCGGGGACCTCCGGATCTACGCCGATCCCCTCCTGGAGAAGGTCTTCTACGCCCTCTTGGACAACGCCCTCCGCCACGGCGACCGGCTCGACGTCATCCGCATCTCCCGCCGCCCTGATGGCGGGGCGCTCGCCATTGTCGTCGAGGATAACGGCGTCGGGGTGCCGGCCGAGGAGAAGGAATTGATCTTCGCCCGGGGCACGGGGAGGAACACCGGTTACGGGCTCTTCATCGCCCGGGAGATCCTCTCGATCACCGGGCTCTCCATCTCAGAAACAGGTACCTTCGGGCAGGGGGCGAGGTTCGAGATACGGGTCCCTGAAGGGGCGTACCGGTTCGGGAAGGGCTGATCCCGATCCCCTGATAGTAAAACGGGGGCCTTTGCGAGGGATGCACCAGGGCTCCCCTCTATCCCTGGCCGGTCTTTACCAGGTACTCGTACGCCTCGAGGGCGGCCTTGGCCCCGTCGCCGGCCGCGATGATGATCTGCTTCCCCTTGATGCTCGTTACATCGCCGGCCGCAAAGACGCCGGGGATACTCGTGTGGCAGTTCTCGTCCACCACGATCTCCTTGAGGGAGTTCAGGGGGACGAACCCCTCCAGGAACTCGGTGTTGGGGAGCCACCCGATCTCGAGGAAGACCCCGTCGACGTCGATGGTCGCCTCCTCGCCCGTGTCGCGGTGGCGGAGGCCGAGGCCGGTGATGAACTGGTCCCCGAGGAGCCGCGACACATCCACGTTCGTGTGGGTGATGATGTTCTCCTTCGCCTTGTAGAGCCCCTGGTAGACCTCGTCGCACCTGACCTGGGAGCGGACCACGAGGTGGACGGTCTTTGCGATCCTGCTCATCTCGATCGCGGTCTGGACGGCCGAGTTCCCGCCGCCGACGATGGCCACGTTCTTCCCCTTGAAGAGCGGCCCGTCGCAGGTGGCGCAGATGGAGAGCCCCCGGCCGATGAACCGCTCCTCGCCCTCGATCCCGAGCATCTTCGGGTGCTTCCCCGTCGCGATGATGAGGCTCTTCGCCCCGAAGGACCGGTCCGTCGCCGTCCTCACGGTGAACGCGGGACCCTCACGGGAGATCCCAAGCACACCGTCGAGCTCGAGCGCGATGTGGAGCTCCTTGACCTGCTCCTCGAACTTCTTCATCAGGTCCTCGCCCGTGACCATCCGGTAGCCCATGTAGTTCTCGATCGCCCAGCTCTCCAGGGCCTGGCCCCCGATGTTCTCGGTGATGACGAGGGTCTTCATGAGCTTCCTTGCCGTGTAGACCGCGGCGGTGAGACCGGCGGGGCCCGCGCCCAGGATGATCACGTCGTACACGTCCACGGGGGCCTCCCCGCCGAAGACCTCGTTCAGGGCCTGGGCGTCGAAGCCCACGATGACCCGGTCCCCGGCGATGGTGACGGGAACGCCGTTCTGGCCGGAGATCCGGATCATCTCGCCGGCGGCCTCTGCATCTTCGGAGACGTTGATCTCGGAGAACGGGATCTTCCGCCTCTCCAGGTACGCCTTCACCATGCGGCAGTAGGGGCACTGCTTCGTCGTATACACCCGGACCTCTGGCATTCGACCCGGTACTC
>DATIYO010000054.1:0-4519 GCA_035517575.1 Methanomicrobiales archaeon
GCCCATTCATTATAAAATGGCCATCACCTTCGTCTGCCCTTCCTGCGGGGAGGAGTGCGACCACGAGGTCGTGGGCACCGCCCGCAACCCCGTCGTGCGCTGCACCGCCTGCGGCCACACGTACCGCGGGGTGCCTGCCCGGGAGGAGGAGGTCTCCGTCCGGGCCATCGTGAGCCGGGAGGGCGAGTCGCAGGTCTGCTCGGTGCCCCTCGAATCCGGCGAGGCGGTCGCCGTCGGGGACCTCCTCGCCGCCGAGTGCGGGGAGGAGGTCTTCGGGGTGGAGGTGACCTCCATCGAGTCGAAGGGGAAGCGGGTGAAGCGGGCGAAGGCGCGGGATGTGTCGGCCCTCTGGACCCGGGCCATCGACCAGGTGGTCGTCAGGGCCTCGGTCCACAGCGGCCGGGTCACCCGCCCCCTCGCGGTCGCCTGCGGCGGGGACGAGGAGTTCTTCGTGGATGAGGAGTGGACCTTCGGGACGATCCCCTTCCGGATCACCCACATGAAGCTCAGGGACGGGAAGGTGCTCAGGAAGGAGGGGCAGAAGGCCCCTGCCCGGATGGTGAAGCGGATCTACGGGAACCGGTTATAGGCACCGGTCACAGGTTTTCCCGGATCGCCGCCTCGAGCTCGTCGGTATGGACGAGCCCCTCGAACCGCTTCTTCTCCACCCCGTTCTGGAGGATGACGGTCGTCGGGGTGACCCTGAGGTGGTACCGGGCGATGGACCGCGGGTCCTTCATCACGTCGATGGTCTCGATCCGGATGCCGAGGTCCTTCTCGACCTCGCGGTTGATCGGGGCCTGCTCGCTGCACCCCATGCACCCCTCCTGCGAAAAACAGAGGACCGCGACTCCCATGGGAGTAGCGTGGGCCCGTGACGATAAAAAAGTATAGATCCTACTTGAATTCCCTGACGGTGATATCGGCGGTGGGGTACCGGTGATCCACCACGATCTCGCTGTCCGTCTTGTTGACGACGGTCGCGATCCGCCAGACGGCGTTCGTGGGGGTGGCGTTCACGTCGCCGCCGAGGACGGGGGTCTCGGAGAAGCCGATGGGTATCAGGTCGCCGGTGCTCACGGCGCTGAAGTTCCCGCCCATCGCGGTGAACTCGTTCTCGGACATGTTGATGGTGAGCGGGTCGGCGAAGCCGAAGCGGATGGTCTTCGACTCGCCGGTCTTCATGCCGAGGACCGCGGTGTCGAACTCGTCGATCTCAAGGCCGAGGAGGCCGAACTGGATCTGCTCCCCCTGCCGGCTCGTGTAGTAGTTGTCGGCCTTGACCCCCGTGTAGGCGGGACTCCCGATGTGACCCGCCTGGACGGTGAGGGGCGTCGTGAGGAAGGTGAGGTACCCCCGGGTGACCGCCGCCTGGTAGAGGCTCTGGTCGGTGGTGAGGACAGGCTGGCCCGAGGAGTCGCGGAGCGTGTAGTCGATGGTCACCGTGTCGTTCACCATCACCGTCCGGAAGGACGAGAGCCAGCTCGAGCCCATCGCCGAGAGGACCATCATCGCGACGAAGAGCACCCCCACGGCGATGACGAAGACCTTTTTCCAGGGAAAGATATCGCGTTTCTTCTCCTTTTTCATCCTTACTAAGGAGGATCGGGGGCGAGATAAAGCCTTTCACCCGAAGAACGGCGGGATTCCTGCGGGCGTTTTGCAGGGGAGGGGCTGCCGCGGCCTTCCCGGCCGGCAGCCCTCACCCCGCCCCGACAAGCCCGACGATGATGATGATGATCCCCATCCCGAGGGCCACGTACGCGAGGTTCACCCGCTTCACGATACGGAGCACCGCGTCGATGGTGAGGTACCCGAAGACGAAGCTCGCGAGGGCGAGGAGCAGGCCGTCGGCAGGGGGGATGGCGAGGATGCTCCCCCCGATGTAGAAGACCATCTCGGCGAGGAGCACCGTCGGGATGGAGAGGAGGAAGCTCAGGTGGAAGCTCGCCTCGCTGTCGAACCCCCTCCAGATGAGGCCGCTCGTGCTCGTGCCCGAGCGGGAGATGCCCGGGAGCGTGCTCAGCCCCTGGAGGAGGCCCGTGAGGACCCCGTCCCGCCAGGTCGCCTCCCCGACGCCCCGGAGCCGGGGCTTCCGGTGGGTGAGGAGGAAGATGCCCGTGACCACGAGGCCGATGCCCATCACCGCGAAGAGGATGCCCGCGTCCATGGTCGCGAGGTACCTTTTCTCCAGGAGGAGGATGGGGATACCGACGATGCCCGTGAAGAGGAGGGCGGTGAAGAGGAAGCCCGGTCTCCCCTGCAGGTGGGCCCGGACATCGAGCGGCTTCTCCCTGAACTCCTTCAGCATGTCCCTGAGATCCGTGCGGAAGTAGAGGATCGCGGCGAAGAACGTCCCCAGGTGGAGGTAGAGGAGGATGGGCACGACGAGGGACGGGTTCCCGTGGAGGACGGAGAGGTAGACGAGGGTGTCCTGGGTCTTCGAGCTGACCGGCACCCACTCGGTCACCCCCTGCACGAGCCCCAGGAGGAGGATGGAGAGCAGGTCCATACCAACCATATCGGGCCTCATGGCATATCAGGGCATACGGTTGCACCTTTCAGGGCCTGCAACTGCGGGGTAGTTTTTTAAACCCTGAACCGGTACCTCCGGTTTGCTTCCTGCCCCAGGGCATGGATAGCCACCAACGTGAGGAGAACCCTATGGCATGGAGACGAAAGTATCTCTTTGGGCCGTTCTGGCAGGAATTCGACGACTTCATGACCGACATGGAGACCCAGTTCAACGAGATGCTCGAGGAGCTCGCGACGACGAACGCCCTCCCCGGGAAGGAGATGCGGGCGAGGATGCTCCCCGCGATCCGGGGCGAGTTCCGGGTGGACGTGAAGGAGCACGACGACGAGGTGATCGTCGCGGCCGACCTCCCCGGCGTCGAGAAGGACGACGTGAGCCTGGAGGTCGTCGACCCGAGGACCCTCCGCATCGCGTTCTCGCGGCAGGGGGAGACGAAGGAGGATACCGAGGGGTACTACGTCCGGGAGCGGACCTACGGGTCCATGGACCGGCTCGTCCGGCTCCCCTCTGACGTGACCGAGAGCGGTGCGGCCGCGACCTTCAGGAACGGGGTCCTCGAGGTCAGGCTGAAGAAGACCACCGCCGAGACGAAGAAGCGGATCGCCATCGAATAGCCCCCCGCGTCACCCCGGCGACCGGGGGTCATCTCCCCGGAAACGCCTTTTTTTCCCGATTTTTCACCGATCAATTCAAATGAGAGGAAGGTAGAGAGCTCTAGTGATGGACAAGAAGAAGGTCAGGGACTACATGACCTACGACGTCGTGACCATCGACGTCCATGCCACGGTGAAGGACGTCATCGAGACCATCCAGACGACGAAGCACGACGGCTTTCCCGTGACCAAGGACCGCGAGGTCGTGGGGTACATCTCGGCCCGCGACCTCCTCTTCGTCCACCCGACCACCCCGGTCGAGCGGATCATGTCCACCCACCTGATCGTCGCCGACCCCGACATGTCCATCAACGACGCCGCCCGGGTGATCTTCCGGAGCGGGATCCAGAAGCTCCCCGTCGTGGACGAGACGAACAAGCTCCTGGGGATCATCTCGAACGCCGACGTCATCCGGTCCCAGATCGAGCATGTCTCGCCCGAGAAGGTCTACAAGTTCATCGACACCCTGCGGAAGCTCTACGGGGTCGAGCCGAAGCTGCACCGGGACCAGGTGGAGATAGCGAACCTCCTCCCCACCCAGACGAAGATCTACGAGGACGAGCTCGAGGGGCGGATGTACGAGATCAGGAAGGGCCTCGCCGAGCCCCTCATCGTGGTGAAGCGGCCGGGCCGGTACATCCTCGTCGACGGGCACCACCGGGCCATCGCGGCGAAGCGCCTCGGGATCACCCACCTCGAGGCCTACATCATCGAGATCGACAAGGACATCGAGCTCGGGATGGAGCGGACGGCCCGGGCGATGAACCTCTCCACCCTCGACGACATCAAGGTCATGGACTACGCGAGGCACCCCCTCGTCGCCCTGACCCACCGCCTCGTCAGGCACGGCTGACGGGCTACGAGCCGCCGATCCCCGTGTCGAACTTCGGGTTGAGCAGGTGCTCCCGGACGACCATCTTCTCCTCGACCATCACCTCGGGCCAGATCCGGGTCCCCGAGTGGACCACGACCCGGTCCCTGAGCACCACGCGGGGGCCGATGATGGTGTCGTTCTCGATGGAGCACTCCTCGCCCATCACGGCATCGGTGTCGACGACCGACCCGCTGATGGTGCAGTTCCTCCCGATGACCACCCGGTTGTAGATGGAGGACGAGAAGATCTTCGTGTGGCCGCGGATGGTGCAGCCCTCGCCGATGGAGGTGTACGGGCCGATCAGGACGTGCCCCTCGATGGTCGTCCCCGCCCCGATGGAGACGGGGCCGATGATCCGCGAGTTCGGCCCGAGGGTCACCGAGCCCGAGAACTGGACCGGGCCCGCGATCTGGGCGCCCTGGACATGGAGGTCGCCCGAGACCGACATGTACGGGA
>DATIYO010000055.1:0-5293 GCA_035517575.1 Methanomicrobiales archaeon
TGCGGATCGGGGCGTACCAGGGAGGCACCGGCAGGGGCTTCAACGGGCTCATCGACGAGGTCCGCGTCTCGAAGAGCCCCCGCAGCTCCGACTGGATAGCGGCCGAGTACGCGAACCAGAACAGCCCCTCGACGTTCTACTCCGTCGGGAGCGAGGAGAAGTGGTGGAAGTGCTGACCCGGGGTGCAGGCCGCGACCGCGGGGGAGGGATCGACGGGGTCTCGGAGGCGGTCGGGACCATCATCCTCGTCGGGATGGTGATGATCGGTGTCGCCCTCGTCGGGGGCCTCCTCCTCTCGGGCCAGAGTTCCTCCAGCGTCCCGGCCCTGGACACCATCATCACCAACCAGTCGAAGTCCATCTACCTCTACCACAAGGGCGGCGATCCCCTCTACCCCGGCCAGTACAAGATCATCGTGGACGGGGTGGATCTCACCGCCAATGCGAGCATCATGAGCCCGGGGACATACCCCTGGTCGGTGGGCGAGACCCTGAACGTCTCGGTGGCGAACATCCCGAAACTGGTGGTCATCGTCTTCAACAGTACCGGCGGGGGCATGAACGTCCTCGACGAGGCCGACCTCACCAGGGAGGTGCCGGTCGTCCCCACCTTCGTCCAGGCGAACGCCGCAAATTCCAACTCGGTCGCCTTCCCGTCGGCGAGCGGTACCGGCGATCTCATCGCCCTCGGGAACTTCTGGAGCAGCCAGGCGGTGACCATCACCGGTGTCACCGACAACAAGGGGAACGTCTACCGGCCCGCGGTCGGCCCGACGAACTGGGGGGGTGCCTCCTACCGTGGGGCCATCTGGTACGCGCCGAACATCACGGGCGGCGCGGGGGCCATCACCGTCACCGTCGCCTACTCGGGCGCCCAGGGAGCGACCTATACCTACATCGCCGAGTATTCCGGCGTGGCGACCCTGAATCCGCTCGACGCGGTCTCGGCGGGGATCGGCTCGACCGCCAGTCTTTCCAGCGGGACGAACGTGACCGGCCAGGGGACCGAGCTCATCTTCGGGTACGCCATGAGCGAGAACACGGCGACCGTCGACCCGAGCTTCACCGCCCGGAGCACCTTCAGCAACAACTTCATCGCCGACCGAACCGTCACGAGGGCCGGCTACTACTCGGTCTTCGGGACGAACTCGGCGGGAAACTGGCTCTGCCAGATGGCGACCTTCCGGGGCTGAAGGGGAGGGAGGGTCAGCGCTTCTTCCCCTTGACCTTCTCCTTCTTCCCCTTCCCCTCCTTCTTCTCCTCCTTCTTCCCCATGGAGGGGATGTCCACGAGGTAGCTCGCGTCCTTCCCGATGCCGACCACCATGTCGCCGCTCTCGGCGAGCTTCTTCAGGTTCAGCTCGTAGCTCCCGGGCGCGAGGATCCTGATGGACTCGACCTTGCCCTTCAGGTCGGCGGCCTTCACCGGCGCCTCGACCTCGAGGACCTCTTCATTCGTCTCCCTCGCGATCTCGGTGATGGTCTTCTCCTCGAGGACGTCGCGGTGCCGGTGCTCCTCCCGCACGTAGAGGAACTTCTTGCTCCCGCAGCTCGGGCAGCCCTTCAGGATCTCGGTGGAGCCGTCGCGGAACTCCCTCCCGCACCGGGTGCACTTGTGGGGCATCTGCCTACCGCGAGGAGACCCAGGCCGAGATCAGGTCTTTCTCCTTCTTGATCATCCTGAGCTGGTTTGCCGGCCCGATGACCGTGAGCCGCGCCTCGGGGCGCTTGCCCACGACCCGGTTCAGGATGCCCGAGAGGCCCGGGGCCCCCTCCCGCGCCGGGTAGGTCTCCATCTCGATCCCCGTGAACCCGTCGGGCATGATCTCCATCATCGTGATCTCGATGAGCTTGCTCGCCTCTTCCGGCGGGAGGCCCTTCTCGAGGACCACGATGTTCCCCTTCTTCACGTCGTCGAGGATGAGCCGGATCTTCTCCATGGGGGTGAGCCTCGCGAGCCGTTCCTCGGAAATGAGGTCGATCTGGATTCCCTGCATCGCGGTCACCCGAACTTCTCCGTCATGATCTCGTAGAGCTGTTCTACGTTGCTCCCGTCAAGGCTCGAGATGGGGACCACGGGGTGCTGGGGGAAGGCGCTCCGGATCCGGTTCGGGGCGGCCTCGGGGAGGTCGATCTTGTTCGCGACGATGATGACCGGGAGCTTCCGCGACTCGATGATCCCGACCATCATGATGTTCACCTGGAGGAAGGGGTCGAGGGTCGCGTCGAGCATGTAGATGACCCCGTCGATGTCCTCCCGGAGCCAGTGCATCGCCTCGGCGACCCCCTCGGTGGCCTCCCGGGCCCTCGTCACCGCCTCCTCCTTCGAGAGGCCGAAGGACATGAACTCCCGGTAGTCGATCTTCGTCGTGACACCGGGGGTATCGACGATGTCGATGTCCACCGAGTCGCCGTTCACCCCCGTTATCGTGATGTTCTCCTTCCGGAGGGCCCTCCTCGTCTCGTGGGGGATCTCGGACACCGTCCCCATGGCGTCACCGGTCCAGTCCCTCACGATCCGGTTCGCGAGGGTCGTCTTCCCTGCGTTCGGCGGGCCGTAGATCCCGATCCTCGCCCTCCGCTTCTTGAAGAAGACCTTCAGGAAATGCGAGAGCTTCTTCTTCGTCCTGACAAAGATGGACAGTGCCATACCCCCTGACTCTCCCGTGGCGGGTGCTTAACAGGAGATGTCACCTTTCCGGCATATATAACCCCCGTGCGCTCCCCCCGTGCGCTCTCTCCCCCGATTCCACGATCCCGCCTGTTATCGCGGCCATTTTCCCCCGGTGAGAAGAATCGTTTTATACTGCCTGCACCTAGTACGAGTGCAATCCGACCACGCGGATCCATCTGATCCAGGGAACACTCCTATGTCCCCGAAGAGACCGACCGTCCAGTTCGAGACTCGCGTCCCCCTCAGGGAGGTCATGCGGTACCCCCCGACCACCATCGGCTCGGAGGCCACCGTCGACCTGGCGGCGCTCGCCATGTGCCGCGACGAGGTGGGGAGCTGCATCGTCCTCGAGAACGACTTCCCCATCGGGATCATCACCGAGGAGGACATCAACTGCAAGGTGGTGGCAAAGAACCTGAAGCCCTCGGAGACGACCGTGAAGGACGCCATGTCCTCCCCCCTGATCACCATCGGGGCGGGGAAGTCGGCGGGGGACGCGGCCAAGCTGATGGTGAAGCACAAGGTCAGGCGGCTGCCCGTGGTCGAGAAGCAGAAGGTCGTGGGCATCGTGACCGTGCGGGACATCCTCTCCATCGCGAGCGCGATGGAGGAGATCCTCTCGGAGCTCATCGACGTGAACCGGGAGGAGGTCCTCGAGATGGGGGTCTGCGACCGGTGCGGGACCATGTCGGACGACCTCCGGCGGAGCGACAACCTGATGCTCTGCCCGGGCTGCCGGACGGAGGACCTTCTCGTATGAAGACCGCGGGGACGGTCATGGTGAAGGTGCCGGTCCTCTCCCTCACCGACCATATCACGAAGGCCAGGCAGATCCTCAGGGACGACGTGTACCGCGAGGTCTACGTCCAGGACGAGAAGAAGCACCTCGCCGGCTACATCGACATCACGGACGCCCTCCGGATCACCGACACCCGCTCGAACGTCACCCTCGAGGGGTTCCTCAAGGACGCGGTCACGGTCTCGCCCGGCGACTCGCTGGAGCGGGTGGCGGCCGTCCTCCGCGACGCGCCCACCGACAGCGCCGCGGTGGTGGACCCGCAGGGCAGCGTCCTCGGCGCCGTCCTCATCTCGGAGATCTTCCCCATCCTCATCACCCGGAACGAGCTCCGGGGGACGGTCGGGGACTGGATGAGCCGGCGCGTGGTGACCGCCGCCGCCCATGAGCCGATCCAGAAGGTCTACACCCTGATCATGGAGAGCGGGTTCACGGCCTTCCCCGTCGTCGCAAAGAAGCAGCTCGTGGGCCTCGTCTCCCGGCACGACCTCATCAAGGCCGGCCGGGTGAGGAAGGCCCTCGACAATGTCGCGGGGGTGGAGGTGGAGGCGGTGATGTCAAAGGAGCTCGTCACGACCCGCCCGGACGCCCCGACGGCCGAGGCCGCGGGCCTCCTCGTGAAGCACGATGTGAGCCGGCTCCCCGTGGTCGAGGAAGGGAGGATCGTCGGCATCATCGATCGGCACGATGTCCTGAAGAGTCTCGTTTTTAAAGAGTGACCGCATACAGGGTAGGGAATCATGAACCGGAACAGCAGGATCAACGAGAGACAGGGGGATCGGCAGCTCAGGCTGCCGGGCAATACCGACCGGGGCCCGGTCAACTTCGAGTCCAGGAAGGCCGCCCGGGAAGGGGAGATCATGGCCATCGCGAGCCGGGACGTGGTCTCGGTGCCGCCCACCATCCCGATCATCGGGGCCATCGAGAAGATGACGGAGTGCGGCTTCCGCCGGCTCCCGGTCACCGACGCCGGCACCCGCCACCTCCGGGGGATCGTCACCGCGGGGGACATCATCGACATGATGGGCGGGGGGAACAAGTACAACCTGGTCAGGAAGAAGCACGCGGGCAACCTCCTCGCCGCCATCAACGAGAGCGTCCGGGAGATCATGACCGAGCAGGTCCTCACCATCGGGAACGACGCGAGGATCGCGGACGCGGTCGACCTGATCGTGGGGAAGAAGGTCGGGGGCCTCCCCATCACCGACGCTGAGGGCGTCCTCGCCGGGATCGTGACCGAGCGTGACGTCATGCGCGTGCTCTCGGCGGAGAAGGGGCAGGGGCTCGTCGAGGACATCATGTCCACGTCGCTCAAGGTGACAGGGCCCGAGACCCCTATCGGCGAGGCCACGAAAGAGATGATCGCGAACCGGTTCCGGAGGCTCCCCGTGGTCAAGGACGACGTCCTCTACGGGATGGTCACGGCGACGGACATCCTGAAGTACCTGGGGACCGGGAAGGTCTTCGAGCGGATGGTCACGGGGAACGTGGCCGAGGTCATGGGCCTCCCGGTCCGGACCCTGGTCTCGGGGACCCTCCACACCATCGACCCGACGAAGAACATCAACGAGGCGGCCCGGGAGATGCTCGCGAGGAACGTCGGGGCCCTCCCGGTCATCGAGGACGCCCGGCTCGTGGGGCTCGTGACCGAGTTCGACCTCGTGAAGGCCTTCACCCGGAGGTAAAGCGATGATCGCGTCAGACATCATGTCATCACCCGTGTACGTGGTGGGCAGGCAGGAGAACGTCGCCCATGCCCGCCGGCTCATGCTCTCCCACCGGATCTCGCGGCTCCCGGTCCTCGACGGGGACCGGCTCGTCGGGA
>DATIYO010000056.1:0-8887 GCA_035517575.1 Methanomicrobiales archaeon
GAAGGCGATGCACCGGTCGATCGCCCCCTGGAGAGGCCCCGCGAGGGAGGGGTCGAGCTCCTTGGCCTTCAGGTAGGACTCGAGGGCCTCCTTGTACTGCCCCGAGAGGACGAAGAGGTCCCCCTTCCCCTGGAAGACCGAGGCGTCGTTCGGGTTGATGGTGAGGGCCCTGTTGAAAGACGCGAGCGCATCGTCGTACCGCCCGAGGATCTTGAGGGCGACCCCTCTCCCGAACCAGGCGTTCGGGTCGCTCCCGTCCAGGGCGATGGCCTCGTCCATGACCTTCACCGCGCCTCCGTAGTCGCCCTTCTTGATGAGGAGGATCCCCTTGCTCGTGAGGGCGGGCAGGAGGTGGGGGGAGAGCTCGAGCGCCCGTTCGTAGGCGGTGAGCGCCTGGTCCTTCTTGTCCAGGGAGACGAGGGCGAGCCCCTTGTGGAGCCAGGCCTCGGCGTCCTTCGGGTTGAGCGCGAGGGCCTTCTCGAAGAGCTCGATGGCCTCGGCGGGCTTCCCCATCATCGCGAGGGCCTTCCCCTTCTGGACCCAGGCGATGGTGTTCCGGAGGTCGAGATCGAGGACCCGGTCGAAGCACCCGATCCCCTCCTCGTACCGGCCGAGCTTCACGAGGGCGATCCCGCGGTTGAGGAGCGAGGTGATGTCCCCGGGGTCGATCTCCAGGGCCCGGTCAAAGGACTGGATGGCCTCCCCGACCCGGCCGAGGTAGATCTCGGTGATCCCCTTGTTCCGCAGGACGAGGGCGTTCCCGCCGTCGAGCTTCAGCGCCTGCTCGAAGGCCTCGTGGGCCTCCGCGTACCGGCCGAGGACGGTGAGGGCGCCCCCCTTGTTCAGCCAGGCCGTGGCGTCGGCCGGGTTCCTCCCGAGGGCGGCGTCGAACCGGTCCAGGGCGTCGGCGTACTTCCCCAGGGTGTAGAGCGCGATCCCGTCCTGGACGAGCTCCTCGGGGTCCTGGCCCCCGAAGATCGCCCAGCGCTCCTCCTCGTCCCTCGGCGGGGTCATGCCCTCCCGTCACCTGCCGCGGGTCCCCCGCGTGGCTGCGGGCGCGGCGCCCCGCCCACCGGAGAATTCACCGTCCTGCGGTGAGATCGGAAAAAATCCCTCATTCCTTATCCGCCTAGGCGGAGAAGCCCTAGATAATCTAGTGATCCCATTTATTATATAGTTCGTCATTATTCGTTCCTAGGGAACCGTATGGCAGAGCCCTTCATCCTGATCAACTGCAAGGCCTTCCCCCAGGGCATGGGGAACCGCGGGCAGGACATCGCCGAGGCGGCGGAACTCGTCATGGAGGAGAGCGGGGTGCGGATCGGGATGGCGCCCGTGTACACCGAGATCCACCCCATCTCCCACCACTTCCGGATCCCGGTCTTTGCCCAGCACATCGACGGCGTGGAGCCGGGCGCCTTCACCGGCCATGTCACCGCCGCCGCGGTCAGGCACGCGGGGGCCGTCGGGACCCTCATCAACCACTCGGAGCGGCGCCTCACCCTCGCGGCCATCGAGGCGGCGGTGAAGGCGGCGAGGGCCGCGAAGCTCGAGTCGGTGGTCTGCACGAACAACGACCCCACCACGGCGGCGGCGGCGGCCCTGGGGCCCGATTACGTCGCGGTGGAGCCGCCCGAGCTCATCGGGAGCGGGATCTCGGTCTGCAAGGCCGACCCGGACATCATCCGGCGCTCGGTCGAGGCGGCGAGGAGGGTGAACCCCCAGGTGAAGGTGCTCACCGGCGCGGGGATCCAGTCGGGGGACTGCGTGAAGACGGCCCTCGAGCTCGGGACGAGCGGGGTCCTCCTCGCGTCCTCGGTGGTGAAGGCCGAGGACCCGGCAAAGGTGCTCCGGGACCTCGTCTCCCTCGTCGCGGTCAGGAAAAAAGCGGGATGAGGTCGTGCTTCGTGATGACGCCGGCCACCCGGCCCCCGTCCACGACGAGGACCGCGTGGTTCTCGCGCAGGAGGGAGACCACGTCCCGCACGTCCGCCTCCGTGGAGACGGTGGGGAAACCGGGCTCGAGGAAGTCCCGCACCGGCCGGCTGCCTGACCCGTGCATCCCGCCCTCCTCGAGCGCCGAGACGATGGCGGACTCGGAGATGCACCCGACGGGAGTCCCGCCCTCCACGACGGGGAGCTGGGAGACGTCGCTCTTCTCCATGATCTCGACGGCCCGCGAGACCGGGTCGGCCGGCCCGACGCTGTAGACCGGCGTGTGCATCACCTCACTGGCCCGGTGAAGGGGCTCCTCCTTCTGCGAGAGGACCGAGACGATCCGGGTGAGGGTCGAGACCCGGGGGTCGACGGATCCCGACTCGATGCGTGCGATCATCGACTGGGAGATCCCCGCCTTCTTCGCGAGGTCGGTCTGGGTGAGGCCGAGCATCATCCGGCGTGCGCGGATCTCCTCTGAGGTGGGAATATGCACAAGGAGAATAGAGGACCGCGGCTATATAACCGCTGTGAATGATAAAGGATGAGTGGGAGGAGTAAGCCCCCTTCTGTTCCTGGCGGCATTCAGCTCTGCGCCAAACCTGGGCGGGCACCAGGCGGCCCATGGCCCGTTTCTGGCTTGCACCCGCAGGGGTTCACCGTTTCAACGCTTCCCGCCGATACGCTCAGCGATACCTGTCGCATCATCGCTGGCGGCGGGCCGTGCCGTTTCTGTGTCATTGCCGTGGCTCTCGCCACCCGCACGTGAATGCGGCTGCGAGCCTGGTCGGTGGGGGGACTTTCCTCAGCGGCCCCGAGAGGCCACCGTCAGCCGCCCTCTCCCTCTCCTATTAATATGGGAGGGCCCTTTAATTATTTCGCATGAAGGCGCTCACGGAAGAGGAGGGGGCGCAGGCGCTCGCCTTCGCCCGCCAGGCCCTCGAGGCGGCGGTGAGGGGGGAGCGCCTCGCACCTCCCCCGCTCCCGCCCGTCTTCCAGGAGAAGCGGGGGGTCTTCGTCACCCTGACCGAGGGAGGGGAGCTCCGCGGGTGCATCGGGCTCCCCTACCCGGTGATGGCCCTCGCCCGGGCCATCCCCGAGGCGGCGGCATCGGCGGCGCTCCAGGACCCGCGGTTCCCGCCGGTGGCACCGCGGGAGCTGCCGGGGATCCGGGTCGAGGTGACGGTCCTCTCGGTCCCCGAACCCCTGGCAGGGCCCCCCGAGGCAAGGGAGAACTGCGTGCGGGTCGGGGTCCACGGGCTCATCGCGAAGGGGTACGGGACGAGCGGCCTCCTCCTCCCGCAGGTGGCCACCGAGTACCGCTGGACCGCCTGCGAGTTCCTGGACCAGACCTGCGTGAAGGCGGGCCTGCCCCCGGGTTCCTGGAGATCCCCGAAGGTGGACGTGCTCACCTTCGAGGGCCAGATCTTCCACGAGCCGGAACCGACAGGATGAGGAGCGGGGATGGCCATCCGGTTCGAGATCCTCGAGAAGGACATCGCGGGGCGCCTGGGGAGGCTCCGGGTCGGGGAGAAGGAGGTCCGGACGCCGGCCCTCTTCCCCGTCGTGAACCCCCACCTCCCCCTCGTCCCGCCGTCCGAAATCCGGGGGATGGGAGCCGAGGCCATCATCACGAACGCGTACATCTTCTCGAAGAGCGAGCGGTTCAGGGAAGAGGCCCTCGCCCGGGGACTCCACCGCGTCCTCGGGTTCGACGGGGTGATCATGACCGACTCGGGGGCGTTCCAGCAGTCGGTGTACGGCGACGTCGAGTTCACGAACCGGGAGACCCTCGAATTCCAGCAGGCCGTCGGGAGCGAGATCCTCGTCCCCATGGACATCGCGACCCCTCCCCAGGCCGACCGGCCGGCCGCAGAGGCCGACCTCGCGACGACGATGGACCGGATCCGCGAGGCCGTGGCCCTCGCCGGCACCGATCACCTGGCCGCGCCGGTCCAGGGAGGCAGGTTCGCCGACCTGAGAGAGCGGGCGGGGAAGGAGGTCTCGGGGCTCGGGACAGGCTTCTGCCCCGTCGGCGGGGTCGTGCCCCTGATGGAGGCGTACCGGTACCGCGAGCTGGTGGAGGTGGTCCTCGCGGCAAAGCGCGGCCTCTCGCCCGCCGCGTGCGTCCACCTCTTCGGCGCGGGGCACCCGTCGATGCTCGCCCTCGCGGTCGCGATGGGCTGCGACGTCTTCGACTCGGCGGCCTATGCGCTCTTCGCCCGGGACGGGCGTTACCTGACGACCTCGGGGTCGATCCACCTGGACGAGATGACCGAGCTCTCCTGCCCCTGCGAATCCTGCCGGAAGCGCTCGGCCGAGGACCTCAGGGAGGACCCCGACCGCGAGGCCCTGCTCGCGCGGCACAACCTCGCCGTCACCCTCGCGGAGGTGGCGCGGATCCGGGAGGCGATCCGGGAGGGCATCCTCTGGGAGCTCGTGGACGAGCGGTGCCGGGCCCACCCGAGGCTCCTCGACGGGTACCGCGCCCTCCTCGGGCATGCGGAGGCCCTCGAGGCATCGGACCGGGCCTCCAAGCGGAGGTTCTTCTACCGCGGGGCCGAGAGCTGCCTCCGGACCGAGGTGTACCGGCACCAGGAGCTCGTGAAGCGGGTGCCGGTGAAGGGGAGAGCCCTCGTCACGTTCTCGGGGAGGGTGGAGCCGGGATATGGCACGGTCTTCTTCTTCCGGCCCCCCTTCGGCCCGTACCCGCCCGAGCTCGCCGAGACCTTCCCCGTCGGGCAATCGGAGATCCCGTCATGGGACCGGGAGATGGTCGCGCGGGGGTGCGAGGGGATCTGCGCCCTGATGGAAGGGCACCCGGGTGTCCCGTTCGCCATTTCCTGCCAGCCCGAGTGGAGGGACCTGGCTGAACGCCTGGTGCCCGGCGCCGAGGTGAAGGTTGAGCCTGTTTGACATCCGCCGGAGGGACGGCCTCGCCCGGGAGGGCACCTTCGCGGCCGGCGACCTGGTCATCCCGACCCCGGGGATCGTCGATATCGGGGAGGTCTCCCCCTCCCTCGATGCCGAGGCAGGGACGAACGTCCCGCTTGCGGCGAGTGCCGGCTTTGTCTCGAAATACGGGCACGCCGGCGAAGGGGAAGGGGTGACGGTCGTCCACCCCCACGGGAGGGAGGCCGCCGGCCACGGCGATCTCGTCGTCGTGGCGAACTGGCAGACCGCTCTCGCGCGGCCCCATGACTTCGTCAGGTACCTCTCCGCCCTGAAGGAGCGGATCCCGCCCGACACGGCATGGTTCGCCCCCGGATCGGCCCTTCCCTCGACGGCTGCCCTCCTCGCATATGCAGGGTTCGACCTCTTCGATCACCGTGCGGTCGACCTTGAGGCTGCTCAGGGATCCTTCTGCCTCTCCGATGGGGTATTTCCGATCGACCTGGCGGATTCCGGTGCCTGCACCTGCGAGGGGTGTGCCGCGGGAGATATCGGCCTCCACAACCGGCTGGCCCTGGAGCGGGAGCTGGCCCTCGTCAGATGGCATATCGCGCAGGGGAGGCTCCGCGACCTCGTCGAGGCCAGGTGCAGGTCCGACCCCCGCCAGGTCGCGATCCTGAGGCTCCTCGACCACGAGGAGTCCCTGGTCGAGCCGTATGCGCCCGTCGCAAGGACGGTCCCGTTCCTGGCCGCGACGGCGGAATCGATCCGGCGGGCGGAGGTGGTACGGTTCGGGAGGAGGGTGGTCGAACGGTCGCCGCCGCCCCTCCACGACGTGGCGGTCCTCCTCCCCTGCTCGGCGAGGAAGCCCTACTCCTCCTCCCTCTCTCACCGGAAGTTCGCGCGGGCGGTGCGCGGGAGGGCGCACGAGCTCATCGTCACGTCTCCCCTCGGCCTCGTGCCGCGCGAACTGGAGCGGGTGTACCCGGCGGCCCACTACGACGTCCCCGTCACCGGCCACTGGGACCGCGAGGAGCTCGCGCTCATCTCCTCGGTCATCGCGGGACACCTCGGGAGGCACCCGTACCGGCGCGTGATCGCCCACCTGGACGGGGGAGCGCTCGGGGCGGCAAAGATGGCGGCGGAGTCATGCGGGATACGGCTCGAGGAGACGGCCTGCGGCTCCCCGACGGATCCCGCATCCCTCGCGGCCCTCGACGCCGCGCTGGAAGGGGAGAGAAGGAGGCCCGTGGACATGGTCCGCGGGGTCCTCGCATGGCAGTTCGGGGTCACCGCCGATACCCGGGGCATGACCGTCCGCGGCAGGCCGCCCCAGGAACGGGTGGAACGCGGCGGGAGGATCCTCTTCACCCTGGACGCGAGGACCGGTCTCCTCCGCCCGACGTTCGAGGGATGGGACCTCATCCCCGAGGGGTACCGCGTCGGGATCGACGCCTTCACGCCGAAGGGGGACATCCTCGCGCCCGGGGTCCTCTCGGCCGACGAAGGGATTCGGGAGGGGGACGAGGTCCTCGTCCTCGGGGAGGGCGTCATGGCCACCGGCCGGGCCGCCATGGGAGGCCCGGAGATGCGCAGGTCCAGGCACGGCGTGGCGGTGAAGGTGCGTAAAACGATGAGCCGGGACGGAGGCGCGGTTCACCCGTCATCCCGTTAGCCGGTCTGCGCTGTTGCGAGTCAGAGTTTCTTGAGGGCCTGCACCAGTTTTCCGACCGTCTCCCGCGCGTCGCCGTAGAGCATCCGGGTGTTCTCGCGGTAGAACAGGTCGTTCTCGATCCCCGCGAAGCCCTTGCCCTGCCCGCGCTTGAGGACGATCACGTTCTTTGCCTGTTCGACGTCGAGGATGGGCATGCCGAAGAGCGGGCTCCCCTGCCGGTGCGCCGCCGGGTTCACGACATCGTTCGCGCCGATCACGAGGACGACGTCGGTCGCGGGGAACTCCGGGTTCACCTCGTCCCGGTCGAAGAGGAGGTCGTAGGAGACCCCTGCCTCGGCGAGCAGGACGTTCATGTGCCCGGGCATCCGGCCGGCGACCGGGTGGATGGCGAACTTCACCTGCGCGCCCCTCGCCGCGAGCAGGTCGGCGAGCTCCTTCACCTTCTGCTGGGCCTGGGCGACCGCCATGCCGTACCCGGGGGCGATGACCACCCGGTCGGCGTAGGCGAGCAGGATGGCGGCGTCATCGACCTCGATGGCCTTCATGCTGCCCGAGACCTGCGCCGCCTGCTCCCCCGAGGCACCGAAGGCCCCGAAGAAGACATTGGTGAGGGAGCGGTTCATGGCCTTCGCCATGGAGATGGTGAGAAGGGAGCCGGCGGCCCCGACGATGATCCCCGCGATGATCATCGCGTAGTTCGGCGTCGCAAAGGAGAACCCGTCCAGCGCGACCGCGAGGCCGGTGAAGGCGTTGTACATCGAGATGACGACCGGCATGTCCGCACCGCCGATGGGGAAGGTCATGAGGAGGCCGAAACCGAGGGCGAGCAGGAAGAAGAGCGGGAGCGTGGCGCCGACGGAGGCCGGCATCCACGACGGCTGAAGGATGACGAGCACTCCGGAGGCGATCGCGAGGAGGAGGACCGCCATGTTCACCGGCTGCTGCCCCGTGAAGGTGACCGGCCGCGACGGCATCCAGCCCTGCAGCTTCAGGAAGGCGATGAGGCTCCCCGAGAACGAGACCGCCCCGATCAGGCCGCCGACCACCGCGAGCGAACCGCCGACGGAGGTCACGGTGCCGAGGAGGGCGACGGCCGAGATCCCCGCCGCCGCGCCGCCGCCCATCCCGTTGTAGAGGGCGACCATCTGGGGCATGTGGGTCATCGGCACGCGCCTCGCCGCGATATACCCGAACCCGCCGCCGATGACGATCGCGATCGCGATCAGGGCGATGTTGCCGAGATGGGGGGTGAAGAACGTGACGAGCGTCGCGATGAGCATCGCGGCGCCTGCCCAGACGATCCCGCTCCTCGCCGTGAGCGGGTGGCTCATCCTCTGGAGGCCGACGATGAAGAAGAAGATCGTCACGAGGTAGACGGGCTCGATGACGAGCGAAAGGTCGGCCATGTCACGCCTCCCTGCCCGGCTTCTTCCCTGACCGGTCGAACATCTGGAGGATCCGTTCCGTGACCACGTACCCGCCGGTCACGTTCGCCGCCCCGAGGACCACGGCGAGAAAACCGATGACCTGCTCGAGGGGCGTCGCGGCGAGGCCGAGGGCAACCATCGCCCCGACGAGCACGATGCCGTGGATGAAGTTCGAGCCGCTCATCAGGGGGGTGTGGAGGATGACGGGGACCCGGCTGATGACCACGAAGCCGGTGAAGGCCGCGAGCATCGCGATGTAGAGCGCGATCCAGAAGGCGGTGATGTCGATCATTGCTTTCCTCCGCGGATCAGGTCGTCCGTGGGCTGGTGACGGACGATGCCCGCGTGCACGAGGAGGCTCGCCGCGAGGATCTCGTCGGTGAAATCGCGGGCGACCGACCCGTCCTTCCCGACGAGGAGGGAGAGGAAGGCGTGGAGGTTCCTCGCGTACATCTGGCTCGCGTGGAAGGCGACCCGGGCGGGGAGGTTCTGCGGGCCCACGATGGTGACGCCGTGCTCGCTCACGGTCTTTCCGCTCTGCGTCAGCTCGCAGTTGCCGCCCGATTCGGCGGCGAGGTCGACGATGACCGCGCCCGGCCGCATCTTTCCCACCGTCTCCTTCGTGACGAGGACCGGCGCCCGCCGGCCGGGGATGGCCGCCGTCGTGATCACGATATCGGCCCGCGCCACCGCGGCCGAGACCATCTCCTGCTCCTTCACCTTCTCCTCGGGCGTGAGCTCGCGGGCGTACCCGCCCTGCCCCTCTGCGTTGATCTCGAGCTCGAGGAACTTCGCGCCGAGGCTCCGGACCTGCTCGCCCGCGGCACGCCTGACATCGTACGCCTCGACCAGGGCGCCGAGCCGCTTCGCCGTGGCGATGGCCATGAGGCCCGCGACGCCCGCCCCGAGGACGAGCACGGTCGCCGGCCGGATCGTGCCCGCGGCCGTGGTGAGCATC
>DATIYO010000057.1:0-5728 GCA_035517575.1 Methanomicrobiales archaeon
GGCCGACTACCGGTACTACCGCGCCCACGGGCTCTTCGACTTCCCCCAGCGGGACCTGAAGACCCGGGTCGCGAACGCCATCCTCTCGCCCCTCATGCGGAGCGAGGGCTTCCGGCGGAAGGTCGTGGGCGACCTGAGGAAACGGATGATCGAGCCTTTCGGACCGGTGCTCAGGGCCGCGGAACCGGCGCGGGGCGGGGAACGATGAAGATCGCGGGCCTCCTCGTCGGGTTCGCCCCCCTGATCGTCTACGGCATCCTCGCGGGGACCACCCCGGCGAACGTCACGGTCGCCCTCGCGGCGGCCGCGGCGACGACCCTCGTCGTCGGGTACCGGGATCTCAGGCAGGGCGGGATCCTCCCCTGGACAAACCTCCTCCTGTTCGGGGGCGCCCTCTTCGCCATCGGGTTTCTCCGCCTGACCGGCCTGATCCCGTTCATGGGGGTCCTGATCTACGCGGTCCTTGCCGCCGTGACCTTCGCGTCCATCGCTGCCGGGATCCCCTTCACCCTCCAGTACGCCCGGAGCATGGTGGACCCCCGGGTCCAGGCCCATCCCCTCTTCCGCCGGGTCAATGTCCTGATGACCGGCGTGTGGGGAGGGGTGTTCACCGTGAACCTCCTCCTCGACGGTGCGGCGCTCGCCCTCCCGGGATCACCGGGCCAGGCCGCCCAGTACCTCACCTACGTCGTCCTCGCCGGCGGGATCGCCTTCACCCTCTGGTTCCCGGCCCGGATGAGGAAGAAGTTCCCCCCGCCGGCGCCCGCGGACCCGCGGGAGGCCTGAACTCTTCAGGTCTCCCCGTAGAGCCGCTTCATCACCCAGGCCATGTTCTCGCCGAGGACGAGCATGGTCCGGATCCCCTCCCCGTCCCTCGACACGTCGCCCCGGTCGAGGCCGATCCCGACGTTCCAGTAGTTCGAGCCGGGGACGACCATCTCACTGATGAAGAAGAAGTGGTTCATCGTGTCAAACGCATGGATCGCCCCGCCGCGCCGGACCGCGACGACGGCGGCCCCGACCTTCCGCCGGAACATCCCGCCGTTCGCCATCGCGACGAACCCCGCCCGGTCCATGAGGGCCTTCATCTCGGCGCTCACGTCGGCGAAGTAGGTCGGGGAGGCGAGGAGGATCCCGTCGGCCTCGTCCATCTTTGCGATGCACTCGTTCACGATGTCATCTTCAATGGCCACGCACCGCCGGTTCTGCTCCTTTCCGCACCGGAAGCAGGCATTGCAGCCCCGGACCTTCTCCCCCGCGAGCTGGACGAGCTCGGTCTCTATCCCCTCCTTCTCGAGGACCGAGAGGACGTGGCGCACGAGGATGGCGGTGTTCCCGTCCTTCCGTGCGCTCCCGCTGATCGCGACCACCTTCATGATACGTACCACCCACCCGATTGGCCTTCTCCCTCAATAATCCCTCCTTTCCCGCCTGCACCGGCTTCATGCGGGGGGATCGGGGGAGAGATCGGGGGGGATCCGGGCGGGATATCCCGCGGGCGGGGAGGCACGGGCAGGGGGGGGAGGGTTGACCGGTGGGGGATCGGGATATGGCATGAATTAATGTTCAATTATTTTTTAAGTACGAGTTATCCGCTCTTTTCGGATCAGAAAGGCTAAATAGAATTTAGAGAAAATATTACCCAAGGATCGCGCCCGAGGGATCAGGCACGAGGGGAGCCTTATGGACCTGAGGCAGGACCACCACCTGTGGACATTCTGGGACTTCGTCCTGATCGGCCTCGTCCTCCTCTCGGTCTTCATCGCGAACATCTTCATCTACTACCTGTACCAGGGGACGGTCTATGTCCTCACGAACTTCTTCTACATCCCCGTGATCTTCGCCGCCTTCCAGTACCCGAAGCGGGGCATCTTCGTCTCCTCGTCCCTCGCCCTCCTCTACTTCGCCGTGATCTACACCTTCCTCCCCACGGACCCCACGGCCATCACGTCGGGGACGATGCAGTTCTACGTCTTCGTCGCCGTCGGGACCATGGTCTCCCACCTCTCGAACGAGCTCAGGGAGCAGGAGCTCAGGTACCGGGGGATCTTCGACCATTCCGAGGCCGGGGTCTTCCTCATCGGGCGCAAGGACCACAGCATCGTCGAGGCGAACGAGCAGATCGCCGCCCTCGTCGGCCACTCCCGGAGCGACCTCGCCGGTAAGCCCATCTCCCTCGTCTGGTACGACGCCGCCGACATGGAGAACTTCTTCGGCCGGCTCTCGAAGGAGTACGCCATCTCGGGCTACGAGACCCGGTTCCATACCCGGGACCGCGGGGCCCGCTGGGTGCTCCTCTCGGCGTCCATCCTCGAGGACTGGGAGATCGTCTGCACCGTCGTGGACATCTCGGAGCGGAAGCAGACCGAGCGGGAGATCATCAGGCGGAACAAGGAGCTCGCCATCATCAACCAGATCGGGACGGCCATCTCGACCGCGACCTCCCTCGAGGAGCTCCAGAAGGTCGCCGTGGAGAAGACCCTCGGGTTCATGGACTTCGACGCGGGGGCGCTCTACCTCACCCAGAACGGCGCGAGGACCGCCGAGCTCTCCCACCACCAGGGCATCCCCGAGCGGGCGCTCCCCCGGGTGAGGGAGCTCGCCACCGACCTCCCCCCGTACGGCCGGGCCTTCTCCGACGGGTACCCCCTCTTCTTCCGGGACATGGCGGCGGCGGGGATCGACTGGGCCCGGCCGCCGGTCGTCTCCCTCGCGGTCATCCCCCTCGTGACGAACGCGGGGGTCGTCGGGGCCCTCTTCCTCGGGAACACCGAGCCCTACTCCTTCTACGAGGGGGACGCGGCCATCCTCGAGCACATCGGGAAGGAGGTGGGGAACGCGATCGCGAAGGCCCGGCTCCAGAGGCAGCTCCAGGAGAAGATCGACGAGGCGAACCTGTACATCGACATCATGACCCACGACATCCACAACGCGAACACCATCTCCATGGGGTACGCCGAGATCCTCACCGAGATCCTGCAGGACGAGCCGAGGACGTTTGCGAACAAGCTCCTCTCGAGCGTGCTCCAGAGCTCCTCCATCATCGACAACGTCGCGACCATCCGGCGCATCCATGCCGAGCGGCCCGTCCTCCGGATCAAGAACCTCGACGAGATCATCCGGGAGGAGATCCTGCACTACCCGGGCGCAGGCATCAGCTACCAGCCGTCGGGGTTCACCGTCCTTGCCGACGACCTGATCCCGGTCATCTTCCGGAACCTCATCTCGAACGCGCTCAAGTTCGGGGAGCAGAAGGCGAAGGTGGAGATAGGCGCGATGGCCGTCGGGGACGACGAGGTCGAGGTCTCGGTGGCAGACACCGGCCCGGGCATCTCCGACGAGCTCAAGGGGGTCATCTTCGCCCGGTTCCAGCGCGGCAAGGGCAAGAAGAGCGGGAAGGGCCTCGGGCTCTACATCACCCGGATCATCGTAGAACGGTACGGCGGGCATATCTGGGCCGAGGACCGGGTCCCGGGCCACCCCGAACAGGGCGCGGTCGTCCGGTTCCGGCTGAAGCGGCCGGTGCCCTGAAGAGGGGAGTCGGAAAAGGAGCGCCGGCCGGCGAGGGGCCGGCCCGTCACTTCTTCAGGAACTGGATCGCGAGGTCGACGATCCCCGCGAGGGCTTCCCCTGACCAGAGCTCGGAGTTCATGGCCAGGTGGTAGGGCGAGAGGTCGTCTATCTCGATGTGGTAGTAGTTCCGGTACCTCGTCCGCTCGCTCTCCTCCCGCTGGAGGGTCACGTCCCTCGCCGTGTACTCGTCCATGCCGTCGCGGGCCGAGATCCGCTTCGCCCGGCAGGCGATGGGGGCGTTGAGCCAGATCCTGAGGTCCGCGTCCTCGACCATCCAGCCCGAGAGGCGCCCCTCGACGACGATGTCGTCCTTCTCCTTTGCGATCTCCTTCTGCCTCACGTCGATGAGGGCGTCGATGGTGATGTCCTTCTCGGCGAGCTCCCCGAACCCGGCGAGGGTGAGCCCCTGCTCCTTCGCGAGGTCGCGGAACGTCTCCCCCGCCGAGATGAGCGTGAAGCCGTGCCGTTCCGCGATGAGCCGGGCGAGGGTGGTCGTCCCGCTCCCGGGCGGCCCGCTGATCGTGATCTTCATCAGATGCCCCCGATGTTCATGGACTTCCGGATCACCTGGCTGATGCAGATCGAGCAGATCATGTACCAGAGGATCCAGGCGGGCACGATCCAGATGGTGCCGTTCCAGAGCGCCCTCGAACCAAAGTAGGGGAAGACGATCTGGGCGAGGCCGGGGAGGTTTGTCGTGATCTGCGGGAGCTTGTAGATCAGCCAGAGGAAGATGGGGATGGAGACGAGCAGGATATAGGCCATCGGCTTGAACTGCTCCTGGGAGAGCTCGAGCTGCTCCTTCATCATCTTGTCCCTCTTCGCGTCGAGCTTCTTCACCCTTTTCTCGTCCTTGGAGAGCTGGGCGTCGCGGTACTCCTTCTGGAACTCCCTCATCGCCCCCTGGACCTCGGTGAGCCGCTCGTAGTCGACGGTGTACTTCTGGAGGAGCGACGAGTAGAGGCCGGTGAGGGCCGAGAGGATCAGGATGATGGCATAGAACGGGAGGGCGTACGGCGGGGCGAGGAGGGGCCCGAGGAGGAGGTCCATCGCGGCCCCGACGAACTGCCTGACGGTCGGGATGGTCGAGATGAAGATGATCCCCATGGCGAGCATGAGGGAGATCATGGAGCTTGACTGCTTACCGGCCATGCACACCTTACCTGAGGGCGTCCGCCATGTCCCCGACGGCCCGGTCGAGGAGGAAGTCCTGGTTCTTCACGATCTTCACGGTGCAGCCGCTCACCATGCCGTACGCGGCGGCCATGGCCCGGTTGTACTCCTGGTGGAGGGCGATCTCCCTGCTCGAGTCCATGTCCCTCGTCCGGGTCGGGTCGTTCAGCCGCCGGGCGAGGATCTGGTCCTCGTCGGTCTCGACGAGGATCACCATGTCGGGCACGAGTTCCCGGAGCACCCACTCGGGGAGCCCCGCGAGGAACCCCTTCGGGGTCTTCACCGTGCAGTGGGTGTCGATGATGACGTTCCCCTCGATCTTCCCGATGGCCTGGGCCGCCTTCCGCTGGATGTCCTTCTGGACGGCCCCCGGGAGCTTCCTCATCCCGTCCCGGTCGGCGACGACCTTCTGGGACGAGGCCACCTCGAACATGAAGCTCCCGAAGTTGATCGACTGAAACCCGATGCCCTCCTCCGCGAGCTTCGCGAGGGCGCCGTTCACGACGGTGGTCTTCCCGACCCCGGGGACCCCCGTGATGACGATCCGCTTACCCATCCGCCTCACACCTCACTCTGGTGGGTACAGTATACGCGCTCCTCACTTAATATGCCCGATTCAATCTAAAGGTTCTAAAAACGATGATGTTCAGTTCAGACGCTGTTTTACCTTAAGGTACATTACAACAGATCCAATTCCGATACTCATCGTTAACGGAATCAGGGAGGTCGGAAATTCCGGAACAGATTCATGGACAGGCGCAGGGCTGGGCTCTGGAACAGGTTCCATTTCACATTCTGGAGCGGGCTCAGGGCTGTTTACCATTGCAAACTCCTGGACACGGTTATTATACGCATCAGTGACGTAGACATTCCCCGCGGCATCGACGGCAACTCCTATCGCGTTTTGGAAGTGCCCATCGTCGGTGCCTGAGCAACCCCACCGGGTGATAAAATTCCCGTTTGAATCGAACTTCTGGATTCG
>DATIYO010000058.1:0-11907 GCA_035517575.1 Methanomicrobiales archaeon
CCTGCTCGGGCTGGTCCCGAAGATCCAGGCGCTCTTCGACCGGTGCGGTACAGGCATCCCCGCGCCGATACGGGAGAGCCTCGGCGCCCTCAGGGATCTCCGCGAGGTGGCGGCCCGGATCAACGCCGCCCTCCCCGACGATCCGCCGTCCTCTGCTCGTGAGGGGAACGTGATCCGCGACGGGTACTCCCGCGAGCTGGACGAGCTCCGCGCCCTCTCCCGGAACACGAAGGACTGGGTCGTGGACCTCCAGGCGAGGGAGCGGGAGAGGACCGGCATCCGGTCCCTCAGGGTCGGGTACAACCAGGTCTTCGGCTACTACATCGAGGTCACGAAGCCGAACCTGCACCTGGTCCCGCCCCACTACCGGCGGAAGCAGACGACCGCGGGGGGCGAGCGGTTCATCGTCGACGAGCTCGCCGAGAAGGGGGCCCAGATCGCCTCGGCCGACGAGAAGATCCTCGCGCTCGAGGGGGAGCTCTACCGCGACCTCGTCCGGTCCCTCCAGGCGGAGATCCCCGGCTTCCAGGCCATGGCCCGCGGCCTCGCCGACCTCGACGTGGCGGCGGCGCTCGCGGAGGTGGCGCAGGCGAACGGGTACACGCGGCCGGTCGTCGAGGAGGGCACGAGGCTCGTCATCCGCGACGGGCGCCACCCGGTCGTGGAGCGGTCGCTCGGGGGCAGGTTCGTGCCGAACGACACGCTCATGGACGGGAGCGCCGACCAGGTCCTCATCATCACCGGCGCGAACATGGCGGGGAAGTCCACCTACATGCGGGCGGTCGCCCTGATCGCCATCCTCGCCCAGGCGGGTTCCTTCGTGCCCGCGGCCCACGCGACCGTCGGGCTCGTCGACCGGGTCTTCACCCGGGTCGGGGCCTTCGACGACCTCGCGAGCGGGCAGTCGACCTTCATGGTGGAGATGCTCGAGCTCGCGAACATCCTGAACGGCATGACCGGCCGGAGCCTCGTGGTCCTCGACGAGATCGGGAAGGGGACGGGGACGCTGGACGGCTATGCCATCGCCCGGTCGGTGCTCGAGTTCCTCCACGGGAAGGCCGCGCCGGGCCCGAGGACCCTCTTTGCCACCCACTTCCACGAGATCGTCGGGGTCGAGGCCGAGCTGAGAAGGGTGAGGAACTACCATTTCACGGTGAAGGAGACGGGGAGCGACGTGGTCTTCCTGAGGAGGCTCGTCCCGGGCGCGACGGACCGCAGCTACGGGATCCACGTCGCGCGGCGGGCGGGGATCCCGCGGCGGGTCACCGACCGCGCCGTCGAGATCCTGACCTCGGTCCAGAAGGGAGAGGACGGGAAGGCGGGCCGGCCGAGACGGTACACCCAGGTGCTCTTCGTGGACTCGCCCGAGAAGGAGCCGGAGGAGCACCCGGTCCTCAAAGAGCTCAGGGAGCTCTCGCCCGACGGGATGACCCCCATCCAGGCCCTCGAGGCGCTCTACGCCCTCCGGAAGCGGGTGCGGGAGGAGGAGGAGAAGCATGGCGGCTGACGAGGGGACCCCGACCATCCACCTCCTGGACGCCTCGGAGGCGATGAAGATAGCGGCGGGGGAGGTGGTGGAGCGGCCCGCCTCGGTGGTGAAGGAGCTCGTGGAGAACTCCCTCGACGCGGGCGCGACCAGGGTCCG
This sequence comes from Methanomicrobiales archaeon, assembly GCA_035517575.1. Classification (GTDB taxonomy): domain Archaea; phylum Halobacteriota; class Methanomicrobia; order Methanomicrobiales; family JACTUA01; genus JACTUA01. The sequence continues at coordinate 1,646 of DATIYO010000058.1, forward strand.
GGTCGAGGTGACCTCTGACCCGCAGCGGATCACCCGGATCACCGTCACCGACGACGGGATCGGGATGAACCGCGCCGATGCCCGGCTCGCCTTCCTGCCCCACGCGACGAGCAAGATCCGCTCCCTCGCGGACCTCGCGGGGACCTTCTCCCTCGGGTTCCGGGGCGAGGCCCTCGCGAGCATCGCGGCCGTCTCGCAGGTCACGCTCGTGACCCGGTGCCGGGGCGGGGGGTGCGAAACGGCGACCCGGGTCCTTGCCCGCGGCGGGGAGATCCTGGAGGTGGGGGACGCGGGCGGCCCTCAGGGGACCACGGTGGTGGTCGAGGACCTGTTCTACAACACCCCTGCCCGGCAGAAGTTCCTCAAGTCCCTCCCGACCGAGCTCGCCCAGCTCACCGGCGCTCTCGAGGCGCTCGCGATCTCCCACCCGTCGGTCGTCCTCCAGTTCCTCCAGAACGGGCGGCAGCGCCTCGCCACCCGGCGGGGGCCCGACCTCCTGGAGACGGTGCGGGCGATCTTCGGGAACGAGGTCGCGGGGGACCTCATCCCCGTCGCCGCCGACCAACCCCTCGTCAGGGTAGCCGGCTACGTCTCGACGCCGTTCTCGCCGCGGAAGACCCCCTCGCGGATCCTCGTCTCGATCAACGGCCGGCCGGTCTTCTCGCGCCAGATCCTGCGGGCGATCCGCCAGGGGTACGGGACGCTCCTCCCGTCGCACACCTACCCGACCGCCTTCCTCGACCTCCGGATCGACCCCTCGCGGGTCGACGTGAACGTTCATCCCACGAAGCGCCACGTGCGGATCGGGAAGGAGCAGGAGATCCTCGCGGTGATCCAGGACGCCGTCAGGGAGGGCCTCTCGGGAAAGGACCTCACCCCTCCCGTCCGCGGAGGAGAATCCGCGGCCCGGATCACGCCGGAACCGCTCCCGTCGCATTCCCCCCTACGCGCCCACGTGGGAATTCCGGAGGCGGGCACGGCGGTACAGGAATCCACTCCCGTCACGGCACGGCTCACGGACCGGCGGCTCCGCCAGACCGAGCTCCCGACGGGAATGGCCACCGAGGAGAGCCGGATCCCCGATCTCGAGGTGATCGGGCAGGTCGGCGGGACCTATATCCTCGCCCGGACCCGCGGCGACGACCTCGTCCTCATCGACCAGCACGCCGCCCACGAGCGGATCCTCTACGACCAGGTGGCGGGCCAGAGGGACGCCCGGCGCATCTCGCAGGAACTCCTCGTGCCGGTCGTCCTCAGGGAATCGCCCCGGGAGGCCGAGCTCCTCAGGGACATGGCCGGCCTCCTGGAGGAGCGGGGTTTCCTCGTCGAGGAGTTCGGGAAGGACACCTTCCTCGTGCGGGGGATCCCCTCGGTCCTCGGGAGGCTGGAAGACGCCTCCTCCATCCAGGACCTCCTCGGGGACATCTTCTCCGGCGAGGTCGATACGCCCGAGGAGACCGCGGAACAGATCACCCGTTCCATCGCCTGCAAGGGGGCCATCAAGGCAGGGACGGCCTGCACGCCCGAGCAGTGCCGGAGGCTCGTCGCCCAGCTGCGTCTCACCGGGAACCCGTACACCTGCCCCCACGGGCGGCCCACCATGGTGTCCTTCTCGAGATCGGCCCTCGACGCCCTCTTCAAGAGGATCTGAAGGGGCATCACGGATATATAGGGACCGCGGGTACTCTCCTGAGATGCGAAACGGCATCCCGGGTGTCTTCCTGATCGCCCTCGTCCTTGTCACCTTTGTCGTGGCAGGGGTGCAGGCGCTCGCGGCAGGCTCTGCCGGAGCTTCCGGCGATTCCCTCGCCTCCCTCCCGAACGTCTCGTTCCCGGGGCAGGCGCCGACCGCCCAGGACTGGTACGACCAGGGCTTCGCTCTCACGAACGAGGGCCGGTACGAGGAGGCCCTCCAGGCCTACGGGGAAGCCCTCGCCGCGAACCGCTCGCTCCTCAACGCGTGGTACTACTCGGGCGACGCCTTCTTCAGGCTGGGCCGGTACGGCGATGCCCTCCTCGCCTTCGAAAACGCCACGACCGTGGACCCCGATTTCGTGGACGCCTACTTCTACGAGAGCGCGGTGTACGGGAAGATGGGCCGCTACCAGGACCAGAAGGACGCCCTCGGGAAGGGACTCGAGGCCGCGGACCGGAGAGAAGCCTCTGCGGGGGCGGCGGTCAGGACACCCCCCGCGACCGGCGGGGGAGCCGCGGCGGTTCCGGTTTCACCGACGACAGTTCTCCTTGCCATCTCTCTCACGATGATATTCCGGGTATGGCGGAAGGGCCGGGTTTGACCGGCTCCCTTTACCTGCCCGCCACCGATCTCGTGATCACTGCACGGTGAGGGAGAGCTGGTCCTCGCGGGTTATTCCGCCACCGGTCGAAGTGACAACGCCGTTCACCGTGACCCCTGGCGGGAGGGTGTCCGGCACCTTGAACGCGTAGTCGAGGGTCTTCGGGTACGGGGGGTCCTGGACGCCCAGGTCCTGTGTCTGGCTGAAGAAGAGGAACCCCGCCGTGACCGTCATGTGGATCTCGTCCGAGAAACAGTTCTCTGCATCGACGGTCATGTGGTACACCACGGTATCCCCCCGGTGGGCAGTTGCCTGGGCGGGGGAGATGGTCACCGTGAACCCGGGTTCTCCGTTCGGGACGCAGGCCGGGGTGGGCGCCGGGGTGGGCGCCGTTGTCTCCTGTGCCGGCTGTGTCGGCTCCTCGGTGAGGGACTGAGTTGCGCCGGGTGTCGCGGGGGTCCGGTGGCGTGGCCGGGCGATCGTGGTCGGGGGGACCGTCGTCCCGGCGATCGTGATCGCGGGCTGGGGGGTGCTCACGTGCGAAGGGGTCGGGAGAAACGTGAGGAGAAGTACGGCTCCGACGACCACGGCCACCGCGATGACCAGGCCGGGAACGGCCCACCTCTTCCAGCCGGGCGGGGTCTGCTGCGGGCTCCCTTCTGCCACGGGTTCCGGTCCGGTTTCAGGCTCCATGGTACGAGGTACTGCTTTCAAAGGATAATAAGTCCGGGCTCCCCCGGCCCCCTCTGTTCAGATCCCGGGTCCCTTCGGCGCCTCCCCGCCGGGCCCGTCGCAGGCGTCGAGGGCGCTCCCCGAGGCGAGGGCATGCTTCACGCCGTAGGAGAAGTAGATGACGAGGCCGACGACGAGCCAGATGACGAACCTCAGGTGGGTGATCGTGGGGAGCGCGAGGATGAGCCCCAGGCAGGCGACGATGCAGAGGGCGGGGACCCAGGGGACGAGGGGGGTGCGGAAGGGCCGCTCCAGGTCCGGGCGGGTCCTCCTGAGGACGAGTACCCCCGACGCGACGATGATGAAGGCCGCGAGGGTCCCGATGTTCACGAGCTCGGCGATGGAGGTGAGGGGGAGGAGGGAGGCGAGGATCGCGGTGGTGGTCCCGACGAGGAGGGTCACCTTCACGGGCGTCCGGAGGGTCTTATGCACGGTCCCGAAGGAGCAGGGGAGGAGCCCGTCCCTTGCCATGGCGAAGAAGATGCGGGTCTGGCCGTAGAGGAGGACCAGGATCACCGACGTGATCCCGCAGATGGCCCCCACCGAGACGAGGGCCGCGCCCCAGCTGATCCCGATCCTCACGAGGGCGTAGGCGACCGGCGCGCTCGTGGTCTTGAAGTCGAGGTACGGGACCATGCCGGTCAGGACCGCCGAGACGACGATGTAGAGGAAGGTGCAGATGATGAGCGACCCGATGATCCCGATGGGGAGGTTCTTCTGCGGGTCCCGCACCTCCTCGGCCGCGGTGGAGACCGCGTCGAACCCGATGTAGGCGAAGAAGACGATGGCCGCCCCCGTGATGACGCCGCCCCACCCGTAGGGGAGGAAGGGGGACCAGTTCATCGGGTTCACGTGGCTGAACCCCAGGTAGAGGAAGAGCCCGATGACCGAGAGCTTCACGAGGACGATGACGTTGTTCACCTTCGCGCTCTCCTTCACCCCGATGATGAGGAGCCCCGTGATGATCGCGATGATCAGGATCGCGGGGAGGTTCACGATCCCGCCCGAGACCCCGGGCGGGTTCGCGAACGCGGCGGGGAACTCGATGCCGATCCCCGCGAGGAGGTTCACCAGGTACCCCGACCAGCCGATGGCGACGGCGGCGATGGAGACCGAGTACTCGAGGATCAGGTCCCAGCCGATGATCCAGGCCCAGACCTCGCCGAGGGAGGCGTACCCGTAGGTGTAGGCGCTCCCCGCGATGGGGACGAGGGTCGCGAACTCGGCATAGCAGAGGGCCGCGAGGACGCAGGCGCTGCCCGAGATGGCGAAGGAGACGACGAGGGCCGGCCCCGAGTAGTTCGCCGCCGCGACCCCGGTGACGACGAAGATCCCGGTCCCCACGATGGCCCCGACCCCGAGCATGATGAGCTCGAAGGGCCCGAGGACCTTCTTGAGGGCGTGCTCACCCTTCGACCCCTCGATGAGGTCTTTGATGGACCGTTTCCTGAAGATGTCGTGGTCGAACCGGAAGAGGGACTTCAGGCGGTCCATACCGTGAAGCTCGCTCTCCCCCGAAATAAAACCGCCCGGTCGTCTTGTCCGGTGAAACGGGAGAATAGCGGGATAACTGGTACGCCCCGGCTGGGATTCGAACCCAGGTCAAAAGCTCCGGAGGCTTCTAGGATGTCCACTACCCTACCGGGGCACTGTACCATACGGTACCGGTTGGGATGGGGTAAAAAAGTTTGGAATGGTCTGACCCTCCATGCAAAACGGGAATCATGCCCACCGTTACCAATAAGTCCCCGCCGGTTCTCAATGATGCAGGGTAATGCCATGTCAGACCTCACCCTCGACAAAACGAAGACCGCCCTCGTCGTCATCGACCTGCAGAAGGGGGTGGCGGCCGCCCAGACCCGGCCGTACGCGGTGCAGGACGTGATCCGGAACGCGGCGAGGCTCGTGAACGCCTTCAGGAAGAACCGGATGCCGGTATTCCTCGTGCACGTGGTCGTCTCCGGCGAGACGGCGCTCAAAACCCTCAGCGACGAGTCGTTCCCGCGGCCGCCGGTGATGCCGCCCGACTGGTCCGAGTTCGTCCCCGAGATCGCCCCGACGCCGTCCGATATCGTGATCACGAAGCGGCAGTGGGGCGCGTTCTATGGGACAGACCTCGAACTCCAGCTCAGGAGGCGGGGGATGGATACCATCGTGCTCTGCGGGATCTCGACCGACGCTGGCGTCGAGAGCACGGCGCGGTTCGCCTACGAGTACGGCTTCCAGCAGGTCTTTGCCGAGGACGCGATGGCCTCGAGGTCCGACGAGCAGCACCATGCCGCGGTGAACTACGTCCTCAAACGGATGGGACGGGTGCGGAAGACCGACGAGATACTCGGCGCCCTCTCTTCAGCCTGACAGGGAGAACGTCGGGGAATAACCTGCTGTCGCGGTTGCTCGCCCGTTCCCCTTTTTGTCCACCATCAGGCACCTTTTACAGCACAGGGGGGAAAAACGGTACATCCACCCATGCCACCGTTCCGCATCACCCCTGAATCGGGCATCCCCCTCATCGGGTCCCTCTACTTCGGGATCATCGACCGCGGGACGAGCCTGCTCCAGGTAAGGCCGAACTGCTCCTGCAACATTTCCTGCCCCTTCTGCTCGGTCGACGCAGGGCCGACATCCCGCACGAGGGTCACCGCCTACGAGGTGGAACGGGATTACCTGGTCCAGTGGGTGACCCAGGTCGCCGGGTTCAAGGGCGACGGGGTCGAGTGCCACATCGACTCGCCAGGCGAGCCCCTCCTCTACCCGGAGATCATCCCGCTCGTAAGGGACCTGAAGCAGATCCCCGAGGTGAAGGTGGTCTCCATGCAGACGAACGGCACCCTGCTCTCCGGGGAGAAGATCGCGGGCCTGGAATCGGCAGGACTCGACCGGCTGAACCTCTCCCTGCATGCCCTCGACCCGGAGCTCGCGAGGACCCTCGCCGGCGTATCCTGGTACGACGTCGGGAAGGTGAAGGAGGCCGCACGCCGGGTCGCGGGAGGCTCCATCGACCTCCTCGTCGCGCCCGTGTACCTCCCGGGTTCGAACGACGCGGAGATCCCCCGCATCATCGCCTTCGCGAAGGAGATCGGCGCGGGGAAGCGCTGGCCTGCCCTCGGGATACAGAAGTGCGAGCATTACCGGTACGGGAGGAACATCGGCGGGATGAAGTTCCAGACCTGGTGGCAGTTCTATAACCGCTCGATCCGGGGATGGGAGAAGGAGTCGGGGATGAAGCTCCTCATCACGCCGAGGGACTTCGGGATCGGGAAGCGGGAGATGCTCCCGCCGGTCTTCAGGAAGGGCGAGAAAGTGCGGGTCGATATCCGGGCGCCCGGCTGGATCCGGGGGGAGATGCTCGGGGTCGGGGAAAACCGGGTGGTCTCGGTCATGGACTGCCCGAGGGATGAGGGGGCGATACGGGTCCAGATCGTCTCGGCCAAGCACGGGATCTATGTCGCAAGGCCCGCGTAGAGATCGGGAGCCCTGCCAGGTACCAGGTCTTTCCGGTCCATCGCCTTTCATCCAAAGGTTAATCTCGGTTTATTCTGATTGAATTTTATATGGCCTTTGATATGAATAGAGATCGTATGAAACTGGCCAGATGGATAAAATATTTCCTGATATCCGATGTGGTTCTCTATATTCTCTTACTCCTGATTTTCCCAAACCTGTGGTTGAACATCGGGATTATTCTTGCCCTGATCATCATCGGAACGATCGTTTCGTATTCCATTTATGAAGAATTGTTAAAATACAGGGATAATAACTGGATAAAACTGGCAGAAATCCTGGGTATTATTAATGTCAGTTTAAACGCCTTTTTTTGCACCATTATCGGTGCAGCAATGATTACCGGCCTATTCATTGCCAGTGGGATTCTGGTCCTGCATCCATAGCCAGAGCCCACGGCCAGGATAGGGCAGGCAGATCATCAATTTGCTCAGCAGATCAACAAGGTGAAGATCCCGCATCCCCGGATAAGCCACGCGGGATTCCCCGGGAATACCGCCGTATTCCAGGCGCCCGAAAAATAATCTGTTAACGGCCGTTCCGGGCGGGGCGTCAGCCGCCCTTCACCCGGTACGTGTGCCAGATCCGGCAGGCGCCCTCGTGGCTCACCATGCACGGGCCGATGGGCGTCCTCGGGGTGCAGCCCTTCCCGTAGAGCCGGCAGTCGGTCGGCTGGGCGATGCCCCGGAGCACGCGGTCGCAGAGGCAGGCCGTGTGCTTCTCGACGTGTTTCACGGTGAGGCCGTACTTCTTCAGGGCGTCGAAGGCGGAAAACTCCTTCCGCAGCCGGAGGCCGGAGCCCGGGATGACGGGGAAGCCCCTCCACTCCGCGTCGCAGGGCTCGAAGACCCGGTACATCATCTCCTTTGCCTTCGGGTTCCCCTCGCGGCAGACCGCCCTCGGGTACGCGTTCTCCACCCGGTGCTCGCCGGCCTTCGCCTGTTTCAGGAGCATGAGGAGCCCGAGCAGGATGTCCTCGGGGAGGAAGCCGGCGACCACCTGGGGGACGGGGAACTGCTCGTAGTCGGCAAACCCGCTCACGGTGCAGACATGGCCCGGGAGGATGAAACCGTCGAGCTTCGCCTCCCCCTGCGAGAGGAGCCAGCCCATCGCGGGGGGGACGAGCCGGTGGTAGGAGAGGATCGAGAAGTTCGCGGGGGGATCGGCGATGAGGCTCGCCGCGACCGTGGGCGCGGTGGTCTCGAACCCGACGGAGATGAAGACGACGTCCTTCTTGCTCCCGCGGGCGATCTCCACGGCCTTGTGGACCCCCTGGACCACCCGCACGTCCCCGCCGCACGACTCGAGCGATCCTTTGCTCCCGGGGACCCGGAGCAGGTCCCCGTAGGTCGCGAGGGTGATGTCCCTCCCGGCGAGTTCGAGGGCGCAGTCGATCTCGCCCTGGGGGGTGATGCAGACCGGGCACCCCGGTCCCATGACGATCTTCAGGTCCGGGGGGAGAAGGCTCCGGAGACCGGACCTCGCGATGGAGGCCTCGTGGGTGCCGCAGATGTGCATGAAGGAGAAGGGGCGGTCCGCGAGTTCGTGGATCGCGCGGGAGATCTCCGTGGCGACGGGCATGGAATCCTCTCAAGTATCTCGCCGGTGAAGAGATAAGCATACCCCACCAGGGAGCGGCGATACCTGTCCCCCGTCGGCAGGGTTACGAAAAGCAGCAGGGACGGGCCAGGAGAAATCCGGCCGAAGGAATCCGGCCGGGGGGGCCTCAGCCGGAGGGCCGCTTCTCCTTCCTCCTCGGCACCTTCACCGAGGTCCGGCACCGCGGGCACGAGGTGTACCAGTCGGCGTTCCCCTTGTAATCCCACTGGTACCCGCATCTCTGGCACTGAAGCAGCATGTTTGTATGTATGTAGGTACTGCGGGGTTATAGGATTGCCGATATATTTATATATGTAGGTATGTATGTATGTATGTAGGCAAAGGGGTAATAGGTATGCAAATGCTCATGCTCCCGATCCTTGAACACTACAACGAGACCCAGCAGAAGATCCTCTGGTACCTCTACGGCAACCTGCGACAGGGCCAGCACTATTTCAAGTCGAAGTACATAGCAAACGACCTCGGGCTCTCCTCGAAGGAAGTGGGAACCAACCTCGGCATCCTCTCCGATATCTGCGACGACCTGAAGATAACCCGGTGGTCCTACTCCCACAGCACCACCTGGATGGTAACCCAGAGAGCCTGACCCGCATCTGCACGCATCTCCCTCACACCCATGGCCCGGGTGACCCGGGCCCCTCACCACCCATCCACGGTCCTGGAACCCCTTTCGCCTTCTTTCTTTCCGCAGCCAGCCCCCGGACGGAGAAAGGATTATCGCGTCCGGCGCGGAGCTCGGGGCATGAAGGTCATGCTCCTTTTCGCCGGCGGAGATCCCGGGCTCACCGTCTCGGCACCGCAGTCTGAGAGGAAGACGCAGCAGATGAAACGGTGGGGTGACTGGACCGAGGGGCTCGCGAAGCGGGGAATCCTCGTGTCCGCCGGTGCGTTCACGGAGACCGGCAAGGTCGTGTCCGGGAACGGGGCCGCTGAATTCCGCAAAAGCGCACAGGATTTTTCCGGCTACGCGATCGTCGAGGTTCCCTCCGAGCGGGATGCCGCAGGGATCGCGGGGACGGCACCGCACATCGTTTTCGGCGGTACGGTCCAGGTCCGGACCTGTCTGGAGGCACCCCGATAAACCGGCAGTTCCTCCTCACCGTACTTTTATCCCCCCTGTTGCCCACTCCTCTTCATGTTCGGGATCTCGACCTTCTGCCTCCACGAGCTCCCCCTCCCCGCCGCCCTCGACCGGCTCAGGGGGCTCACGGATACCGTCGAGATCCTGGACGACGGGAACCACTACCTGGAGACAGCCGAACCCCTCGAAGGCCGTCCCTTCCGCTACTTCATCCATGCTCCTGCCCGGGGCGTGAACATCGCGAGCCTCCGGGAGCCCATCCGGCGGGCGAGCGTCGAGGTCCTCGCGCAGTGCTTCACCGTGGCGGCCGAGGTGGATGCCCCCGTGATCGTGCACCCGGGCTACTCTGCCTGGAAGGGGGAGCGGGAGGCCGCGGTCGCCCGGCTCCGGAAGTCCCTCGCCGACCTGAAGCTCGCCGCGGGGGAGCGGGCGGTCACCTTCTACGTCGAGAACATGCCCCCCTCGAACTACTTCCTCCTCAGGACCCCCGACGAGCTCCCCATCCTCGACGGCCAGGGGTTCGCCCTCGACGTCGGGCATGCGCAGCTGAACGGGTGCCTGTCGGGGTTCCTCGACCACCCTCTCGCCCACGTCCACCTCCATGACAATGACGGGAAGGCCGACAGCCACGAGCCCGTGGGGACAGGCGGCATCGACTTCCGGCCCGTGATCCGGGCGGCGGAGCGGGATCACGCATCCGCGATCGTCGAGGTCGCCACCCTCGAAGGCGTCCTCTCGAGTCTCGAGGTTCTGAAGGGCCTCTGAGGCCCTCGGAACATCTCGGGAAGCAGGAGACCCTGCCCATCCACCCCGTTCCGCCGTTGATGAGACGAAAGTGGTGGAATCAGGGGTTCCGTCTTCTTTCCAGGACCAGGACCGCCGCCGCGAGCATGGCAAAGGCGGGAAACGCCTCGAACCCGGGGGACTTCGTCGTCGGGACAACGGTGGGGGGAGGGACGGTGGTCGTGCTCGCCGTCGTGACCGGCTGCGTGGGCGTGGCTATGGCGACCATGGGGGCCGTTGTCTCC
>DATIYO010000059.1:0-20741 GCA_035517575.1 Methanomicrobiales archaeon
GAGCCCTCGGCGAGGGCGTTCACGAGGCTCTGGGTCCCGAAGACGATGCAGTAGGAGTTCATGGGCACGTTCCTCCCCGTCCCCTTCATCGCGAGCGGGCCGAGCTCGGTGATATCGACCCCGAGGCGTTTCGCCGTCATCTCGAGGAACCGGCCCGACGCGCCGGCGCAGATCCCGCCCATGGTGAAGGTGCCCGGGATGCCGTCGTGGACGGTGATGGCCTTGTTGTCCATCCCGCCGATGTCGATGACCGTGCAGGGCCCGCGCTGGTGGTCGGCGAGGTAGACCGCGCCCTTCGAGTTCACGGTGAGCTCCTCCTGGATCAGGTCGGCCTTGATCAGGGAGCCGACGAGGTGCCGGCCATAGCCGGTCGCGCCGACGGCCTGGATCTCCCCGCGGGTGACGCCGGCCTCGGAAAGGGCGGTCCCGATCGCGGTCTCCGCCGACTTCGCCACCTCGATGGTGGGAACCCAGCCCTTGCCGATGATCCGGTTGTCCCTCATCACCACGGCCTTCGTCGTCGAGGAGCCGGAGTCCACGCCGAGGGTGAGCCCCTCCTGCACCTCGCGGGCGAGGAGGGCACGCCGGCGGGCGATGGTCGTGAGGGCCTCCATCCGGGTGAGGAGGGTGCCCGCCGTGGTCCGCTCGGTGAAGGAGTACGAGACCACGGGGAGCTTCGATTTCTCGACGATGTACCGGCGGAGCTCGTTCCTCACGATGGCCCCCTCGGCGCACCGGAAGCAGGTCGCGATGAAGACCCCGTCGGTCTCGATCCTCCCCTCGACGAGGGCCTTCGCCCGGGCGATGGCGAGCTTGAGGTCCGGGCTCCGGATATCGAGGCCGAAGGCGCCGTAGTCCCGCTGGAGCTCCTTTAAGGAGATCTCGGGGTAGAAGATCTCGGCCCCGACCGCGGCCGCGGCGTCGTTGATCTCCTTCTGGACCCCGCTGTACTCGGGGCCGCAGGAGAGCTGCGCGATGCGCACCGGCTGGGTCATGGCGCCCCGCCCCCGAGCGAACCGAGGAACTTCCGGATGGCCGCGACGAAGGCGATCCCCTCCTCCTCGGTGGTGGGGTAGACGAGGTCGAGGACCGGCATCCCCTTCGTGCGGAGGAGGTAGATGACGAGCTCGTTCGTCCGGGCGCAGCCCATGCAGCCGAAGGCGAGGTCGGCGTCGTTCACGATGATGGCGGCATCGGCATCGTCGATCTGGGGGCCGATGACGGCCATCCTCCCCCGCACCCCGCTCGGGACCTCGACCGCGGCCCAGCGGAGGCCCTTCTTCGGTTCCTCGGGGGTGATCTGGAGGGGCGGGGACTCGAAGCCGGCCGTCTGGATCCGCTCCCGGATACCGAGGGCCGACCCGAGGGGCTCGTGGCCGAACCGCTTCACGAGGTCCGAGAGGATCAGGGAGGTCGTCGGGTAGATGAACACCTTAACCATGGGCAGGCTCCTCCTCCTCGATGAGCTTCTTCACCCGCTCGGCGGGGAGGGGCGGGCGGCGGCCGGACCGGGCCGGCCCGACCGCGGCCCCCGACGGGTGGAGGTCCTCCTCGAGGCCGCGGGAGACGTTCTCTATGAGGGAGAGCTCGAACTCGTGGCCGTGGAACCCCGGCCTCGCGCCGCCGAGGTTCGCCCGGCACCGGCGCGGGTCGCCGGGCGGGAACCCCCGGTCCTTCACGAAGATGTGGGCCGGGTCGAGGGCCCGGATCTTCTCGACGATCCCGTCCACCTCGGCGGGCTTCCCCGTCACCTCGAGCCCGAAGCAGGTCTCCTTCACCATCGCCCCGGGCGCGATCTCGTAGGCCCGGACCGCGATGTCCTCGGGGGTGAGATCCGTCGACTCGATGAAGACGTAGACCGTCACCGTCCCGACGTAGGCCGGGGTATAGGGCTTCATGGAACCTCCCTCACGTAGACCATATCCTTCTCCTTGAGACCCGCGAGCTTCCCGGTATCGACGAGGGCCCCGAACAGGTTCGTCCCCTCCAGGGGCTCGGAGGTCGGGCCGAACTCGGTGTGCGGCGCGGCCCGCACCCCGATGGTCCCCGCCCCCTTCCGCGCGTCGTTCGTCATCCCCAGGGCGTACGCGGCGACCTCGCCCTCGGGGATATGCTCGGGGAGGATCCGCATCCCCTCCCTGAGCTCGGCCTTGAAGAGCGACACGTCCTCGAACCGGAAGAAGAGCCGCATCTTCCCGAGGGCGTGACGGGAGAGGCCGGTGATCTCCCGGAAGATGTGGCAGGTCTGGGGCGCCTCGGAGGGGAAGAGCCGGATGGCGAGGACCTTCTCCTCGGGGGCCGTGATGAGCTTCACCTTCTTTGCGGCGAGCATCTCGAGGGTCGTCCCCGGGTCCTGGTCCACCACCACCATGCCCGCGTCCGCCCGGTCGATGGTCGCGGCGAGGCCCCGCCCGGCCGCCACCCGGAGCGCCTCGGCCGCGGGGAGGCCGATGAGATCGATCCTGGGCGGGTCGATCTCGACCGCCAGCCGGTCCCCCTCGGCGGCCACCCGGACGAGCTCGATGCCGTGGACCACGTGGCCGATCACGGCATGGGTCTGGTTCGCCGCGACATCGGCCCGGTAGAGGTAGGCCGCGCCCGCGGCAGGGCCCATGGTGCGGAGGGTGAGGGTCCCCTCGCCCCGGAACCCCTTCTCGCCCTGCGGGATGTGGGGCTCGGGGAGGCTCTCGTCCCGGATGTGGGTGCTCGAGGCCCGGTCGACCCGGAAGTACCCCTTCGCGAGGGCAAGGTGGAGGTGCTCCAGGAGGTCGGCGACCCTCACGTCGACGGCCCCGGCCGAGAACCCCTTCGCCTGGGCCGAGACATGGGTCACGATCTGCATCCCGTCCTCGAGCGGGAGGCTCCGGTCCACCGTCGTGAAGGAGGTGGACCGGTCGGCCCAGGCGATGATCCGCTCGGCCTTCTCGATCCGGTCCCCCTCGGCCCAGCGGTCGATGACCCCCTTCCCCGAGACGACCCGGCCGACCACCCCGCCGTCGGCGGCGGCCCCGTGGTCGGCCTGGTGGTTCATCCGCGCGAAGATCAGGTAGGACCTGGACGGGTCGTACCCCCCGCAACCCAGGAGGACGTCGCCCCGCTCGTACTGGTGGGGCACCCGGGCGGGGACGAGGTCGGCGGGAAACGGGCCGAACGCCGCCGCGTACCGGTCGCCCCAGTGGAGATCGAGGGGCTTCGACCCGCCGGCGGCGGTGAGGAGCACCGGCTCGGGCCGGAGCAGCTCGACCACCACCTCGCCCTTCGTCGTGACGAGCTGGACGGTCTGGGTCTCCGCGGCCTCGGCGGCACGGGGACGGATCACCGCGACGGCGAACCGGCTGTACCGGTCGCCGAGGAGGGACCCCAGGGTGGTCCCCTCGGCTGCCTCGAGCCTCCTCCCGTCCAGGAGGATCTCCACGGGGATCACTCCGGCGGCGAGGCCGGCGGCGCGGGCCGGGACATGACGGTCCGTTCCTCCTCGGTAAGGCTCGCGAGGACCGCCGCGGTCGGGCCCATCTGGACGATCTTCCCGCCCCGCATGAGGGCGAGCCGGTCGCAGATGTCCTTCACGAAGTCCATGTCGTGGGAGACGACGATGAAGGTCATGTCCATCTCGTCCCTCGAGTGCATGATGGAGTGCTTCACGTCGACCTTCGTGATGGGGTCCATGGTCCCCGTCGGCTCGTCCAGGATGACGATCCTGGGCTCCCGGATGAGCACCTGGGCGAGGGCGACCCGGTGTCGCTCCCCCTCGGAGAGCTGGGCGGGGTACCGGTCCAGGATGTCCCGGGCCTTCTCGTCGGTGAAGCCGGCCATCTGGAGGGTGATCATCGCCTTCCGGATGGCGAGCTCCTTGGGGAACTCGAGGCCGATGGCGTCGGTCAGGTTGTCGAGGACGGTCCGGTGGGGGTAGAGGTCGTACTCCTGGTGGAGGAGGCCGATGTAGGCCTTCGCCCTGCCCCGCTCCTCGATCCCGGGCTTCGTCATGTCCACCCAGTCGTCCCCGACCCGGATGTTCATCTCCCCCGTGGTCGGCTCCATGATCCCCGCGATGATCCGGGAGAGGGTGGTCTTCCCCGCGCCGCTCTTCCCGATGATCCCGAAGATCTCCTTCTCGGCCACTTCGAAGGTGACCCCGTTCACGGCCTTCACCATCCCCCGGTCCATGGAGATGTACCGCTTGATGACGTCCCGGCCCTCGATGAGCTTCTTCCCCACCTTCGGAGGGGCGAACTCCTCGGTGTCGGTGAGGCCGCTCATGAACTTCCCGATGACCTCGGAGGGGGAGCCGATCATCGCGATCTCGCCGTTGTTCAGGAGGAGGGCGCGGTCCGCGACGTCCTGGACCACCTGGGAGAAGTGGGAGGTGACGGCCATCCCCATCCGGTTCTCCCGGGCGGCGGTCTTCAGCATGTCATGGACGAGCCGGGCGGTCTCGGGGTCGAGGGTGCCCGTCGGCTCGTCGGCGAAGAGGAGGAAGGGCTCCTTCGCGAGCTGCCGGGCGAGGACGACCCGCTGCTTCTCCCCGCCCGAGAGGTCGCGGGCGATGTGCATCATCCGGTGGGAGAGGCGCACCTGGTCGAGGAGGTCGGCCGCCCGGTTGATGGACTTCTCCTCGGGGTAGTTGACGTCGTCCAGGGCCCGCAGCACGTTCTCGATGACCCGGTCGTTCCCGTAGAGGGCGAAGGTCCGCTGGAACATCATCGCCGTGCGGTGCATGATCCGGCGCTTCATCGCCTCGTTCTTCTCGTCCCAGAAGTCCACGTCTGTCCGGACGAGGTTCCCCTTGCAGGCCGGGCAGGGCTTCCCCGCCATGCTCGGGGGCTCGATGTCCTCGCACCCGTCGCAGACCGCGACGTGGTAGATGATCTTCCCGCCGGTCGGGGGCTGGTCGACCCCGCGGAGCAGGTGCATGAGGACCGTCTTCCCCGCGCCGCTCCGGCCGATGATCCCGATGATCTCGCCCTCGGCTATCTCGAAGCTCACGTTGCTGAGGGCCTTCTTCCCGTCGAACTGCATCGAGAGCTTGTCGACCGTGATCAGGGGGGTCATGCCTGCTCCAACCTCTCACCCTTACTCTGTACACCGGATTAATATTATCTTTTATATTGCCCCGGGGGGCGGGGACCCCCGTTCCCGGCGATGAGACCCCTCACGATCGTGACCACGTCCCGCACCCGGGGGACCACGTGGTCGGCCGCCCGGTACAGGGACTCGGGCTTCCCGCCCGGCTGCTGGAGGGTGAGGATCGCGACGTCCGCCCGCTCGAGGGCGGGGAGGTCGTTCAGGCCGTCCCCCACCATCACGACCAGGTGGCCCTGCTCCTGGAGGTCCTCGACGATCCTCGCCTTGATGGTGGGGGTCGCGACGCCGGAGACATGGTCCCGGGGGATCCGGAGGTGGTCGGCGATGCGCTCGAGCTTCGAGGCGCGGTCGCCCGAGGCGATGTAGGTCGCGACGCCCATCCGGGTCAGCTCCTCGATGGTCTCGACGGCCCCGGCAAAGGGCCTCCCGCCTGAGGTGACCGTGAACTCGATGATCCCGAGGGAGAGGTTCACGATCACGCCGCTGTCGATGACCACGAGGGCCTCGAGCCGGCACCGCTCCCAGACCTCCCGGATGCACTCCTGGAGGTCGGCGACCCTCGCGGCGCGGTCCCGGTACAGGAGGTCCGCGATCTCGCCGTGGGTGAAGACCCGGTTCGCGCAGGAGACCCCGAAGCTCACCTGGGACGTCCCGAGGTACTCGGAGAGGAAGAGGTCGGGGCGGGCCTTCATGACGTCCCGGGAGCGGACGTTCAGCACGAGGAGGGCGCGGTCATCGGAGGCCGCGGTGATGGCCGTCGTCTCTACGTCGGTCAGGACCTCCCCCGCCGGTATGTTCTTCACGACCCGGTAGGTCCGGAGCAGGGTCCCCGCGCTGTCGAACACCACGGCGACGGACGGGGGGCGGGACTGCGCAACCATTCTATGCTCCGGAGAAGACAGTGATGCGGGGGATTCCTATGTCCGTCAGTGAGACCGCAGAGAAGATAAAACGGATGGAGATACGGGGCGCGGGGAGGATCGCCCGGGCGGCCGCCGAGGCGCTCCGGGCCGAGGCCCGCGAGATCCGGGCCCGCGACCTCGGGGAGTTCACGAAGGGGATGGAGGAGGCGGCCGCGCTCCTCCTCGCCACCCGGCCGACGGCCGTCTCCCTCCCGAACGCCGTCCACCTCGTCATGGCGCCCCTCGAAGGGGCAGTCGACCCGGGGGAGGCCCGGGACGGGGTGATCCGGGCCGCGGACCGGTTCATCCGGTCCTCGAAGGGCGCCGTGGAGCGGATCGGGGAGATCGGGGCCCACCACATCGCCGACGGGGACACCGTCCTCACCCACTGCAACTCCGAGGCGGCCCTCTCCTGCATCCTCACGGCGGCGCGGCAGGGGAAGTCCTTCGAGGTGTACGCGACCGAGGTGCGGCCGGGCAACCAGGGGCTCCTCACCATCCGGACCCTCTCGGACGCGGGCGTCCCGACCCACTACATCGTCGACTCGGCGGTCAGGCACTTCATGCACCGGATCGACCGGGTCTTCGTCGGGGCGGACGCGGTCGCGGTGAACGGCGCGGTGGTGAACAAGGTCGGGACCTCGCAGGTCGCCCTCGCGGCCCACGAGGCCCGGGTCCCCTTCATCGTCGCCGCCGAGACCTACAAGTTCGCCCCGAGGACCACCCTCGGGGAGCTCGTGGAGATCGAGGAGAGGCAGGGGGAGGAGGTCCTCCCCGCGGCCGAGGCGGCGAGGCTCCCCCGGGTCACGGTCCACAACCCGGTCTTCGACGTGACCCCCGCCGCGTACATCGACCTGATCGTCACCGAGGAGGGGGCGATCCCCCCGTCGCTCGCGTACATCATCATCCGCGAGTTCCTGGGCTGGTCGATCGAGGAGTTCCACAAGACATTTCAGATAGCCCACCGAGATCAGGGGTGAGAGACCATGCCGGATGTCATCGCAACTTACCGCTTCATCCCCGACAAGGGGACCAAGCCCGAGGAGGCGGCGCGCTGGATCGCCGAGGAGGAGACGACGGGGACCTGGACCGCCATCGGGACGACCACGGAGTACGTCCGCAGGCTGGACGGGGAGGTCATGGAGATCACGCCCGAGGAGGGGCACTACCTGGTGAAGATCCGGTACCCCGCCGAGATCTTCGAGCCGGGGAACGTCGCCCAGTACCTCTCGGTCATCGCGGGGAACCTCTTCGGCCTGAAGAAGCTCGCCTCGGTGCGGTTCCTCGACATGGACGTCCCCGAGTCGCTCATCCCCTTCCCCGGCCCGAAGTTCGGGATCCGGGGCGTCCGGGCCATCATCGGCACCACGAACCGGCCGCACGTGGGGACCATCATCAAGCCGAAGGTCGGGCTCACCCCCGACGACACCGCCGAGGTGGCGTACCAGGCGGCCGTGGGAGGCGTGGACCTTATCAAGGACGACGAGACCCTCACCGACCAGGCGTTCTGCCCGATGCGGGAGCGGGTGCCGAAGGTCATGGCAGGCCTGCGCAGGGTGAAGGAGGAGACCGGCCGGCAGGTGCTCTACGCGGTGAACGTCACGACCCGGGCGGACCGGATCGTGGAGAAGGCCGAGGAGGCCATCTCCCTCGGGGCGAACATGGTGATGGTGGACGTCCTGATCGCCGGCTTCGGGGCCCTCCAGGCGCTCGGCGAGGCCCCCGGGGTCACCGTCCCGATCCACGTCCACCGGGCGATGCACGCGGCGATGACCCGGAACAAGGAGCACGGCATCGCGATGCGCCCCCTGGCACGGATCGTCCGCTGGCTCGGCGGCGACCAGCTCCACACCGGCACCGTCTCGGGAAAGATGAGCCACGAGGCCGAGGAGGTCCTCGGGGACAACAAGGTCCTCACCGGCCCCTGCTTCGGGAAGAAGCGGACCTTCCCCGTCTCGAGCGGCGGGCTCCACCC
This sequence comes from Methanomicrobiales archaeon, assembly GCA_035517575.1. Classification (GTDB taxonomy): domain Archaea; phylum Halobacteriota; class Methanomicrobia; order Methanomicrobiales; family JACTUA01; genus JACTUA01. The sequence goes on from DATIYO010000059.1 coordinate 7,960, forward strand.
GGGGAAGGTCTTCCGCGAGCTCGGGACCCTCGGGACCGACATCGTGCTCCAGGCGGGAGGCGGGATCCACGGGCACCCCGACGGGACCGCCGCGGGGGCGATGGCGATGCGCCAGGCCGTGGACGCCTTCATGGAGGAGATACCCCTCGAGGAGTACGCGAAGCAGCACTACGAGCTCGAGCGGGCCCTGAAGCAGTGGGGGATCGGGTAGGGGTCGCCATGCCGGAACTACCTTTCACGAAACTGCAGGGGAACGGGAACGACTTCATCCTGATCGACGAGATCGACCTCGAGCTCCTCTCCGAGGAGATGAAGCCGAAGTTCGCCTCGCTCTACACCGAGCGGCGGTTCGGCATCGGGGCCGACGGGGTCCTCTTCCTCTCGAAGGGCGAGAAGGTCCCGATCCGGATGCGGATCTTCAACCCCGACGAGACCGAGGCCGAGATGTGCGGGAACGGGATCCGGTGCCTCGCGAAGTACATCGTCGACGAGAACTATGCGAAGGGCTCCTTCGCCGTCGAGACGAAGGCGGGCGTGATCCAGGTCGCCGCCCGGTACGACGAGGACGAGGAGTTCTACGCGACCATCGGCATGCCGGTGCCGAAGTTCGAGCGGAAGGACATACCTGCCACCGGCGACGGGGAGTACCGGGAGGAGATCCTCGAGTACACCGTCTATGCCGTGAACACCGGCGTGCCCCATGCCGTGGTCTTCGTGGACGAGGTCGGGGCGGTGGACATCGCCGAGCTCGGCCCCGCCATCCGGAACCACCACACCTTCCCGAACGGGGCGAACGTGGACTTCGTCGAGAAGAGCGGGGAGAACACCCTCCACATCCGGACCTACGAGCGGGGGGTGGAGGGAGAGACCCTCTCCTGCGGCACCGGCGCCATGGCGGCCGCGGCCGTCGCCCGGAAGCTCGGCATGGTGGGGGACGCGGTCCATGTCGAGACCGTCGGCGGCCCCCTGACCGTCCGGCTCGGGGAGAAGAACGAGATGGAGGGGCCGGCGAGGACGGTCTTCACGGGCTCTCTCGAACTCTGATCCCCTCGCCCGTCATCTCGAAGGAGAAGCCCGCCCCCGCCGGCCGGGACCGGTGCTTCTCGAGCACCGCCCGCCTGACCCCCTCCGACCCCTCGAGCCGCACGATTGCCTTCGAGAGGTGGGCGAGGGTGGTCCCCCCGAGGCCGGTCGGGACGTTCCGGGTCACGTCCATGTACACCTGGTTCGTCACGAGGACGGGGACGTTGTACCGCTTCGCGAGGCCGAGGAGGAGGACCGTCTGCCGCGCGAGCCTCCGCTGGGCGTCCTGGCCGGTCGTGAGCTCGGTCCGGTAGAGCGCCGTCGCCGAGTCGACGACGATGAGCCCGACCTTTCCCTTCTGGAGGAGCCGCTCCGACTCCGCGATCATGAGCCCCTGCTGCTCGAAGTCCAGGGGCTCGGAGAGGAAGAGGCTCCGCGCGAGCTCCTCGGCCCGGTCCCCCGCCACCTGCCTGAACCGCTCGACCGAGAACCCCTCGGTGTCCAGGTAGATCACCGACTCGCCGGCCCGCAGCCGCTCCACCGCGGCGACGAGGACGACCGTGCTCTTCCCGCACCCGGGCTCCCCGTACACCTGGGTGATGGCCCTGCGCTCGAGGCCGCCGCCCAGGAGCTCGTCGAGGGCCGGGATCCCCGTGGGGACCCGGTCGCCCTCCTTCTCACCTGTCATCCGCAACCTCCACGCTCTCCGCCCTCCCGGGAGAGGGCCTTCCAGCCGGCCTCCTCGGCCAGGCGGAGCACTTCCCGCACCGGCACTCCTGCCTCAACGGCCAATGCGCGGGCCTGCTCGAACTCCGGTTTCACCGACATCACCTTTCCTGCCGCCATGCCGACCTTCACCTCGATCTCCCGGGCCACACCCCCGCAGGTGACCGGCACCCGGATCACCTCCCTGCCGAGGACCAGCCGGTGCACCGAGGGGATGACCCGGATGCCGAGGGTCCCCAGCTCCTCGGCGAGGATGAGTGCGAGGGGGCCGGTGAGGGCCGGCTCGGCGATGACCCGCAGGAGGTGCCCGCTCCGCCCCTTCTTCATCACCGAGGGGATCGCCGATGCGTCGCGGGCCCCCGCCTCCATGAGCCGCGAGACGGTGTACGCGATGACCTCGGGGCTCACGTCGTCCACGTTCGTCTCCAGGATCTCGACCCGGTCATGGTCGAGCTCCCCGGTCTCCATGAGAAATGCCCTGAGGAGGTTCGGCACGCTCCCTGTCTCGCGCGAGCCTGCGCCATAGCCGACGGCGAGGATCCTCGCGGGCGGGAGCCGGGACACGGGCAGGGTGGAGAACTCGGCGAGGAGCGCGGCCCCCGTGGGGGTGAGGAGCTCCCCCTCGTCCGGGCCGGGGTACCCCTGGAGCCCGGAGGCCGCGAGGATGGCGGCCGTCGCGGGGGCGGGCACAGGCAGGGTCCCGTGGGAACCCCGGACGAGCCCGCTCCCGAGGGCGACGGGGAGCACCGCCACCTGGCCGGCCCCGAGGGCGTGGAGGGCCGTGCAGGCCCCGACGATGTCCGCGATGGCGTCGTCGGCCCCGACCTCGTGGAAGTGGGCGGCCCTGCCATGGACCTGCTCCTCGGCCCGGTGGAGCCTCCCGACGACCCGCCCTGCCATGGCGATGGCCTCCGCGGGTGCCCCGGCCCCCCGCACCCTCTCCATCACCTCGTCGATGGTGCGGGGGTGCGCCTCCGCCCGGGTCCTTACCCGCAGGCACCGGATCCCGCCCCGCTCCGCATCCCCGATGACGGGCTCCTTCACGACGGAGGCCATGGCCCGGACGACCGGGTCCGTGCCGGCCCCCAGCTCGCCGAGGAGGTGGAGGAGGGCGGCCGTGATCATGTCGCCCGACGCGCCGTGAAAGGGATCGAGGAGGAGGGCCCTCATACGGAAGAGTACTTTTTATCCCCGCGTATATGACCTTTAAGGTAATGCCCGATGTTTCCTTGAAGGTGGATGTCGCCTACCCGGACGACCTGGGAACGGGGAAGGTGCGCCTCGACCCGAACACGATGCTGCTCCTCAGGCTGAACCCCGGGCAGATCGTGTACCTGGAGGGGAAGCGGCGCACCGTCGCGAAGGTCTGGCGGCTCGCGAAGGAGGACTGGAACTACGGGAAGCTCCGGGTGGACAACTTCACCCGCGCGAACGCCGGCGGGGTGGCCATCGGGGACCGGGTGAAGGTGACCTCCGTCGAGGAGCAGGTGGAGGCAAAGCGGGTCGTCCTCGCCCCGCCCGAGGACATCCCCCGCCAGATCCCGATCAACTACCAGGGGGTCGCGAGCCGGCTCATCGACTTCCCCGTCGTGAAGAACGACGTCGTCCCCATCCCCATCGGGCACCCCTTCATGCAGGCCCAGCTCGTGGCCTTCAAGGCCGTGGTGGTCGAGCCCGAGAACGCGGTCATCATCACGAAGGAGACCCAGGTCGAGTTCTCGGAGAAGCCCGCCGCGGGGTTCGAAGGGCTGAAACGGGTGAGCTACGAGGACATCGGCGGCCTGAAGGACGAGCTCCAGCGGGTGCGGGAGACGATCGAGCTCCCGATGCGCCACCCCGAGCTCTTCAGGAAACTCGGGATCGAGCCCCCGAAGGGGGTCCTCCTCTACGGCCCGCCCGGGACAGGGAAGACCCTGATCGCGAAGGCGGTCGCGAACGAGAGCGGGGCGCACTTCATCCCCATCGCGGGGCCCGAGATCATCTCGAAGTACTACGGGGAGAGCGAGCAGAAGCTCCGGGAGCTCTTCGAGGAGGCGCGGCAGAACGCCCCCTCGATCATCTTCATCGACGAGCTCGACTCCATCGCCCCCCGCCGCGAGGACGTGACGGGCGAGGTGGAGCGCCGGGTCGTCGCCCAGCTCCTCACCATGATGGACGGGCTCGAGGAGCGGGGGCAGGTCGTGGTCATCGGGGCCACGAACCGGGTGGACGCCATCGACCCCGCCCTCCGCCGGCCGGGGCGGTTCGACCGGGAGATCGAGATCGGGGTCCCGAACGAGGTCGACCGGGCCGAGATCCTGAAGATCCACACGAGGGGGATGCCGGTGGCAAAGGACGTGGAGCTCATGAAGCTCTCCCAGCAGACCCACGGCTTCGTCGGCGCCGACCTCGCGGCCCTGGCGAGGGAGGGGGCCATCCGGGCGCTCAGGCGCTACCTCCCGGACATCGACCTCGAGGCCGACGAGATCCCCCCCGAGGTTCTGGACCGGATGGAGGTGCTCGCGAGCGACTTCCGGGATGCCCTCCGCGACGTCGGCCCGTCGGCGATGCGGGAGGTCCTCCTCGAGGTGCCTCACACGCGGTGGGAGGACGTCGGCGGCCTCGAGACCGAGAAGGAGGAGGTCCGGGAGACGGTCGAGTATCCCCTCACGAAGCGCGAGCGCATCGAGAGGCTCTGCATCGAGCCCCCGAAGGGGGTCCTCCTCTACGGCCCGCCCGGGACAGGGAAGACCCTGATCGCCCGGGCCGTGGCCACCGAGAGCGGGGCGAACTTCATCCCCGTGCGGGGCCCCCAGCTCCTCTCCAAGTGGGTGGGGGAGTCGGAGCGGGCGGTCAGGGAGATCTTCAAGAAGGCGAGGCAGGTCGCCCCCTCCATCATCTTCTTCGACGAGCTCGACGCCCTCGCCCCTGCCCGGGGGAGCTCGACCGATTCCCACGTCATCGAGAGCGTGCTGAACCAGATCCTCACCGAGATGGACGGGCTCCTCGAGATGCGGAACGTGGTGGTCATGGGGGCCACGAACAAGCTGGACATCGTGGACCCGGCCCTCCTCCGGACGGGGAGGTTCGACCGGCTCGTGTATATCGGGGAACCCTCGGACGAGGACCGGAAACGGATCCTCTCCATCCACATGACGGGGATGCCCATCGAGGGCTCCGCTTTCCAGAAGCTCACCGGGATCGTGAAGAACATCACCGAGCGGGACCTCGAGGATCTCCTGGAGGGCCTGGGGGGCGACCGGATGGTCACCGCAGAGGAGATCGCCGCGGCGATGGCCGCCCGGAAGGCACCGGAGGTGGAGGTGGCGAACCCGGTTAAATGCAAGCGGCTCGCCGAGCTCCTCACCCACCGCCGGCTCACCCTCGATGACCCGGTGATCGAGAACCTGGTGAGTTCCCTCGCGCAGGTGACCGCCGGGTACGTGGGTTCCGATCTCGAGGGGGTCTGCAAGGAGGCGGGGATGCTCGCCCTGCGCGAGGGATCCCGGGCCGTCTCGCCGCACCACTTCGACGAGGCGGTGAGGAAGGTCCGGCCCACGATGAACGAGCGCTCGCGGGAGTACTACCGGCGGATGCGGGAGGTCTTCAAGGGCGGCCTCCCGAAGGAGGTACAGCCGCCGGAATACCAGTAAGCCTCCGCCAGGCCCTCCCCGGGCAAGGATTTATCACCGTCCGGGGAGAGAACCTGATAGGGGGAGCCGGGACTATCCGCCTTTGATACGAGATGACGGGGGGTACGCAGAGGACGGCAGGCACCGAAGAGGCAGCGGCCGACAAGCGCTCGACGGGGATCGCGAGCCTTGACCATGTCCTCGCCGGGGGGTTCCTGAAGGGGACGAGCGTGGTCATCTTCGGGACCGCGGTCTCGGGCATGGAGCTCCTGGCCCGCCAGTTCTGGCAGCAGGACGGGAACGGCTCGTACCTCATCACCGACGCCGAGCCGCTGCCCGGGATGATCGACGCGCGGGCGGTCTCCCTGGAGAAGTACCTGGAGCTCGGCAGGGGGGAGCGGGTCGTCGTCGACTCCCTCTCCTCGGTCATCCTGAAGTACGGGATCGACACCGCGATGAAGTTCCTCTCCATCTGCGCGAAGGACACGGAGAAGCGGAAGTCGAACTACCTCTTCCTCGTGTACAAGGGGCTCCACTCGCCCCTCGAGGAGATCCGGATCAGCCGCGTGGCCGACATCGTGCTCGAGTTCAAGGAGGAGTACGACGGGATCGAGATCGCGCACACCATGATCGTCCACAAGATACGGGGGATGGACGTCCCCACCCGGGCCATCCCGCTCCTCATCAAGGAGAACGGCCTCGACATCTCCACGACGAGCCGGGTTGTGTAGAGCGAGGTTTCATCAGAAACCGAGCTGGAGCACCGAAGGTGCGAAGCGAGGTTTCATCAGAAACCGAGCTGGAGCACCGAAGGTGCGAAGCGAGGTTTCATCAGAAACCGACCTCGAGCGACGACGACTATCTCCGCAGGAAAGGGGAGTGCCGCGACAACGGCGATTTCCAGAGGAGATCGACGTGCGGCGGCGGAGTCGCCGCAAAGTCGCGGCAAAGGTGCGAAGAAACCGAGCTGGAGCGACCTGCCGCCAGGCGGGGTGCGACCCGCCGCACGACCGTCACGCGGTCCTGTTTTTCCTGGGGAACAAAGGGTCAGAGAGAGTGTCCCCAGGACGAGTCGCGCGGCGTCGCCGAGGTGAACTCCACCCGCGCCTCCCGGGTCGCGTCCACCATCGCCTTCAGCTTCCCGAAGGCCGCCTCGCGGGTGAGCATCCTGAGGCCGCAGTCCGGGTCGATGAGGAGCCGCTCGGGCCCGAAGGCCTCGATGCCCGCCTGGATCCGCTTCTTGATGACCGCGACCTTCTCGACCGCGGGGTCGTTCGAGTTCACGCACCCGAAGCCCAGGAACCGGTCCCCCAGGTCCTTCCCCGAGAGGAACTGGAGGTTCACGTCGTTCCCCGCGAACTCGAAGTCGAAGCCCGCGACCTTCATCTTCAGGACCTCGTCGACGACCCCGACGAGCCCGCCGCAGACGTGGAGGAAGACCGGCTTCTGGAGGAGCGAGGTGAGGATCTGGATCGCCTTCCCCCCGACCGCGAGGTCGGCGGCGCCCGTGGAGAAGATGGGCTCGTCCACCTGGATCACGGTGACCCCCGCCTCCTGGAGGGCCTTTGCCTCGTAGGCGAGCGCCTGGGCGAGGTCCAGGGTCAGGTCGGCCCGGTCGCGGTACATCGGGGTCGCGATCTGGAGGGCGTGGGCGAGGGTCGAGGGGCCGGTGACGATCCCCTTCACCCACGGGTGCTTCGAGACGGCGTACCGGGTGTCCGCGACGGTGATGGGCTTGTCGGGCGGGAGGACCTTCCCCACGACCTGCTGCCCGCGGATACCGGGCAGCTTCGAGGCAAAGGAGGTGATCATGTCCCCGCGCACCTGCCCGTCGGAGATGATGTCGACCCCCGCGGCGAGCTGGTCGGCGACAGCTGTCTCGACCGCGGACTTGAGCGGGTCGAGGAGGGAGCGGAACGAGGGGCTCTTCACGACGGGGTAGCTGCCCACGACCGTGGTCGGAAGGACCTTGTGGATCAGGATCATGGCACGAGCCGGTGGCGGTCCCTGGGGAAGATCACCGCCTCCCTGATGTTCGAAAGGCCGAGCATGGTCATGACGAGCCGGTCGGCGCCGAGGCCCCAGCCCGAGTGGGGCGGCATCCCGTACCGGAAGGGCCGGAGGTAGAACTCGAACGAGTCGGCCGAGAGGCCCTTCGCCCGGATCTGGTGGACCAGGAGGTCGTGCTGGTGGATCCGCTGGGAGCCGCTCGCGAGCTCCATCCGCGGGTGCATCAGGTCGAAGGCGCGGCAGAGCTCCGGGTTGTCCCCGTACGGCATGGCATAGTAGGGCTTGATGGCGGTCGGCCAGTCGACGATGAAGTAGTGGACCCCCATCTCCTCCCCGAGGGCCTTCTCGGCCGAGGCCCCGAAGTCGTCGCCGAAGGAGAGCGGCTCCCCCGTCTTCTCCGCCGCGATCCGGATGGCGTCGCGGTAGGCGAGGCGCGGGAAGGGCTTCTTCGGGACGTCGAGGGAGAGGTCGAGCCACGAGAGGGGGTCCTGGCACGTCGAGGCGACCCGCTGGTAGACCGAGAGGATCAGGTCCTCCAGGAGCTCCATCACCTCCCGGTCGTCGGCGAAGGAGACCTCGACATCGATGGAAGTCGCCTCGTTCAGGTGCTTCGTCGTGTTGTGCTCCTCGGCCCGGAAGATCGGGCCGATCTCGAAGACCCGCTCGAAGCCCGCCGCCATCATCATCTGCTTGTAGAGCTGCGGGCTCTGGTTCAGGAACGCCTCCTTCTCGAAGTACGCGACCGGGAAGAGGTCGGTACCCCCCTCGGTAGCGGCGGCCACGAGCTTCGGGGTCGCGATGTTCACGAACCCCCGGGAGGAGAGGAACTCCCAGACGGCGCCGGTCACGACGGACCGGATGAGGAAGACCGCCGCGACCCGGGGCCGGCGGAGGTCGAGGAACCGGGCGTCGAGCCGGGTGTCGAGCTCGGCGGGCACCTTCTCCACCACGTCGAGAGGGAGGGGGGACGCGGCCGGCGCGAGGACCTCGAACCGGTCCGGGACGATCTCCCGGCCGCCCGGCGCCTTCCCGATGGCCTTCACCGCCCCCTCGACCCTGACCACCGACTCCCGGGAGATGCCCGCGAGGGCCTCGAGCACCGGCGCGGGCGCCTTCTTCCGGTTCACGGTGACCTGGACGATGCCGCTCCGGTCCCGGACCAGGCAGAAGGTGAGGCCCCCCAGGTCCCGCTTCTCATGGACCCAGCCGGTGATCTCCGCGCGTCCGCTCGCTGGCGTGATGGATGCAATGGGGCTCGCCATGCTCTGATACCCTCTCTATATCCACCGCAGGGGTTAAAGGTCTTGGTTATGCCAGGGGGCCCATTCGGGTTGCCGGCCATGAGCGAATAATCAATAAAATATACCTTAACGCAAATACACTTGTGGACCATGAAGCCCACCGCTGGTTCCACCTCGGACGAGGTCCTCGCCATCGCCCTCCGGAAGCTCGACCTCTCCCCCAGGGGCGTCCTCGCCGACATCGGCTGCGGCTCGGGGAAGGTGAGCATCGCCGCCTCGCCCCACGTGAGGGAGGTGTACGCCGTCGACCGGAGGCCGGGGGCGATCGCGTACGCCCGGGACCAGGCCGCCGCCGCCGGCGTGACCAACATCCGGTTCCTCGAGGGGGAAGCCCCGCGGGCGCTCGAGGGCCTGCCCGTTCCCGACCGGGCCTTCATCGGCGGTTCCCGGAACATCACCCCGGTCATCGTCGCACTCGCCGCGAGGGGCACCACAGGGATGGTCATCTCCTGCGTCCGGATCGAGACCCTCGGGCTCGCGGTCGCCACCCTGCGCCGGCTGGGCATCTTCCGGGAGGCCCTCCACGTCCAGGTGGCCCGGTCCCGGGACCTCGCGGGAGGGACCTGGTTCGTCCCCGCAAACCCGGTCTACCTGGTCTTCGGGGGTGAGGGGCTCTGCTCATAGGCCTCGGCCTCGGGCCGGGCGACCCCGAGCTCCTCACCCTCCGGGCCGTCCGGCTCCTCCGGGAGGCGGACGCGGTCTTCGTCCCCGGGGGCATCGCCCAGCGGCTCGTCGCCCCTTACCGGGACGCCGAGGTGCTCGCCTTCCCGATGACCGACGACGAGGACGCGATCCGGCAGGCCGTCGAGGGCTCGGCGGAGCGGATCGCCCGCGCGGCCGCGGGGGGCGTCGCGGTCTTCGCCCTCCTCGGGGACCCGAACGTCTACTCCACCTGGGCCCGGCTCCTCTCGGTCATCCGGAGGAAGCACCCGGATATCCCGTGCGGCACGGTCCCGGGGGTCTCCGCGGTCACGGCCTTCGCCTCGGTCGCGGGGGTGACCCTCACCGGCGGGTTCTCCGTCTCCGACGGGAGCGGCGAGCGGGGCCGGATCCTCCTCAAGGTGCGCCGGCCCAGGGAGGAGGCGGAGCGGCTCGCCCGGGAGGGGTTCTCCGAGTTCGTCCTCGTCGAGCGGATGTTCCTCGACGGGGAGCGGGTGTACCGGGACGAGCTCCCCGAGACGAGCACCTACCTCTCGATCCTGTACGCGGGGCGGTGACCCCCGTGGAACCGGTTTACTTCGTCGGGGCAGGCCCGGGCGATCCGGATCTCATCACCGTGAAGGGCCTCGCGCTCCTCGAGGGCGCCGATCTCCTCGTGTACACGGGGTCCCTCGTGAACCCGCTCCTCGTCGAAAGGTCGAAGGCCCGGGCGAAGGTCGACAGCCACGGGATGGGCCACGCGGATATCGTCTCGCTCGTCGAGCGGGCCGCGAAGGAGGGGAAGAAGGTCGTGCGGCTCCACAGCGGCGACCCCTCCCTCTACGGGGCCATCGTCGAGCAGATCCTGGCCCTCGGGGACCGGGGCGTCCCCTGCGTCGTCGTGCCCGGGGTCTCCTCGCTCTTCGCCGCCGCCGCGGCCCTCCGCACCCAGCTCACCCTGAAGGGGGTGTCGGAGTCCCTGATCGTCACCCGGCCCGCGGGGCAGACCCTCGGTGAGGACCGGATCCCCGAGCTCTCGGCCCTCGGGGAGACCCTCGCCATCTTCCTCGGCGGTGACCGGATCCCCGACGTGGTGGCGCGGCTCCGCTGCCCGTCCGACACCCCGGTGGCCGTGGTCTACCATGCCTCCTGGGACGACGAGCGGGTGGTCAAGGGGACCGTTGCCGACATCGCGGGGAAGGCCGGGGAGGCCGGCATCCGACGGACGGCGCTCGTCATCGTCGGGAAGGTCGTCGAGCCGCGCACCTCGGGGTTCAGGAGGTCGCACCTCTACCCATGACCCAGCTCTGCGTCATCGCCCTCCCCCGGTTCGTGAAAAAGGCAGAAAAAATCGCCGGCCACCTCGGGGCGGATGTCATCCCCTATGGCCCGGATGCCTTCCGTTCGGCCTTCGCGGAGTACCGGGGTATCGTGGCCGTCATGTCGGCGGGGATCGTGGTGCGCTCCATCGCGCCCCTGCTCGCCGACAAGTGGAGGGACCCCGCGGTGGTCGTGGTGAGCCCCGACCTCGCCTGGGCGATCCCCGTCGCGGGCGGGCACCACGGCGCGAACCGGATCGCCCGCTCCCTCGGGGAGCTGGGCATCAGGCCGGTCGTCACGACCGCGACCGAGACCGAGGGGAAGATGTCGGTGGAGGCCATCGCCGAGGAGCAGGGGTGCCGGGTCCTCAACCGGCCCTCGACCCGCGCGGTGAACGCCGCGGTCCTGGACGGGGACGTTCCCGTCTACCCGGTCGCGGGGCCGGGGATCGTCGTCGCCGGGCCCGCGGTGTCCGTACTCCTCCGGCGCGGGGAGTACGCCGTGGGGCTCGGGTGCCGGCGGGGGCTTCCGGAGGAGACCATCGCCGCGGGGATCCGGGCCGGCCTCGCCGGGGCGGGGATCGGCCCCGAGGACGTCTTCGCGTACGGGACCACGGCGAAGAAGATGCGGGAGCGCGGCCTCATCGCGGCGGTCGAATCCCTGGGGGGGAACCTGGTCTTCCTGGACGACGCGGCCATCCTCGCGCAGCCCGCCCCCTCCCCCTCGCGGGCCGGCCTGCTCGGCCTCCCGGCAGTCGCCGAGCCCTGCGCCCTGGCGCTCTCAGGGAGAGGGGTTCTTGTGGCAGGAAAGAAGAACTATGGGGGGGTGACCCTTGCCATCGCGCGCTGACCGGACCTCCTGCCCGCCGGGGACGGGGAGGCTCGCCATCGTCGGGATAGGGCCGGGCGGGCCGGGCCAGATGACCGCGAGGGCGCGGGAGGCCATCGGGGCGGCCGACCTCGTGATCGGGAACGGGCTGTACCTGGACCAGGTGGCCCCCCTCCTCGCCGGAAAGGAGGTGATCCGGTCCTCCATGGGGAAGGAGGTGGAGCGGGCGAGGCAGGCGGTCGAGCTCGCCTGTTCGCGGGCCGTCGCGGTGGTGAGCGGCGGGGACCCCGGGGTCTATGGCATGGCCTCCATCGTCCTCGAGGTCCTCGACCGGTCCGGCCTCGACGTCCCGGTCGAGGTGGTGCCCGGGGTGACCGCCGCGACGGCGGCCGCCTCCCGGCTGGGGGCGCCCCTCTCGGGTGACTTCTCCGTGATCAGCCTCTCCGACCTCCTCACGCCCTGGGAGGAGATCGAGCGCCGGCTCGGCCTCGCCTTCTCGATGGGGGTCCCCGTGGTCCTCTACAACCCGAGGAGCCGGGGCCGGCAGGATCACCTGGCGGTGGCCCTCGGGCTCGCGGCCGGGCACCTGCCGCCGGAGACCCCGGTCGGCTTCGTGAGGGACGCCTACCGCGAGGGGGAGTCGGTCACGGTCACCACCCTCGCGGAGGCGCCCGCGCGGATCGGGGAGGCGGACATGCATTCGACCGTCGTCATCGGGGGAATCGGGAGCAGGATCTGGAGGAGGGGGAGGGATGCGAAGGGAATCATCACGCCCCGGGGATATGAGAGAAAATACCTTTATTGACCCCGGCTCGAGGACCGAGGCGGCGAGGGAGATAGCGGAGAAGAGCCGGGCCATCGCCCGGGCGGCCATCGGGGACCGGACGCCCGAGGACCGGATCAGGCAGCGGTGCGCCATCGCCGTCGGGGACCTCGCCATGGCCGACCTCCTCCGGTTCAGGAACGGGCCCGTCGCCGCGGGCGTCCGCGCCCTCGGCAGGGGGGCGGAGATCCTCACCGACATCCGGATGGTCCAGGCGGGTATCCTGAAGGAGGGCCACGGGAGCCGGGTGAGCTGCGTCCTCGACGCCGGCACCGACCTCGCCTGCGACCCCCGTTCCACCCGCACCGCCGCGGGGTTCCATGCCGCCGCGGACCGGCTCGGGGGCTCCGTCGTGGTCATCGGGAACGCGCCCTCGGCCCTCCTCGCGGTCTGCGAGCTCGTCGGCAGGGGGAAGGTGCCCGCCCTCGTGATCGGCACGCCGGTCGGGTTCGTGAAGGCCGCCGAGAGCAAGGAGCTCCTGCGGACCCTCCCCGTCCCCTC
>DATIYO010000060.1:0-12611 GCA_035517575.1 Methanomicrobiales archaeon
CCCTCGCCGGTCACCACCGCGACGAGGTTCACCGGCCCGAGGTTGTAGACAAATCCCCTCGCGGACTTTCCTTCCAGCTCCACGTTGATATCGCACATGATCCCGGGATGGGGATGCCGCGGGCATGAACCCTTGCCTCCCTCCGGGGATACTTCTATCAGGAGTGGTGCCGAAAATATTCTGGAAGCCCACACCGATACCGGAAGGGGGATCGTGAACATGGAACTGTTCCTGGAAAGATCCGGGCACCGGGCGTGGTGATCCGGTGCGGCACATCATCTCCATCAGGGATTTTGAGCGTCGGGACCTCGACCATTTCCTCGACCAGGCCGAGAAGTTCGCGAAGGGCGGGTTCGACCGGAACCGGCTCGCGGGGAAGATCGTCGCCCTCCTCTTCTTCGAGCCCTCGACCCGGACCCGGATGTCCTTCGCCTCGGCGATGGCGCGCCTCGGGGGCGACTGCATCTCCGTCGACTCCGTCGAGGCCTCCTCCATCGCGAAGGGGGAGTCCCTCGCCGACACCATCCGGGTCGTGAGCGGGTACACCGACGCCATCGTGCTGCGGCACCCGAAGGAGGGGGCGGCACGGCTCGCCTCGGAGTTCGCCACGGTGCCCGTCATCAACGCGGGGGACGGGGCGGGGCAGCACCCTTCCCAGACGCTCCTCGACCTGTACACCATCCGGAAGTCCATGAAGCTCGACGGGCTCGACGTGGGGATCCTCGGCGACCTCCGCTATGGCCGGACCGCCCACTCCCTCGCCTACGCCCTCTCCCTCTACGGCGTCACCCTCCATGCCATCGCCCCGAAGGGCCTCGAGTTCCCCGAGGGGCTCCTCGAGGAGTTGAAGGACCGGGGCATGGAGGTGCGGAACCACCATGACATCGGCCGGATCATCAAGAGCCTGGACGTCCTCTACATCACCCGGATCCAGAAGGAGCGGTTCCCCGACCTCGGCTCCTACTACGACGTGGCCTCGAGCTACCGCAACACCCCCGAGACCCTCCAGGGGGTGAAGGACCACCTGATCCTCCTCCACCCCCTGCCGCGGGTGGACGAGATCGACCCGAGGGTGGACGGCACCCCCTATGCCCGCTACTTCGAGCAGTCGAGGAACGGGGTCCCTGTGAGGATGGCCCTCCTCTCGGAGGTGATGGGATGACCCCCGGGCAGAACCGCACCCTCCTCGTGAGCCAGATCAAGGACGGGACGGTCATCGACCACATCACGGCGGGCGAGGCGCTGAACGTCCTCACCATCCTCGGGATCGCGGGCACCACGACCGAGTCCCTCTCCATCGCGACGAACGTCGCGAGCCGGAAGGAGGGGAGGAAGGACATCCTGAAGATCGAGCGGCGGGAGCTGCGCAAGGAGGAGGTGGACCGGATCGCCCTCATCGCCCCCCACGCGACCATCAACATCATCCGGGACTACGAGGTCGTCGAGAAGAAGGGGGTGACCATCCCCGCGGTCATCCGCGCCGTCGTGAAGTGCCCGAACCCCGGCTGCATCTCCAATGCGAAGGAGCCCATCGAGTCGGCCTTCGAGGTCCTCCCGAAGGGGCTCCACTGCCTCTACTGCGACTGGATCATCACCCGGGACATCGCGAGCCACATCATCTGACGACCCGCCCCTCCCGGTCGATCTCGCCGCGGTAGATCCGGGTGCTCGAGATCCATCTCCCGTCGTCGGCGAGCACGCAGGAGATCTGGTGGAGGTCCACCTTCCGCTTCCCGCGTGCCTGGCGGAGCCGGTTGATCTCGACCCCCGCGGGCAGGGTCTCCTCGGAGACCACGAGGGCATCGAAGTCCTCGTCAGGCGCGGGCCCGAAGCGGTCCCCCAGCGGCGCGATGCGGTACCCTGCGGCGAAGTGCCTCTCCTTTATGAACCGCTCGAGGTCCCGCTTCCGCTCGGCATAGGGCCGGACCGGGTGGATCTTCTTTCCCGCGAACTCGTCGGTCGTGAGGCCGATGATCACGCACCCGCCCTCCCCCGCGAGCTCGAAGGAACGGCCCAGGAGCTTCCGGTGGCCGGCATGGAGCGGGTCGAAGGTCCCGCCCACCATAACCTTCATTCGAAGGAAAATGTAACCTCTGATGGGTATTATGGCTGGTGGTGCGGCCGGAAGCCCCCTCTTCATCGCCCCGACGGCAACGGTCACGGGGGATGTCGCCCTGGGGGAGGACACCGGCATCTGGTTCGGCGCGGTCATCCGGGGGGACAAGGACCGGATCGAGATCGGGGCCGGATCGAACGTCCAGGACAACGCCGTCGTCCACACGAGCGCGGGCTTCCCCACGAGGATCGGGAGGCAGGTCTCGGTGGGGCACGGCGCGATCCTCCACGGCTGCACCATCGGCGACCGGGTCCTCGTCGGCATGGGCGCCATCGTGATGAACGGGGCGGTGGTCGGGGAGGACTCCATCATCGCCGCGGGGGCGGTCGTCACCGAGGGCACGGCGGTCCCGGCCGGGTCGGTCGTCATGGGGGTCCCCGCGAAGGTCGTGAAGCAGGCGAGCGAGGTCCAGAGGGACGGGATACGGAAGAATGCCGAGAGCTACATCGCGCTCGCGAAGAGTTACCGGCAAGGGTGAGGTCGCGGTCATCGGCGGGGGGATCGCCGGCATCCAGGCGGCCCTCGACATCGCGAACCACGGGATCCGCGTGCACCTCGTCGAGCGGGAGCCCTCCATCGGGGGGCACATGGCCCAGCTCGACAAGACCTTCCCGACGAACGACTGCTCGATGTGCATCCTCTCCCCGAGGATGAACGAGGTCTCCCGCCACCCGCTCGTCACCCTCCACACCTGCACCGACGTGGTATCGGTCGAAGGCAGGCCCGGGCACTACCGGCTCGGCCTCAGGGCGAGGCCCCGGTTCATCGACGTGGAGAAGTGCAACGGCTGCGGGGAGTGCGTCCTCATCTGCCCCGTCGAGGTCTACAACCGGTTCGACGCGGGGATCGGCGTCAGGAAGGCCATCTACAAGCCCCACTCCCAGGCGGTCCCCGACCTCGTCGTCAGGGACGCGGAGCACTGCATCGAGTGCGGCCTCTGCTACGACGTCTGCGACCTCGATGCCATCAGGAAGGAGGAGCCGGAGCGAAGCTTCGAGATCGGGGTCGCGAGCATCGTCATCGCGACCGGCTACTCGGTCTTCGACGCCCGCAGGAAGGGCGGCCTCGGGTACCTCGCCATCCCCGACGTGATCACGAGCCTCGAGCTCGAGCGGCTGATGAACGCGAGCGGCCCGACCGGCGGGAAGATCCTGCGGCTCTCCACGGGCGAGGTCCCGCGGAGCGTGGTCTTCATCCAGTGCGTCGGGTCGAGGGACGTCTCCATCGACCGGCCCTGGTGCTCCTGCGTCTGCTGCATGGCGGCGATCAAGAACGCGATCCTCCTCAGGGAGAAGGACCCCGGGATCGAGGTGACCATCTGCCACAACGACCTCCGTGCGTACGGGAAGGGCTACGAGGAGTACCTCCACCGCGCCGAGCAGATGGGCATCCGGTTCCTGAAGGGGCTGCCCGGCGAGGTCTGGGCCGACGGGAGAGGCCCCGCCCTCCAGGTGGAGAACACCGAGACCCAGGAGGTCGAGGTCCTCCGGCCTGACCTCGTCGTCCTCTCGGTCGGGATCGGCCCGGGCGAGGGAGGGTGCGAGGTCGCGGGGATCCTCGGGATCCCCCTCGAGGTCTCGGGGTTCGTCCAGCCCCTCGACGACAAGCTCGGGCCGTTCCTCACGAAGCGGCCGGGGATCTACCTCGCGGGGACGGCGACAGCCCCCCGCGACATCCCCGACACCGTCGCGTCGGGCGGCGCGGCGGCGATGCGGGCCTTCACCGATACCCTGAGGGAGTGATCGGGATGCCCGCCGATCCCGAACCGACGATATCCTGGGACAGGGAATCGGGGACCATCCGGTTCATCGACCAGACCCTGCTCCCCGAGCGGTACGAGGTGGTGACCTGCGACTCGGTCGACCGGCTCATCACCGCCATCGGCCGCCTCGAGGTGCGGGGCGCACCCGCGCTCGGGGTCGCGGGGGGGATGGGGGTCGCCCTCGCGGCGGCGAGGTCCGGGGCGAAGGGACGGGATGCCTTCCTCCGCGAGGTGGAGGCGGCGGCGGGCCGGATCGCGGGCACCCGCCCGACCGCCGTGAACCTCTCCTGGGGGGTGAACCGCGTCCTCGCCCGGGTGCGGGAAGCGGCGGACCCGGCCGGGGCGAGGGCGGCCGCCGTCGCCGAGGCGGTGGCGATGGCAGAGGAGGATCTGGCGACCTGCCTGCGGCTCGGCGGCCACGGGGCGGCCCTCATTCCCGACGGGGCGACGGTGCTCACCCACTGCAACGCGGGCGCCCTCGCCTGCACCGGTTGGGGGACCGCCCTCGGGGTCGTTCGCTCGGCGGTGCGTGCGGGGAAGCGGGTGCGGGTCATCGCCTGCGAGACGAGGCCCCTCCTCCAGGGCGCCCGGCTCACGGCATGGGAGCTCTCCCGCGACGGGGTCGAGGTGACCGTCATCCCCGACAGCGCCGCGGCATCGCTCATGCGTGCGGGCCGGATCGACCTCGTCATCGTCGGGGCGGACCGGATCACGCGGGACGCGGTCTTCAACAAGATCGGCACGTACATGCACGCCGTCTGCGCGCGGCACCACGGCATCCCCTTCTATGTCGCCGCCCCCCGCTCGACCTTCGACGAGGGCCGGGCCGAGGCCGACGTGGAGGTGGAGGAGCGGCCGAGGGAGGAGGTCTCCCGGTGCGGCGGGCGGACCGTGGTGCCCGACGCCGCGGGGGTGGCGAACCCCGGCTTCGACGCGACCCCGCTCTCCCTCGTCACGGCCATCGTCACCGAGGAGGGGATAAAGAGGCCGCCCTACCGGTTCGGCGGCGCGTCGAAGCCCCCTTCGCTTCAGGACGAAGTATTTCTCCTGAAAAACCGATAGTACCGGAAAAGATGCTTTTCGACAGCGCCCTCTGGAACGGCACCATGATCCTCATCGGCGAGGCGGCCGTGATCGTCGTGGTCTTTCTCGTCGGCTTCGCCCTCGTCCTCCTCGCGATAGCGCTCCTCTCGGTGAGGAACGGGCGGCTCTACCTCCCCCGGCTCATGAAGCCCGGGTTCCTCCTCCTGGAGGGGCTCGTCCGGGCCATCTGCCGGTTCTTCGGCCTCGACGACCGGGACCTGATCTCCTTCTCGATCCGGCTCCAGAACTCCATGAACATGAAGGCGTTCGAGGCGGTGCCGGTCGCGAAGCGGGCGATCTTCCTCCCCCAGTGCCTCCGCTCGGCCCGCTGCCCGGGGAACCTCACCCCCGAGGGCATCTGGTGCCAGGGCTGCGGGCAGTGCACGACCGGCGAGGCCATCCGGACGCTCCTCGGGATGGGCTACCGGGTCTTCATCGTGCCCGGCTCGAGTTTCATCAGGAGGATGGTGAAGAAGTACCGGCCGGGGGGGATCATCGGGGTGGGCTGTATCCTCGAGGTCAAGGAAGGGCTCGGCCTCTGCGACCAGATGGGGATCCCCGGGATGGGGGTCGTCACCCTGAAGGACGGCTGCGTGGAGACCTGCGTGAACTGGAACGAGGTCCTCGAGGTGGCATCCCTCGGGCTTGCCTCCCCCTCAGGCACCAACGACCTTCACGGTCCTCCCCAGTAGCCGCCCGCTCGCTATTTTTCCCTGGACGAGGATCGTCCTCCCGCTCGCCACGTCCCCGACCTGTACCCCCGGCCTGATCGTCACGTCCCTCGCGGCCTCGATCCGGCCGATCGCGGCGGCGTCGCAGACCAGGACGTCCCCGTTCGCGACGAGGGGGCCCCGGATCCGCACATGGTCGCCGATGACCGCGTTCGCGCACCAGACCCCCGCCTCCACCGTCGAGTACGGCCCGAGGGCCAGGTCGCCCTCGACGACGAGCCGGCCCCAGAAGTGGGTGTCCCGGGGCACGAGGAGGTCGCCCTCGATCCGGACGTTCCCCTCGAAGAACGAGCCCCGCGGCACGACGAAGGTGTGGTCCCGCCGGTAGACCTTCATACCGTTGCCCCCGGGGCGAGGTTTCCCGCGGCGAGGGCGGCGGCCGTGATGACGGCGAGGGCGAGGTACATCCCCGCCTTCAGGATGCCCGTGGCCCGGCTCTTCTTCACGCACTCGGGGGTCGTGCACCGGAGGGCCCTCGCGGCCCCGAAGAGGATCACCACGTCGACCGCACCGATCCCGACGAGGTACGGCCGGCCCCACCAGGGGAGGACGGGGAGGAGGGATATCGCGATGGCACCGATGGCGCAGGCATAGGCGACGACCGCCGTCTTCTTCACCCCGTGGAGGATGGGGAGGGTCCTCGCGCCCTGCGCGCGGTCGCCGGCCACGTCCTCGGCGTCCTTCAGGAGCTCCCGGGAGAGCATGGCGAGGAAGGTGATCCCCGCGAGGGGCAGGGTCCGCTCCATCGGCGCTATCCCCGCGAGCGCCCCGCCGAAGGGATAGATGCTCGCCGTGAGGTAGGAGACCGCGGCGTTCCCCCAGAGGGCGGTGCGTTTCAGGGTCCGGGCATAGGCGACGAGGAGGAGGGAGTTTGCGACGGCGATGACCACGCAGGGGAGCCCCGCGGGGACGGCGAGGACGAGCCCGGCCGCGAAGAGGACGGCGGCGAGGGCCCCCGCGGCCCGCGGCGTCACCCTCCCCGACGGGAGGGGCCGGTCCGGCCGGTTGATCCGGTCGATCTCCAGGTCGCAGAGGTCGTTGAAGGCGTTCCCTCCCGCGGTGATGAAGGCGACGATGGGGAGGAGGATGAGAGCGACCGGCGCGATGGTCCCCGTCGCGACGATGTACCCGAGGATTGCCGCGAGGCCGGCAACGAGGGAGTTCGCCGGCCGGGTGATGGCGAAGAGGCCCGGGAGGGTCATGGATGAGGGAACGGTTGAACGGACGGGGTATTAAGGCATGGGTTCTCCCATCAGCCCGGGTGCGAGACGGTTATTCCTCTGCCTGCACCGGGAGGATCACGGTGGTGATGCCGCTGAACTGGAGGTTGCGCTGGATGGCGAACGCCGTCTCGTTATGGAGGATCTTGTGGAAGGGGGTCTCGTCCCGGAAGACGATCTGGCCCGTGAAGAAGGTCGACTCGGGGAACTCCCCGGCGATGGACTTGCAGAGGGTGACCGCCGTCTCGACGACGTCGGTCCCGGTCGCCGTGCGGAAGCCCGCGGCAAACCCCAGGGTCCGGGCGAGGTCCACGTACCTCTGGAGGTCGGCCTGGACCGACTCCTCGAGGGCCTTCACCTCGCCCGCTCCCTTGAAGGAGCCCGAGTCCACGACGGCGACCGAGACGAAGATGAAGTTCTCGTACAGGTTGGGGAAGCTCCGGATGATGGAGTAGAAGGTGTGGAGCCCGAAGCCGTTGAAGCCGGTGACGAGCTGGACCGCGGTCATCCTCTTCGGGTCGGGGGGCTCGAGGTTCACGGTCCCCGACGAGGGCACGTTGTTCAGGTGGTAGTCGAGCTTGTGGATCCCGATGGTCACCTTCTGGTAGTGCCGCTTGATGGCGAAGCAGACCGCGATGACCGAGGTGGTGATGAGGAGGGTGAGCCAGCCGCCCTCGGCGAACTTCTCGAAGACCGTGATGGAGAGGATGGTGATACAGAGGGCAAAACCGGTCAGGTGGATCGCGATGTGCCGCTTCCAGAGCGGGTCCTCGGCGCGCCGGCCATAGAAGAACCGGGACATCCCGAACTGGGAGAGGGAGAAGGTGATGAAGACGTTGATGGCGTATATGACGACGAGGACCGCGACCGAGCCCCGCGCATAGACGAGGAGGACGAGGGCCGCGCTCCCCATGAGGAGGATCCCGTCCTGCATGGTGAGCCGCTCGGAGAGGGAGGCGAACCGGCGGGGGAACCAGGAGTCGATGGCCATGTTCGCCATCACCCGCGGCCCGTCGATGAAGCCGGTCTGGGCCGCGACCATGAGGAGCGCCCCCTCGGAGAGGATGGTGACAAAGGCGAGGACCCCGCCGAAGGCCCAGCCCGAGAAGACGAGGTCGGCGAGGACCGCGTTCAGGGTCCGGCCGGGGAGGGGGGCGACGTGCCAGAGGAGGTAGCAGAGGAAGAGGCCGCCCGCGACGATGGCGAGGGAGCCCGCCATGTAGGCCATGGTGCGCTTCCCCGTCTGGACCCGCGGCTCGCGCATGATCTGGAGCCCGTTTGCCACGGCCTCGATCCCCGTGTACGTCCCCGCGCCGAGGGAGTAGGCCCGGAAGAAGATGGCGAGGACCCCGATGATCCCGAGGGTCGAGAGGTCGAGCCCGAGGCTCCCCTGGATGCCCGTCGCGACCGGCCCGAAGGAGGAGGCGTGGGCGAGGATGCCGTACCCGAGGAGGAGGGCATGGGTCGCGATGAAGAGGATGAAGATGGGCGTGAGGACGAGGACCGACTCCTTCACCCCCCGCAGGTTCATGACGATGAGGAGGAGGACGAGGAAGACGGCGAAGACGAGCTTGAACCGCTGGAACTCGGGCGGGACGAAGGAGAAGATGGCCTCGGCGCAGGCGGCGATGGAGACGGTGATGGTGAGCATGTAGTCGACGAGCAGGGCCGAGCCCGAGATGACGCCGGCCTGCTCGCTGATGGTCGAGGTGGCAACGATGTACCCCCCGCCCCCGCCCGGGAAGTGCTCGATGATCCGGGTGTAGGCATAGGAGATGATGAAGACCGTGAGGGCGGTCGCGAGGGCGAGGAAGACGGCGAGCTCGGTATGCTGCCCGAGGACGGTGAAGGCCTCGGGGGGACCGTAGGACGAGGAGGAGAGGCCGTCCGCGCCGAGGCCGATCCAGGCGAGGACGGGGATGAGGGCGATCTTGTGGAAGAGGGACGGGTCAGCGATGTTCCGCCGGGCTCCGAAGAGGGCGTGCCGGATCCGGGCGGGGATGCTCTCCCGGGGCTGGGTACCGTTTCCTTGCGTCAAGAGGAGATCACGCGGGGCAGGGGGATGGAGGGACCCGGGCCGGCCGATCCCCGGCCCATCCCTTCATGCGATCAAGGTGGATATCCCACCATAATATCCTTTTAGTTCGTCCTCCGGTTCCGCTGCCCGGGTGAGGCGTGCGACGGGCTTGGGGGGATTCGAACCCCCGACATTCACCTTAGGAGAGTGACGCCCTTTCCTGGCTAGGCCACAAGCCCCCTTTTTATTACGGCTTTCTCTCTATATCTATATTGGCAGATATCGCGCCGATAAGCCGGGGCACCGCATGGATCTCGTTCCTGTCACCGAGGGGGGTACCGAACTCCTGGTCCCCGTCCAGGACCCGGCCCGGGCCTTCCCCCCCGGTTCCTCGCCGGTCTTCTTCAACCCGAGGATGGCCCTGTCCCGTGACGCCACCGTGCTCCTCCTCAAGGGGATCCAGGCAGGGAACTACCTGGACGCCATGGGGGCCACCGGGGCCCGGGGGATCCGGGTGGCGAGGGAGTGCGGCATACCGGTGACCATCAACGACCGGGACCCCCTCGCGGTTGAGGTGATCGGACAAAACGCGGCCCGGGCAGGGGTCCCGGCCGAGATCACCCGGTGCGACGTGAACGTCCTCCTCTCGTCGCGGAGGTTCGAGGCGGTCGACCTGGACCCCTTCGGCACGCCGGCACCCTTCGTCGACGCGGCGGCGAGGTCGGCGAGGAAATTCCTCTTCGTCACCGCGACCGACACGGCCCCGCTCTGCGGTGCGCACGCGGCGGCGGGCGCCCGCCGCTACTTCGCGCATCCCGTGAACAACGAGTACCACGGCGAGACCGGCCTGCGCACCCTCCTCGGCTTCGTCGTCCGGGAGCTCGTGAAGTACGACCGGGGCCTGGAGCCCCTCCTCTGCTTCACCCGTGAGCACGCCGTCCGGCTCCACCTCAGGGTCCGGCCCGGTGCCGCCGAGGCCGACCGGACCCTGGGCAGGATCGGGTATGTCCTCCAGTGCGGGCGGTGCTTCTACCGCCGGGAGGAACCCGGGCTCGTCGCTCCCCACGGGGTATGCCCGTGCGGGGGGGACCTCGTCCCCATCGGACCCCTGTGGCTCGGGCCCGTGAACGATCCCGCGACCCTCGCGGCGATGCTCGACCGGCTCCCGTCGATGCCGCTGGCCAGGGGGGAGGAGCTGTTCCGGCTCCTGTCGCTCCTCCAGGACGAGCTCCCCACGTCGAGCCACTACGACTACCACCGGATGGCGAAGGCCCTGCGCCGCTCCCCTCCGCCGATGGAGGACCTCCTCGGGAGGATCAGGGACGCCGGTTACCGGGTAAGCAGGACCCACTATTCGGGGACCTCGATCAAGACCGATGCGCCGGTCGAAGTCGTCGAGAGGGCGATCCAGGGGGATCAGAAACTGAACGGATCCTGAGCTCACCGCCTCGTGGTGATCGAGACGATGTCGCCGTCGTGCACCCGGTAGTGGAGCCCTACCCGCTGGCCGGGGTGCTTCACGGCATCGCCCCAGATCCTTGCGTAGCGGAACTTCTCGACGAAGTCACGGTGCAGCTTCCGGCAGACGTCCTCGATGGAGGCGTTCCGCCGGAGGATCATGGGCTCCTCGAGGTCTGCGGACTCCCCCTGCGGCTTCATGTACGCCCGGATGAAGCCCAGGTGGTCGAAGATGGCGTCCTTCAGCTCCTCCATGTGGTACCCCGTGGCGGCGGAGATCATCAGGGGCCGCTCGCCGAACCTGCCCGCGAGGTCCCCGTCCATGGCACGTATCGTCTCGTCGTCCACCAGGTCCACCTTGTTCACGGCGAGGAGCGCCGGCACGTAGATCCGGTTCCCGAGCATCGTGTCGATCAGGTCGTCCTGGGTCGCCCCGCCCCGGATCAGGACATGGGCGTTCACGAGCCGGTACTCGGCCATGATGGCCTTGATCTCGTCGTCGTCCATGCCGATCTTCCCGACGGACCCGATGTGGACGCCGCCGATGGAGGTCTTCCGGATGGTGATGTCCGGCCTCTCCCGGTTGATCCGGATGCCTGCATCGGCGAGCTCCCGTACGAGGATGTCGTAGTGCTCCTCGTTCCAGACATCCACGAGGAGAATGACCATGTCCGCGGACCTCACGACGGAGATGACCTCCTTCCCCCGGCCCTTGCCCATGGCCGCGCCGGCGATGAGCCCCGGGATGTCGAGGACCTGGATCTTCGCCCCCCGGTGCTCGAGGGCGCCCGGGATCACCGTGACGGTGGTGAAGGCATAGGACGCGACCTCGGACTCGGTCCCGGTGAGGGCGTTCAACAGGGTGGACTTCCCGGTCGAGGGGAACCCGACGAGGACGGCGGTCGCGTCCCCGCTCTTCTTCACCGAGAAGCCCTCGCCGCCGCCGCCCGCTTTGAGCGCCCGCTGGACCGCCTCGTCCTTGACCTTCGCGAGCTTGGCCTTGAGCCGGCCGATGTGCTTCGACGTGGCCTTGTTGTAGGGGGTGGAGCTGATCTCCTCCTCGATCGCCCGGATCTCGTCCTCAAGGCCGGTCATTGCAGTATCAATTCGCAGGGAGAAGTAAAGAAAATATCCCGAAATCCTGAGGGACGGAATTCATACCGGGAACGACCTCCCCTGCCTGCCCGAGGCGGGCTTACCGGGACCCTTCTTTTCTCCACCGGAGATACACGATGACGGAGATACCCACAAGGGCGAGAAGGATCACGCCATACGTGAGATGATTCCCCTCGAGGGAGAACCCGAACCATCCGCCCCCTTCCTCTTCCTCAGTGCTGGGGAGGCCGACCGCGTTGCTGTACCGCTCTTCGATCCCCATCGGCCCGGTCATCCGGTATGCCGCGAAGGATATGATGGCAACCGCAACGAGGATCAGCACGAAGAGGATGAGCCCTCTCCTCCGGTCGGGCGCAGTCACGGGCGGCCACCACCCAAGAGACCGGGCTTCACCTTTCCGATATACTCGACGATGAAACCGGTGACGAAGGCCTCGACGACCGCGACACCCAGGTTCACGGCCGCGAGGAGGGAGAGGCCCGTGAGGATCTGGAGGGGTGTCTGGGTCACGCCCTGGATCCCCGAGACGAGGATGATGGCTATCATCGCGATATTCCCGACGAACAGCCCCCCGAACGTGGCAATCCCTGCCCGGGAGAAGAGGCTCGGGGTGATCCTTTTTAAGGCCCTGAAGGCCAGGTACCCGGTCAGCACCTCGGAGAAGTTCACGAGGACATTCGCCCCGATGAGGCCCCATCCCCCGTGGCCGATGGCCGCCGAGAGGATGTTCACGATGAAGACGATGAAGCTCCCGAGGACCGGGCCCGCGAGGATCCCGATGAGGGGGGTGAGGTTCATGTGCACGCCCCCGAAGAGGGGGACCTGCACCTGGAAGACCGCAAACGAGGCCGCCGTGACGAAGGCCGCGACCGTGATCTCCGTCGCCCCCACCCCCCTCCTCCTCGCCCATACGAGGGCCGCGCCGATAAGGGCGAGCGTACCGATCCACCAGACCAGTACCCAGAAGAGGGTGAAGGAACCATCGGGGAGATGAATGTGTGCCACGTGAAACCGACCATCAGCCGGCAGAACCCGGCTGTCGTATATCTCCCGATGGCGTTATCAAGATTTCCAAAGTTTTGGGCCTGTACCAAATCTCAGGATGCAC